>JAYUCP010000491.1:0-3749 GCA_043740245.1 Acidobacteriota bacterium | reverse complement strand
GCGCGCTTTCAGCCGGATGATTGCCAGCAGTTGCGCTTCCCATTGATCGTAGAGCGAAAAGCCGGGCGCGAGAATGGTGTCCAGCAGCGCTTGCGGCGAGTCGTGATCGAAGAGCAGTTGCTTGAAATTGCCGTGCGCGGGAAAGCCATCGTTGCAACGCGCAGCCTGCACGATCAGCCCGTCTGGCGCGACGATTTGCGCGGCAGCGGACATGCCTTTGACGGCCTGGTACAAATTCTGATCGAGCGGATAGCCGCTGTTGGTGGTGATGACGATGGGGAATGGTTTTTCGCATGGCAGCATCACGGTTGCCTTGGAAAATTCGCAGCCTTTGGCGTGCGCGGCCAGCACTTCGCCACAGAAAAAACCGGTGATTGCGCGTTGGCGGTTGATCGTGACGTTGATGCAAAAATCCACTGGCAACAGCGCGCCGTTGTGCCGAATCTGCGTTTGCGTCGGATTGCCGTCGAGCACGCCCCAGGTGCTGCGCGCGTCGCCGATCACGTCGGCGCGGTGGTAATGCATGATCGCGTCAATGTCGGCCACGGCGGGGAAGATGCCTTTATAGCCGCCTGAAAAACCGGCCATGAAATGTGGTTCGATAAACCCGAGCACGATGCGTTTGTCGGCTTCGACGTATTCACGGTTGAAATAAATGTCGCGCCCGTCAGTCGTTTGACCCGCCAGCGCCAGCGTCGCTGCATCGTGCGCGTTGTGATTGACGATGCTGTAGTACTTAAACACATCCGCACCGACCATCGCCTGCAACTCATCCGGTGTGTTCACGCGGTGCGAACCGGTGCCGTTGATGATGACGAAGTTCTGCGCGGGCACGTGCGCGAGTTCGGCCAATAGCCACGGCAGCAAACGTTCGGTCGGCAGCGGGCGCGTGATGTCGGGGATGACGATGGCGACGCGGTCGCTGGCGGCGATCAGTTCTTTCAGCGGCCTGGCATTGATGGGCGCACGCACGGCCTGGCGAAATTCGGCGGCTTCATCGGCGACGCCCGAAATGAAATGCGGCGGGAGGAGCGTGACGTTTTGGGACGGCAAGTTTACATGCAGTCCGTCTTTGCCATATTGAAGATGAGTTTGCATAGTTGTTTTGAGTCTGGGCAGCCTGGAAATCTTACCCGATTTTGCTCCCAACCCGCGCTAAAAACTTTGTCGGCTTAGCGCCCCCGATGAGCGCAAAGACGTAATCGTTTTTGCGGCGCGTCTTTTGCGGCGCGGTCAACGGGTCGTATGCACGCGCGTCCATCAGCACGACTTCGGTCGCGGTGATCTCCTTCACCGTGACGCCGCAGCGGGCGTTGATGCGGTCTTCGTCAATGCCTTCGTAAACCAGCAGCTTAGCGCGCCAGCCAGGAAGAGGTGGTGCGCTGACAAAAAGCAGTTAGACATTTTGCTGGTTGCGCCTGCCCAATCTTGCCAGGCTCCGTTGCCTCATTCCGGCGTTTCTCCCACAAACAACTGCGTCAGCGCTGGGTTTCGCTCGCTGGCATACTCGCGCACGATAACGATGTAAGCAGCCAGCTTGTCCTGAGAGGAAGCTTGGGATTCAACTGCTTCACGGGCTAAACGAAAGTAGTGGAGCCTGGCAAGCCCTTTGGCCACTTCGGCCAGCGCAAATGATTTGTCCGTTACGATGGCGAATTGCTGCGCCAGGCGTTGCGCCTCATTGATTACTTGCCGGGCTTTTTCCGGCTGGTGGGCTTTGGCAAGTTCCTCGGCAACGCGGACGAGCGCTTGAATGCGAATGATTTGATTCGCAATCCAGCCCGCTGCTTCAACCGCCTCGTCGCTCTTACCAGCCTGCGCCAGTGCGCCCACAAGCTTAACCAGAAACGGAGCGCGGTTGGCCTCCCACTCATACTTCCTCTGCTGTGCTGCTTCGAGTACGGTCTGAGCCACTTGCTTGATCTCGGCGCTCGTGCCTGACCTGGCTACCGAATTTAGGAAGTCTGGGATGTCGAAGCTGGCCAGCGCCTCGGTGCGCGCCTTCCCTGGCGGCAGTTGTTGTCGCGCCGCGAGTTCTTTAGCAGCGACCTGACGAGCCTCTTCATTTTTGCCGGCCTTGGCTAACAGTCGAAAGATTTTGTCCATCCGCCAATAACTTCCGTGAGCGCCTAACGCGGTGAGCGCTTCGCTGGCGATTTGCCCAGCCTCGGCGTGCCTGCCGGAATCGGCCAGCGCCTCTGCAATATCAATCAATGCCTCAATGCGCGCGTCCAGCTTCTTGATCTGCCGCGCCGCTGCGAGCGCTTCATCGGCGTTTTCGATCTTGCGCGCCGGTTCGTGAGCTTCGGCGCTCTTGCCGGCCGCGGCCAGGGCGTCGGCAATCCTGACCTGCGCCAGCGCGCGCGGCTCGTTGCCCTTGATATTCCGTGCTACTTCCTGCGCCTCTGCGGCAATTTGCGTGGCTTCATCATTTTGGCCGGCCTTAGTCAGCGCTTCGATCACCTTGACCAGCGCCCAAGCGCGCGCGTCGGCGTCTTCGATCTGCCGCCCCGCTGCAAGCGCCACGTGCGCGGCCAGTTTTGCCTCAACGCCTTTACCGACTTTGCCCAGCGCCTCGACAACTTTGACCAGCACCTCGCCTCTGACATTTGCGTCCGCAATTTTGCGCGCCCCTTCGACGACTTCGTTTGCCGCCTGGACGGCCTCGTTTGCCGTCTGCTTGGCTTGCTCGCTTGCGTCAGCCTTGGCTTTTCCATCGTGCTCATCTGACACCGTTTCCCATGAAGGGTGTCCCCAGTGATCTATGTAATGACGGATTGCCCCGCCGTTTCGCAGTTGATCGGCGATCTCGATCAACGCGTGAAACCGGGCGTCTGCATGTTCGATCTTCCGCGCCGCCGCGAGCGCGTCGTTCGCATGACCCGTCAGCACCAGTGTGCGTAACCATTCATCAGTAGTGGAATAGCGATCGCTGGCAGCATCAGCAATCGCCGCAGGCCGTGGCAGCATAGCTTTAGATGAAGTGACGTCAGTGGAAATGGCTTGCATCAGGTCAGGTGATTTAGCGAGGATTTTGTTGATCTGCGACGCGGGTCTATCGTCCCACAGCTTCCAGCCAAGCACAGCGCAGACAAGCACAGTCAGCAGTGCCGTGCCAAATATCAAGGTCTTCTTCCGCTGGTCGAGCAGTTCGTCTTTGCCGGGCAAATCCACTAACGGCGCCAGCAGCGCCAGCGCCTCTTTGATGACCGCCTTTTGTTCGCGGCCTTTCAGTTTTTCGGGCTGCCCACGAAGATCAGGCTTAAAAAGCTCATCGCCCAGTTTGTCTTGAACGTTTTGAACGGCTGGCGGCACGACGAAGCTGCCTTCTGTCTTTAGCCCCACCAAACAGGCCAGGACGTTCTCTGGCGGATGGCTTTCGAGAAACTCCTTAATTTCCAAATTGACCCAGGTGGATTCAGCCGAATCTTTGGAACAGCAAACAATGAGAAACCGCGCTTCCCGCAACGCGGCGCTCAAGCTGGCCGACAAGCCGCCCCCGGCCGGCAGGCTCTCTTGATCTAAAAAGATAAGCCGCCGCCTCTGCCACGGCACCCAAAACGTGGCTAACAACTGGCGGAGCCATTCGACCGTAGGCTTGTCTTCGTGGGCGTAACTGATGAAGGCATGATAGCGATACTTGATCGCTGGCAGCCCGCTTAACTTTTGCTGGTTTTGGATCATCGGTTTCTAGGGCGGCTTTGGCTTACTTTCTGCGGTGGTGGCTAAATCGAGTGGGACGGCGTGTC
>JAYUCP010000490.1:0-3752 GCA_043740245.1 Acidobacteriota bacterium | reverse complement strand
AAGCGTTCGTTCTTTTTGGAGAACGCGGGCGTCTTCAACTTCACGCGCTCGGCGGGCGGCAACAGCGAGTTGCTGCCCTTCTTCAGCCGCCGCATCGGCTTGCTCGCCGGTCGTGAAGTGCCGATTCTGGCGGGCGCGAAACTGACGGGCAAAGCCGGCAAGTACGATCTAGGCGTGCTGGCCGTGCGAACGCGCGAAACAAGCTTCAGCAATCCAAATGGCCGGCAGACGATAGAAGCCAAAAACTTCTTCGTCGGGCGCGTCAAACGCAACCTCTTCAAACAATCGTATCTCGGCGCGCTTTACACCGACGGCGATCCGGGCAGCGCGACAAACAGCCGTACCATCGGCGCTGATTTGCGGCTGGCGACGGCGAACCTGCTTGGCAGCCAGCGCAATTTCTCGGTTGACCTGTTCGCCAGCAAGACCAGCAAACAGGCAGTCAACGGAGATGCTGCGGCGTATGGCGTCTTCGTCAATTATCCGAACGACCGTTGGGATATGTTTGCCGAATGGCGGCACGTCGGGCGCGACTACAACCCGGCGCTCGGTTTCGTTGCGCGCAAGGCCGTAGACAAACTTTACCTGGGCGCTGTTTACAAACCGCGCCCAAAAAAGTTTCTCAACGTGCGGCAGATGTTCAACGAAATGTTTTTTACGCAATACCGTCGCAACGATCTGGCGCGCGGCACAAGCACGATTGAAAGCTGGCGTTTCTTTACCGCGCCGATCAACTGGGATTTCAATTCAGGCGACCGCGTCGAAGCCAACTGGGCGCCGCAATTCGAGCATTTGTTCCAGCCGTTTGAAATTGCCGACGGCATTGTGCTGCCGCCCGGCGATTACCGCTTCACACGTTATCGCGCGGAGTTCAACACGGCGGCGAAACGTCCGTGGGAATTCGGTGCGACGTGGTGGTTCGGCGGTTTCTATTCGGGTCACGCCGATCAAATCGAGGCCGAGTTCACCTACAAATTCGCGCCGCACTTCCAGCTGGCGGCGCAAACCGAGCAGACCTTCGCGCGGTTGAAAGAGGGCCGCTTTGTCGCGCGCGTTTACAGCTTGCGCGCCGATTACGCCTTCTCGCCGTTCCTGACCATGTCGAACCTGGTGCAGTTCGACAACGAATCGCGCAACCTGGGCTGGCAAAGCCGCGTGCGCTGGATTCTCAAACCCGGCAACGATCTTTTTGTCGTCTTCAATCAGGGCTGGCTGCAAAACGAACGCGGCGGCTACAACTTCCGCGCGACGGGCACGAAGCTGGCGGGGAAGTTGCAATACACTTTCCGCTTCTGATTTCCCAAGCGCAAAAAACCAAAGCTCAACTTAGCGATGCAGGAGCCGCCGATGAACGCCCGTCTGCTCAGCCCGACTATTGACAGTAGTTGGTAACGCCCCTTATGCTGCCTGCCATCCTAATTATTTCGTGAGGTTCCGAAAAAAAGCTAACTCCAATGTTCATTCGTCCGAAGATAACTCTGCGAGGATTCCGGCCAGGCAAGCGCGGCGCGAGCCATGTACTTGGCGAATTGGAGGCTGCGGTGATGGAAGTGCTCTGGAGCAGGCCGCCGCAGACCGTCAGTGAAGCCGAGGAGCAGTTGCGCAAAAAACGCGAGATCGCGCACACCACTGTGCTGACGACGCTCGACCGGTTGCATCGCAAGGGCTACCTGACCCGCGAAAAGCAGGGCAAGGCCTTCGTCTATGCGCCGCGCTACACGCGCGCGCAATTCGAGCGCGAGATGGCGCAGGAAGTGCTGGGGGCGCTGCTGGGCCAGTTCACTGAACCGGCCATCTCGGCCTTCGTTGAGTTGGTCGGTGAGGACGCGGGGGCGCTCGACCAGCTCGAAGCCATGATCCGCGAGAAGCGCCGCAAGCAGAGTCAGAAGGAGGAAAAGTAGGGGATGGTTTTTTTCATCGCCGTCGAGAATTTTGTCCTCTTCAGCACGCTGCTGGCGCTCGCCAGTTTCACCAGCGCCTGGGCCTTGCGCCGGGCGGCGGAAAGCGGCTGGTGGCAGCCTCACTCAGATACGCGCGCGCGCCTTTATGCGGCAGCGATCACTGCCCCGCCGGTAATAGCGGCCTGGTTGGTCGCCGCGGCGCTGCTGCCGGAATCGTGGCTCGGCGAGGCGGGCTTTGAAGCCGCGCACCCGGCGCCGTTCCATCCACTGCATCTGCTCGGCAATCTGACTTCCACGCTGGAGCCGGTGCTGGCCTACTTCACGCTCTGGCTGGCGGCGGCGGCGGCGCTGTTTGCCGCCAGCCAGAGCGTGCGCGGTTATCTACGCGCCGGCAGAGTGATCGGGCGCTTGCAGTTGAGCGCAGCGCCTGCTCCCGCCGCTCAACTCGCCTTGGTCAACCAGGTGGCGGAAGGGCACGGGCTGAGCGTGGGCCTCGTGATGAGTGATTATCCGTTTTCTTTCGTGTGGGGTTTTGGGCGCTCCAAGCTGGTGCTCTCATCGGGGTTGTTGCACACGCTGACGCCTGCGGAACTCGCCGGGTTATTGGAGCACGAGGCGGCGCACCATACGCGGCGCGACAACCTGGCCAAGCTGGCGCTCACCTTTTGCGGACACGCTTCGCTCGCCTTCCCGCTGGCGTGGCGGCTGCTGCGCTGGCGCGCCGAGCAGGTCGAGCTGGTCTGCGACGAAGTAGCCGCCGCCCGCACCTCGGCCCCGCTGGAGATTGCCGAAGCGCTGGTTAAACTACGGCGGCGCGCGCTTACGCACGGCAACGCGCCAGCCAGCGTCTGCGCCTCCGGTTTCATCCCCGAAGACTCTCTCAGCTTTGAGCAGCGCGTCTGCCGCGTGCTCGCCCTGACGGACATGCCACCCACCGCCGCGCGCGCGCAGGCGCTCGCGCGGTCACACAAAGTCGAGGCGCTTATTCTTGCCGCCGCCTTTGCCGTGACTCTCATCGCGGTCAGCGCGTTCGCGCCGCTCGCCGTGCATCGCGCGGCGGAATCCTTAATTCAAATTATCAGATAGAGGCACTTCATCCGTAATGTCATCTCAATCTAGTCTTGCAATGCCGATAGAAACTACCGCCGGTCGTCATTCCCGCTGGCTGCCAGCGACGAGGCGGTTTTTAGTGAGCGTTATTGGTTCAGTCAGCTTGGCTGGCGCGTGCGCAGGTAGTCCGGCGTTGGCGCAAACCGCTGAGACCGGGCCGCCGCCGGGCGTTGCTGGCTCGAGCGCGACGGCGGCTCGTTACCTCGATCCGGTGCAGGGCGCTTCGTCAAACGATCTCGTGCGCCGGGCGCTGACCTCCAACGGTGAACTCGCCGCCGCCCGGCTCGATGTTGACCGCGCCCGCGCCCGCCTGCTCCAGGCCGGACTCAGGCCGAACCCGGTGGTGGACTTTGAGCATACGACCGAGCGGGTGACCGGCGCGGGCACTGATCGTTTCAACGTGGTCGGCTTCGCGCTGCCGCTGGAACTGGGCGGGAAGCGCGGGCGGCGGCTCGAACTCGCGCAGGCCGAATTGGAAGCAGCGGAGGCCGAAGTCGCCGACCGCGAACGGCGGCTCACCGGCGAGGCGCTTGCCGCTTACGCCGAAGCGCTCGCCGCCTTGCACGAACTGGAAATCACCGAACGAGTCAACGAACTCAACCTGCAAACGGTGAGTGTAGTAAAAATCCGCGTGGACGAGGGCGAGACCGCGCCGCTCGAATTGAACCTGTTGCAGGTCGAAGTTGAGCGCCTGCGTTCGCGGCGCGCGCTGATCGAGGGACGCTTGCAGGCCGCGTTGAT
>JAYUCP010000489.1:0-22786 GCA_043740245.1 Acidobacteriota bacterium | reverse complement strand
CGCCGTGACGCGGCAACAATCCGCCATTGATGCCAGGTGTATCCGCCGGGCCGGTGGTGATCAGCCAGTACGGCTGGCCGGCCCATTGATTGAATTCCCAACCGAGCGTCTTGCTGTAAAACGCAATCGCGCGTTCGGGATTTTCTGCGTGAATCTCAAAGTGCGTAACTCGTGCTGCCATGATGCTGCTCCTTTATGTTTTTCGTTTTGCCAGTTTGACAATGACCTTCCATTGCTCGGCACTGACCGGTTGCACCGACAACCGCGAACCGCGCCGCAACAGTTCCATGCCTTCCAGTCCCGGCACCTCGCGCAATTCGTCCAGGCCCAGCGCGCGCGGGAAAATCTCGACCAGCTTGATGTCCACCATGTCCCACGCCGGGCTGTCCATTTTGCTTTTCGGGTCGTAGTGATGATCCTTCGGATCGAACTGTGTGGGGTCGGGGTAGGCCGTTTTGACAATCTCTACACTGCCGACAATAGAGGGCGGCGCGGCGTTGCTGTGATAAAAAAACGCCTGGTCGCCCAGCTTCATTTCGCGCAAGAAATTGCGGGCTTGATAATTGCGCACGCCGTCCCAAGAGGTAGTTTGTTCTTTGGCGCGCGCCAAATCCCGGATCGAAAATGCCTCCGGTTCCGACTTCAACAGCCAGTAACGTTTGGGCATGAATTTCCTCCTGATGTAGAGATGACTTTCTTTACGACTGCTGGGCGGGGAAAATAGGGCGGCGAGGTGATGATGTCAAACAACGAGCTTTTACAGGCGGCGAAAAACGCGCTGCAACAATTGGCCGAGGCCGAAGACTTTTATTGGGAACATGGCCTGATGGTGTTCACGCGCGCCTATCATTTGCAACGCGGCAGTTGTTGCGGCACCGGTTGCCGCCATTGCCCGTATACGCCGAAGTGGAACAAGGGCGCGACGACGGTGGACGATACGGAAAACGTGTCAGTAGCCCGACCGTGAGGGAGGGCTTGTTGGCGAGACCAGCCCTTCCTCACGGTCGGGCTACTGACACGCGCCAGTTCACGCTGCTATACTCCGCCGCGCACAACCCCATTCCAACAATTCAAAAAGGAAGATCAACGAGATGGCAAACCCGATTCTGCTCGCCAAAGACACCGAAGAAATTTACCTGTTGCCCAAGATGGCGAACCGCCACGGCATGATTGCGGGCGCGACCGGCACCGGCAAAAGCGTGACGCTGCGCGTGCTGGCCGAAAGTTTCAGCCGCCAGGGCATTCCCGTATTCATGGCCGACGTGAAAGGCGACTTGGCCGGCATTTCGCAAACGGGCGGCGACAGTCCCAAAGTCGCCGAGCGCGTGCAACAGTTCGGCAGTGGCGATTTCAAGTACCAAGCCTATCCCGTCGTCTTCTGGGATGTCTTCGGCGAACTGGGCCATCCGCTGCGCGCGACGATTTCGGAGATGGGGCCGCTGTTGCTGACGCGCGTGCTGAACCTGAACGACACGCAAGGCGGCGTGCTCAATCTGGTCTTCAAGGTCGCCGATGACAACAAACTACTGCTGCTCGATCTGAAAGACCTGCGCGCGATGTTGCAATACGTGGCCGACAACGCCAAAGACTTGACCACGACTTACGGCAACGTCTCGGCGGCCAGCGTGGGCGCGATTCAACGCCGCTTGCTCGAAGTCGAGCAACAGGGCGGCGACAAATTCTTCGGCGAACCGGCGCTCGACTTGAACGACATGATGCAGACGGGCGACGGCGGGCGCGGCGTCATCAACATTCTGGCGGCGGACAAATTGCTGGCCGCGCCGATGCTTTACGCGACCTTCCTGCTCTGGCTACTCTCGGAGTTTTACGAACTGCTGCCCGAAGTCGGCGACCTCGACAAACCCAAACTTGTGTTCTTTTTTGACGAAGCGCACCTGCTCTTTGACGACGCGCCCGACGCGCTGCTGACCAAGATCGAACAGGTCGTGCGGCTGGTGCGCTCAAAAGGCGTGGGCGTTTATTTCGTCAGCCAGAATCCGCTCGACATCCCCGACCTAGTGCTGGGCCAGTTGGGCAACCGCGTGCAACACGCGCTGCGCGCCTTTACGCCGCGCGATCAAAAGGCGGTCAAGGCCGCCGCGACCACGTTTCGCGTCAACCCGGCGCTCGACACCGAAAGCGCGATTACGGAACTCGGCGTCGGCGAAGCGTTGATTTCCGTGCTTGACGAAAAAGGCACGCCGACCATCGTGCGCCGCGCGCTGATCGCCCCGCCCGCAAGCAAGCTGGGCGCAATCACGCCGCAGGAACGCCAGGCCGTGATTCGCGCGTCGTCGTTTTATGGCCACTATGAAAACGCTGTTGACCGCGATTCGGCGTATGAAATGTTGAAGCAGCGCGCGGCCCAGATTCAGCCTGAACCGGAGCAAGCCGCGCCCCAAGACAGCGCGATGTCCGGCGTGATGGGCGTGGCGGGCGGGCTGTTGGGCGCGTTTGCCAAAAGCGCGGCGCGTTCGATTGGGACGCAGGTGGCGCGCGAGATTTCGCGCGGGTTGCTGGGCGGGATTTTTGGCGGCGGCAGCCGGCGGCGGCGTTGAAAGGAGCGAGTCAATGATGCAAGGCACTTTAACTTTGGAAGCGGATGGAAAAGTCGCGCTGCCGGAAGAACTCCGCACACGCTTCGGCTTCGCGCAACACATTCCTATTCGTGTGATTGAAACGGCCAGTGGCGTCTTGCTGGTGCCGCTGACGGATGAGCCGATGTCGGCGGCGTTGCTGGACGAGTTGGCTGATTGGCAAGCGTTGGGGGCCGAAGCGCTTGCACAATTTCCCTACGATGAGCGTGACACAGGGTGAACGTAAGTGATCTTTACTGGGCGGACTTGCCTGTGCGCGGTGGTCACGCGCAAAGCGGATGGCAGCCGATAGCGGCGTTAAGCTAGGGGCTGACTGTTGAACGAATGCTCTTTGGGCGACCTGGCTGGTTGGTATGAAAGGAACGCAACACACTGTTTGGAATGACAGCGAATTGCCAACGTGGATTCGAAGTGTTTTGAGCAAACGCTGGTACAGTTGCAGCGAACCGGCACATGTGCATTTTCGGCAGGCTTTATTGCGTGAGTTGGTTAGCGAGGCTGTTGACGGCCACGAGGGAGGCTGCCAGCAGTTACGTCAAGCTTGTTGTGCCTATCTAAAACACGACGATGAAGCAGTGATAGAGCAATCGCTCGCCTGTCTCTTTGTCATCGGCTTGACAACAGATGCAAGCGCGGTGGAGTCGTTGCTTCACCATCCCAACGAGCAAATTCGTAAGGCTGCTCGAACTTGTTTGTTTGAGATTCGGCATAGGCCAACAGCGGCCGAATAAGGAATTCCAAGATGAATGAGTTAACTGAAATCGCCCCTGCCTTCGTCGAAATGGCGCATCGCATCGTCTGGGCCAGCGCCGCCACGGTGGATGCGCAAGGCCGTCCGCGTTCGCGCGTGTTGCATCCGATTTGGCAATGGGATGGCGCGCAGTTGATTGGCTGGATTGGCACCGGGCCGACGCCGACCAAACGCGCGCACCTGCAAGCCAGCCCGTATCTCTCGCTGAATTACTGGGCCACGAACCACGACACCTGCGTCGCCGAATGCCGCGCCAGTTGGGCCTTTGACGATGAGACGCGCACGCTGGTGTGGAACCTCTTTGCCAATACGCCGCCGCCCGTCGGCTATAACCCTTCGATCATTCCGAACTGGACGAGCCCGACGTGCGCAGCCTTCGCCGCGTTGCGCTTGGAACCGTGGCGGTTGCGCGTCTTTCCGGGCAGCGTGTTGCTCGGACAAGGCGGGCAAATTTTGACTTGGCGCGAAGAGCAGGCAAACCCACATGCAAAACCGTGATTACGATGTCGTGCTGTATGGCGCGAGCGGCTTCACCGGCAAACAGACCGTCGCCTATTTCGCCCAGCACGCGCCAAACGTGCGCTGGGCGCTGGCGGGGCGCAATCGTGAAAAGCTGGCGGCGGTGAAAGCCGAACTCGGCGCGTCTGCTAACTCTGGCGACATCCTCGTCGCCGACAGCCAGGATCAAGCCGCGCTGGACGCCATCGCTGCGCGCACCCGCGTGGTGCTCACGACCGCCGGGCCGTTTGCGCTCTACGGCACGAAGCTGGTGGACGCCTGCGTGCGCCACTGCACGCATTACGTAGACATCACGGGCGAGACAGTTTGGGTCAGGGAACTGATTGATCGTTACCACGCGCAAGCGGCGGCGGACGGCACGCGCATCATTCCGTTTTGCGGCTTCGATTCGGTGCCTTCCGATCTGGGCGCGTATCTGATCGCGCGCCACATTCAACAAACGCTGGGCGTGGATTGCCGCCGCGTGAAAGCTTATTTTCAAATGGCCGGCGGCGTGAATGGCGGGACGTTGGCGACGGCGTTCAACGTTTATGAAAGCGGGCTGGCAGCGCAGGCGCGCAATCCGTTTCTGTTGAACCCGTCGAAAGAAGCCGCGCCCGCTGCCGTGCAAGAAAACCAAGACCCGGTCGCGCCGCACTACGACGCCGATCTGGGCGCGTGGGTCGCGCCGTTTGTGATGGGGCCGATCAACACGCGCGTCGTGCGCCGCAGCCAGGCGCTGTTCAGCGAATGGCAGGCGGGTTACGGCGCTGGTTTCTCGTATCAGGAATACACGAAATTCAACGGCCCGCTGGGCTGGCTGCCCGCCGCCGGATTGGCGACGGGGGCGACGATGTTTGAATTGGCGCTGCAATCGCCGCTGCGCCCGCTGCTGAAATCCATGCTGCCCGCGCCAGGGCAGGGGCCTTCGGAAAAGACGATGAATGAGGGCTGGTTCCGCTGCGAGTTGCTGGGCCTGGCCGCTGATGGACGCCGGGTGCGCGGCGTCATCAAAGACACGGGCGACCCCGGCAATCGCGCCACGGTGAAATTCCTGTGCGAGGCGGCGTTGTGTTTGGCAGGCGAGGCGGCGGCGTTGCCCGGCGGCGCGCAACGCGGGGGCGTGCTGACGCCAGCAACTGGGTTGGGCGATGTGCTGGCTGAAAGGCTACGGCAAGCAGGGATGGTGATTAAAATTGAAAACGCAAAAGGCAATGGCTGATGCCAGGGCCAACCATTGCCTTTATGCTTTTTAGAGCGAAGTTTTGTCCGCCTTTTCTCAGTTCACGAAGCCGCCTCACTCGCTCCTGCAATCCCTGCAATCATACAGCGGCGCATTCCTGCGCCCTACTTGATCTTGCGCGATGTACAGAGTGGCAGTACAGTGCGGCGCGTCAAACAACCGCACGGCTCAACTAATCATTTACGTAGTGCTTTGCCGAAGAAGTCGCGCTTTTGAATCTATGAGCGTTATAGGAACCTGCAAGTTATGTCAGAGCCAGGGCGTTGAACTTCGCGATAGCCATCTTTTGCCCAAAGCGGGCTACCGACTAATTACCAAATCTCAAGGTGGCGATGCGCCTGTTCTCATGAACTCCGAAATCACTATAAGCAAGGATGAACAGGTGCGCGGGCATGTGTTCTGCAAAGACTGCGAAGACCTTTTCAGCAAAAATGGTGAAAGGTGGGTGCTGAAGAAATGCTACCGTGACGGAGAGGGATTTGCCTTAAAAGATGCGCTGGATGCGGCAGAGCCAGAGTATGACGATGGCAACCTGCTGAAAGTATACGCTGCTACAAAACTCGCTGAGATTGACATACCCAAGTTGGTTTATTTTGCTGCGAGCGTCTTTTGGCGAGCATCTATCCACGGCTGGAAGTCAGGAAAACGTAAACTCATCTTACCGACACTTGGCCCCAAGTACGAAGAACAATTCCGCCAGTATCTTCTCGGTAATGAAAATTTTCCTGGAAAAGCGACATTATGGCTGAGTGTTATCACTGAAAAGGGATTGTGGAACTACTTCACTTTCCCTTACGGCGGTAAAGAGAATGGCTATTTTCGAAGCCAATTCCAATTCCTCGGCTTCATGTTCACTCTTTATATCGGGAATCTCGTTCCTATGAGAAAAAGCCGATTTTGTTTGGCTAACTCGGCGGAACACTACATTGCAATGAGCAAAGCCGCAAACGGTATGGTACTCACCCATGCGGGAAAACTTCGGGCGAAGTCGAAGCCAGTTGGCTCGCAAAAAATGTAAGGTGTAATGGCAATGACTTTTGATTACACCTCTTATTAGAGATCAGCTAAGACTGCATTAGACAGCAGAATTTGTTTAATCAAAGTTCACTGAATTGGAGGTCGGCATGAGGCTTAAGGTCAACTATGTAAACAAAACATACGGTAATGGCGAAACCGCCACGAATTACAAGCTAACCATCTCCGAGAGTGCTTCACCCAATGAGCTATCAGTCAAATTTCAATTCGTTTCTCCTAGCTCCGGGCAAAACTGGGAGAATGATGCCTCTGTTACCGGAGGCGAGGTATTCCTACCGCCAAAACAAGCTGTTGCATTAGCGTCTGCGATACTGTTGTATTGTCAACGGTCTGAAAATAAGCGGCCTTCGCCTTGTGTCGAGCTAATCTTTGATGAAGATACTCTTGAAAGTAGATGTACTCCTGCCATTCAGGTTATTCATCTAGAGGTGGCTTTAAGGGTGAAAAGAGAGCGTATTATTGAAGAAGCCAAAAAAGTGGGGATCAATATTTCATCTCCGTTCCAATACATCTCACTCGAGGTTGCAGAAAAGATTCGTGAGCAAATCATTCAAGAAACGAAGAACATGGCGGAGGAAGCGGCAAAGATGTTAGGGATTCAATATCCCCTGGCTATTCTCCCGCTAAACAAACCGAGCGTGCTTGTGCAATGGAAAGAAGACGACGAAACATATGAACAAGTAGAAGTATTGCTACGAGACGTCCTCAATCGTCAGGGAGATGTTACGATCGAAAGCTTAAAAGATGAAATTGAGTGGCAGATCAAAAATCTACCCATGAAGTAGGAGAGTAAGCTATATGCCAACCATGCCAACCATTCAAATCGAACTCGAACGATTGCTGCACGCCGCCCTGCATATGCCGGAGAACGAACCGCGAGCATCCTTCTTTACATCGCTCTTCAGGATAATCACGGATGCTTGAGCGAAGAATTAAGCCGATATTGCGGATGTACCAACTCACACCACCGCCGGCAACTTCCACGGCGCGCGATACTCCCGCAGCACCAGCCGCTGCTGCTCGGCATCACCGACCACGCGCTCATTCTCGACATCCCATTGCACACGGCGCCCCGAACGAAACGCGATGTTGCCCAGATGGCAGGCGATCATCGAATTGTGGCCGATCTCGACATCCGACGCCGGGCGTTGGCGCGTGCGCATGCAGTCGAGAAAGTTTTTGACGTGGTTGAAATGCATGTCTTCGCCGCCCCCGCTGCGGCGCGGTTCGCCGGCCATGCGATAGGTTTTCTTGCGCTTCTTGGTTTCGGTTTCGGGCACGACTTCCCAGCCGCCGCGATCCACGATGAGCACGCCGTTGTTGCCGTGGAAGGCCACGCCGTGATCGCGGTCATAGGGGCCGCGTCCAATCGCCGTCGCGTGCTCCCAGATCATGCTGAAGCCGGGGAATTCCCACAGCACTTGCTGGGTGTCGGGCGTCTCTTCGGCATCGTCGGGGAAACCGAATTTGCCGCCGACCGACATGGCCGCGTTCGGCGCTTTGACGCCCATGCCCCAGTTCGCCACGTCAATCATGTGTGCGCCCCAGTCGGTCATCAGCCCGCCGCTGTAGTCGTAATACCAGCGAAAATCGAAGTGAAAGCGGTTCTTGTTGAACGGGCGCAGCGGCGCGGGGCCGAGCCACATGTCGTAATCCACCGTGGCGGGCGCGGCTTCGTCAGGCACCTTGGGAATGTTACCCATCCAATCCTGATAGGCCCAGGTTTTGACCACGCGAATTTTGCCGAGCGCGCCGCTGTTCAAATAGGCGATGGCTTCTTTGTAATGCGTCGAGCTGCGCTGTTGCGTGCCCATCTGGACGACGCGGTTGTAGCGGCGCGCGGCGTTGACCATCACGCGGCCTTCGCCAATGGTCAGCGCGAGCGGCTTTTCGACGTAAACATCCTTGCCCGCCTGACAGGCCGCGATCATCGGCAGCGCGTGCCAGTGATCGGGCGTGCCGATGATGACGGCGTCGAGCGTTTTGTCTTCGAGCAGCTTGCGAAAGTCGCGCGTGAAGAGCGCCGGCTTTTGATTGTGCTGCGTCTCGACCAGCGCGCGGGTCTTGGCGGTTTGCGTGTCGTCCACATCGCAGAGGGCGACGCATTCCGTGTTGCCCGCGCGCAGCATGGCGCGCAGATCGCCCGTGCCCTGGCCGCCGCAGCCGATCAGTCCGACGCGGATGCGGTCATTGGCGCCGGGCACGCGGGCTTGCGCGGCGGCGGTGGTGTTGTTGATGAGTGCGGCGCCGGCCACGCTGGCGGCGGAGTCGCGGATGAATTGGCGGCGATTCGGTTTGGTCATAGGTTTGCTCCTGTTTCTCCCACGAAGTCACACGAAGGGGCACGAAGAATGGTCGGCGATTATGAGCGGTTTTCTTCGTGCTCCTTCGAATGGCTTCGTGGGAAGTTTATTTGGGACATTCGGTCAATTTGAAATCATCCAGCCACAAACGTCCCGTCAGCGGGCACGGTGGTTCGGCGCAAGGCAGCCGCAAGACGCGCACGGTGACAGCTTCGGTTTCGGACTTGGCGGCAAAGCGCAGCGTGGTCATTTGCCATTCGTGCGTGCCGTTGGGCAATTGGGGCGTCGCCACGTTCAAGCGTTTGTCATCCGCCGCGTCGGTCACGTTGATGAGCGGCGTGCTCAGGCTCAGCAACGCTTCGGTGCGGGCCGCAAAGCTCAAACAGTAATTCGTATTCGGCTTCACCGGCGCGGTTTGCGCGGCCAGGATCAGCGTCAGATTGTCTTGTTGCTCGAAGCGGAAGCGCAGGCTCAATTGCCCGGCGGCGCGTGTTTGTTGATCAAGCAGCACGTTGACGGTTGCGCCGGGTGCGCAGCGCCAGGCCAGCAGCGGCAGGGTCGAAGCGGGATCGAAATTCTCTTCAAAGCCGCCATTGGCCAGCAGGGAATTGCTATCGAGCGGCGGCAGCGTGCCGTCCTTGGCGGCGCGCCAGAGGTCATAAGCGGCTTTGAAATGCCCGGCATTGGCCAGCGCTTCGGCCAACTGGCGCGTCTCGGCGGGCGTGTGCGGGCCGTTCTCGCGCCAGAGTTGCAATGCGTCCTCGACACGATGGCGCGCGCCAAACAGCGCCGCCAGTTGCGCGCGCGTGGCGTTGGTGTCGGCCAGCGCGTTGATGATCGCGCGGCTGTCGCCTTCATAAACATTCCAGGCGTAATCGAAAATCAGCGGCATCGCCGTGGGCCGTTGCCGCAAGGCCTGGCGCAAGACGGCGAAGGCCGCGTCGCGTTCGCCCGCGCGCAACAGATGATTGCCCAGGCCCCATTGCGGATCGAAATGTTGAGGCGCGAGTTCGACAGCGCGCTGAAACGCCGCGCGCGCGGCGGGCATTGCGCCGTCGCGTTCCAGCGCGCGTCCGAGCGTCAGCCAAAGGCGGTGATCGTTGGGGCTGGCTTGTGTGGCCGCGCGCAATTCGGCGATGGCGATGGGCAACAAACGCTCCGCCTGTTCAGCAGCGGCGATCGCCAGATAAATGTCGCCGCGTTGCCAGCGCACCAGCGGGTCGCGCGGCGCATAGGCCACCGCCGCATCGGCGTCCTGCAGGCGCGCTTCATTCGATAGATCGGGGCTGCGTTCGGCGTAGTTGCTGAGGCTGTCGCCGTAAGCCGCGCGCGCAATCGTCCAGCCGAGCCAGCCCAACGCCGCAACCAGGGCCAACAGCAAAGCCAGGCGCAACACCACAGAGCGAATTGGAATGGAGATCATAACGATTGAGAGGCTAACGGATTCGCAGGGTTACAGCAAGATTCCAGCAACAAGAGGGTGCTCGACATGTTTTTGTGTGGGCGCTTCAGTCACAACGGGCGGCGTGGCAAGAGTAGCGCGAACTGTCTAGTTTGCGCGGCTTCAGGAACTCCAATCATGGTGCGACTGCTACCCCCTGGCGCGACTGCTGAAGCCGCGCAAACTAGACAGTTCGCGCTACTCTTGCCGCGCCGCCCGGTTCCCCCGGCGCAAAACTCTGATGGACATCCGCAACAAGAAGGCTTCGACAGGGTTGACGGAATTTTCAGGATTCACAGGATGTATTCAGCAAGACATGCTCAGCCAAACAACGGCCAAGCCTGTCAAGCCTGAACATCCTGTCGAGCGGCTTTGACTGTTCTGATTTTGTGCCAGTGTTTCTATTGGTGGAAGCGCCCGGCAATGCCATAATCCGCCTCACCTTTGACGCCGGACCAGCGTCGCTAAAATCATCGCCAAACCTCGTAAGGAGCAACGTCAATTTATGAGCGCCAATGAAAATCGCACCGTACAGCAACACAAGGATTATCTGTTCCCCGCCGTCACGATGTATTACCAGGAACCGCTCGCGCTCGATCACGGCGCGGGCATGCACGTTTGGGACGATCAGGGCAACAAATACCTAGATTGTTTCGGCGGCGTGCTGACCACCAGCGTCGGCCACGTCAACCCGCACGTCACCGCCGCCATCATTGATCAGGTGCAAAAGATCACCCACACCTCGACGCTGTATGCCAACGCGCCGCAATCGCAACTTGCTGCGAAGCTGGCGGAGATTGCGCCGGGCAAATTGCAAAAATCCTTCTTCACCAACAGCGGAACTGAGGCCGACGAAACCGCCACGCAAGCGGCCAAGCTTTACACCGGGCGGCAAGAGATCATCACCTTGCGCCACGGTTACAGTGGACGCAGCGCTGCCGCCCAAAGCGCTGGCGGGCACAAAGCATGGAAAGTTTTGCCGACCCAGGTGCCCGGCTATTACCACGCGCCTGCGCCGTATTGTTACCGCTGCCCGTTCAAGCTGACTTATCCCGAATGCGATCTGGCTTGCGCCAAGGACATGAAGGAACTGATCGAGACGGCGACCTCCGGCAACATCGCGGCGTTTATGGCAGAACCGATCCTTGGCGTGGGCGGATACATCACGCCGCCCAAGGAGTATTTCAAAGAAGCCGTTGCGATCATTCGCCAATACGGCGGCGTGTTCATCGCCGACGAAGTGCAGACCGGCTGGGGCCGCACGGGCGACAAATGGTTCGGCATCGAGCACTGGGACGTTGAACCAGAGATCATCACTTCAGCCAAAGGCATGGCGAACGGCTCGCCCATGGGCTGGACGATTGCGACGCCGGAAGTGGCCGCCGCGACGCCGACGCTGACGTTCTCGACCTTTGGCGGCAACCCAGTGACTTCACGCGCGGCGCTGGCGACGATTGAAGTCATCGAGCAAGAGAACCTGGCGCACAACGCCAAAGTCGTCGGCGATCATTTGCGCGAACGGCTGATGGGCTTGATGGAAAAATACGACGTCATCGGCGATGTACGCGGCATGGGCCTGATGCAGGCGCTCGAATTCGTCAAAGACCGCAAGACCAAAGAACCGCATCCGCAGGCCGTGTTGAAGGTGTTTGAGGAAACGAAGAAGCGCGGCGTGCTGGTGGGCAAAGGCGGCTTGTATGGCAACTGCGTGCGCTTGGGGCCGCCATTGATTATGACGAAGGATAATGCGGATGAGTTGGCGACGGCGTTGGATGAAGCGTTGGCGACTATCTAAATGTGAAGGCTGAAAGCGAGGGATAAGTTATGTTCGCGCAAACAACGAAAGCAGCGGTACCGATTTACCCGGAAAGTGATGGAAAGCCGATGGCCGAAACGGATATTCATGCGCAATGCCTGATAGATTTGCGCACAGCCCTGGATTATCACTTCAGAGAACAGTCCGACATTTACGTCTCCGGCAATTTGCTGGTCTATTACGTCGAAGGCAATCCGGCCAAGTGCTTTGCGCCGGATGTCTTTGTCGTGCGTGGCGTGCCGAAAGGCCAACGCCGCATTTACAAACTTTGGGAAGAAGGTGTCGCGCCACAATTCATCATCGAAATTACATCACGTCGTACTTCGCGCGAAGACCTACAGACCAAATGGCGACTATACGAGCAATTGGGCGTGCACGAGTATTTTCTGTTTGACCCTGAGTACGACTATTTGGATGAGCCGCTCCTCGGTTACCGCTTGGAAGCAGGGCGGTACCAGGAACTGAACGTCAAGGACCACCGGGTCAGCAGTGAAGTCGTGGGGCTTGAACTGGTGGATACGGGCCAGACCTTGCGCTTATTGGATCCCGTGACCGGCCATTTCCTGCCTAATTCGCAAGAAGCCGTCGCAACGCAGGAACAGTTGCAGGTTGCATTGCAGGCAGAAAGAGAAGCGCAGGAACAGTTACAGTCCGCGTTGCAGGCAGAAAGAGAAGCACAGAAACGTGCCGCTGAACTAGAAGCGACGTTAGCGCGCTACCGCGAACAATTCGGCGACCTGCCGAAATAGGAGAATGCAAGCATGCGAACTCTGATCACCAACGGCCACATCGTCACCGCCGTTGATTCCTACACTGCCGACCTGCTGATTGACGGCGAAACCATCGCCCTCATCGGCAACAACCTCGCCGCGCTCGTCGGCGACGTAGACAAGACGATTGACGCCACCGGCAAGCTGGTGATTCCGGGCGGTATTGATCCGCACACGCATTTGGATTTGCCTTTCGGCGGCACCTTCTCGTCCGATGATTTCGAGACGGGCACGCGCGCGGCGGCCTTTGGCGGGACGACGACGATCATTGATTTCGCCGTGCAACAACACGGGCAGGCGTTGAATGAAGCCCTCGATGTCTGGTTCGCCAAAGCCCAAGGCAAGGCGGCGACCGATTATGGCTTCCACATGATTTGCACCGATCTGCCCGACGAACGCTTGCCCGAAATGAAGGGCTTGATTGACCAGGGCGTGACGAGCTTCAAGCTGTTTATGGCTTATCCCGGCGTGTTTTTGGTGGATGACGGGACGATTTTCAAAGCGATGACGAAGGCGGGCGAGCACGGCGGGTTGATTTGCATGCACGCCGAAAACGGCGTCATCATTGACGTGCTGGTCAAACGCGCACTCGCCGCTGGACGCACCGCGCCGAAATACCACGCGCTGACGCGGCCCACCAAAGCCGAAGCCGAAGGCGTCCACCGCGCCATCGCCATCGCCGAGATGGCCGAAGCGCCCGTTTACATCGTGCACCTGAGCTGTTACGACGCGCTGAAAGAAGTGCAGAACGCGCGCGATTTGGGGCTGCCCGCCTATGCCGAAACCTGTCCGCAATATCTGTTCTTGGATTACAGTTGCTACGAGCAAGAGGGTTTTGAAGGCGCGAAATACGTGATGACGCCGCCGCTGCGGGGCAAAGAGAATCAGGAGCTGCTCTGGCGCGGCCTGCGCAGCAACGACCTGCAAGTCATCTCGACCGACCATTGCCCCTTCTGTATGAAAGAGCAAAAGGAACTGGGCCGCGATGATTTCAGCAAGATTCCCAACGGCGGCCCCGGCGTCGAACATCGCATGAGCCTGATTTACAACGGCGGCGTGGCGCAGGGGCGCATCAGCTTGAATCGTTTTGTCGAACTGACTTCGACGGCGGCGGCCAAAATCTTCGGGCTGTTCCCGCGCAAAGGCACGATTGCGGTTGGGTCGGAAGCCGACATCGTCATCTTCGATCCGTACCGCGAACAGACGATCAGCGCGGCGACGCATCACATGCGTGTGGATTACAGCGCGTATGAAGGCTGGACGATCAAGGGTGTGACCGAGGTTGTGCTGTCGCGCGGCAACGTGATTGTTGAAAACGGCGAATGGAAAGGGCAGGCGGGCGCGGGGCAGTTTTTGAAGCGGGGCGAGACGGGTGCGCAGTGAGCCATTGCTTGCTTCTGCGGTCGCTGTTTAAGTTACAAATATCGAGTTTCATCATGCCAAAGGTTTTTACTGAACGTGGCTTTGAATTTTGGGTCTACACTGACGATCATCCGCCAGCGCATAGCCATGTCATCCGGGGAACCAAAAAAGGCAAAGGGAAAACGCCGGAGGTGTTGATCTACATTGGCGATGAGCAGACGCGGCCCGCGCTCCGAAAAAATCGCGGCATGCGCAAGGCCGATGTCAAACGAGTGATGAGCATCGCTTTTCAACGGCAAGCCGAGTTGTTGCTTGCATGGAGACAGATTTATGGCAATTAAAGGCGGAAAGTGGGAGATGCGTGACGCGGAATTCGAGCAGCAATACGCCGAGGCTACCCGGCTGGGCCAGGCTGAGACGGCCACTGGCGCTTACGTTGTGGCCGCGCGCTACGACAAATTGGCGCGGCGGATTGTGGTCGAGTTGGCGAACGGGATGAGCCTGCTGGTGCCCGCGCGGCTGATTCAGGGCTTGCAGGCAGCGACGGCCAAAGAGTTGGCGGAGATTGAAATTCTCGGCGCGGGTTCCGGACTTTATTGGCCGCAGTTGGCGGTGGACATCGGGGTGGCCGGCTTGCTGGCCGGCGGCTTTGGGACGAAAACCCGGCTGGCAGCGGCGGAACGCCCGAGCGCGACTGCCGCCAAACGTACTGCTACGGCTAGCGCGAAAGGACTGGGGCTGAGTGGGCGAAAGAAGCTGTCTTCAGCAGGCGCGCGTAAACGCCAGCGTGCCGCGTAAGCTTTGCACAGAGGAATGAAGGGCTGGCGGGCGTGGGGCAGTTTTTGAAGCGGGGTGAGACGGGGGCGCGTTGATACTCGTGCGGCCAGCCGAGAGCTACACGATTGGTGTGCTAAAATTGTTTCAAACCGGAGGTAGTGAGATGAAGGTGTTTATTTCTTGTTCGCAAGCAGTACGTGATTGGGCCGTAAAACTTCAGGCGTCATTACAACAAGAAAATATTGCGGCTTGGCTAACGCCAGATCACAATGCCGAAAATGTTTTGATGACCAAACTGACGCGAGCATATTTGTTGATGCGTGACGTCCAAGCGTCAGATGCGACCATTGTAGTGGTTGGTTCCAACGCAGAAATAGATGATAGGCAGCGCAACGAATTGCAGATAGCCTTGGAATCGGTATGGAAAGACCCGCAAAAACGACTGATTCCGTTTTTGCTTAACGATGCTGAACCACCGGCGTTTGTTCGTAGTTCAGTTGAGCCGGAAGAGAGTTTGCCGATTGTCCGTATCAGAGAGCCGGAGCGTGATTGGCAACAGGCTATTAAAAGCCTGTTGACAATTTTGCGGAATGAGCAAGATTGGAGCCAGGTCGAACAAATCCCTTCCGTAACTGAGGCGGATCGTGAAGAGCAGCGGATGCGGTTTGCGGAGATCAGCCAGTACGTAGAGACTCTCAAAGCTAACCTGCCCTTCCCAAGAAATGAGGTGGAAAGACCCGGTGTGAGGAGTCAGCCATAAGCGAATGGAGGCCTTTTTCGCAGTAGATCAGCCGCCGTGACCAAGCGAGGTGAGCAAGCCATGTCAGACACTGAAAATGGGGTTGAAAAGACCGCGCTATTGGGCGACCCGGTTGCGCAAACTCTCAACCAGCCAACAGGGACAGAGGTTCAAGCATTCTTACAACCTGAGCACGCCAAATCTGTTTTTATCAATTGCCCGTTCGATGAGGAGTTTGAACCCCTGTTTCAAGCGATCATCTTCGCGGTGGATGCTTGCGGCTTTACGCCGCGCAGCGCGCTTGAGTCGGGCACGGTTGCAGAACTGAGAATGGAGCGGATCAAACGAGCTATTTTTTCCTCGAAATACTCAATTCACGATTTGTCACGCTATCGTGGTGAAGGCGACCAGCATCTCGCGCGGTTCAACATGCCGCTCGAATTAGGCATGGCAATCGCTCATCAATACTTCGGATACAGCAAAGACAATCAACACGATTGGGCCGCGCTGGTTCCGCAAGGCAATGTTTACGTGAAAGTCATCTCCGATCTCGCAGGGTATGACTTGCTCAGATATGACGGCACCGTAGAAACCATCGTACAAAAAGTGATGTCGTGGTTGGTCACGCGGCCTGATGCTTCCCGCAAGCCCTCCCCGCGAAAAGTGCTGGGTGAGTTGCCCGTGTTTACGACTGAGGTCGCGCGACTAAAGGAACATTGGGGGCCCGAACCGATTTGGGCTGATATTGTTGAAGCGGCAGTGAAAACTGCTTTGAGGTTTTGATGAAGGAGTTATCTCAATGACCCCAGCTATCCCGCCCGAAACCATCCACCACACTGACGGCCGCGTCGAACTGCGCGACCCCGCCGCCATCAGCGCCAGCCCGCTCTACAACGCCGACCTCGCGCCCGTGCCGATTCAGCAGCGCGATTGGACGACGTACAACTACGCCGCACTCTGGATCAGCATGGCGCATTGCATCCCGACCTATATGCTTTCGTCGGGCTTGATTGCGGCGGGGATGAATTGGTGGCAGGCGTTGGTGACGATCTTGCTGGGCAATACGATTGTGCTGATTCCGATCCTGCTCAACTCGCATCCAGGGACGAAATACGGCATCCCGTTTCCCGTGTTTGCGCGCGCCAGTTACGGCACCATCGGCTCGAACATGCCGGCCTTGATGCGCGCGCTGGTGGCCTGCGGCTGGTTCGGCATTCAAGCCTGGATCGGCGGCGAGGCGCTGCATACGTTTTTCAAAGCCATCATTCCGGGCTGGCAAACGTTGCTCGGCGGCCCAGTGGGAGGTGCTGGCGGGCATACGGTGACGGAGTGGCTATCATTCCTGCTGTTTTGGGGCTTGAACATCTGGATCATTTATCGCGGGATGGATTTGCTGCGCGCGGTCGAAAACTGGGCCGCGCCGTATGTGCTGGTGATGACGGCGTTGCTGCTGGGCTGGGCGATCTGGCGCGCCGATGGTTTGGGCACGCTGTTCACCAACGCGGGCAAGTTCCAAACGCTGGGCGAATTCTGGCCGGTGTTCATTCCTTCGTTGACGGCGATGATCGGGTTCTGGGCGACGCTGTCGTTGAATATGCCTGATTTTACGCGCTTCGGACGCAGCCAGCGCGAGCAGACCGTCGGCCAGGTCGTGGCCTTGCCGACGACGATGACCGTGTTTGCGGCGATGGGCGTGATGATTACGTCGGCGGCGATGGTGATCTATCCGCAGATGAAGCCGGAAGAATTGTGGGACCCGCTCAAGGTCGTCGGCCAATTCAGCAACGTGTTCGTCGTGGCGCTTTCGATGTTCACAGCGGTCGTGGCTACGCTGGCGGTAAACATCGCGGCGAATGTGGTGTCGCCCGCCAATGATTTTGCGAATGCTTTTCCGAAACTGATTTCGTTTCGCACGGGCGGGTTGGTTACAGGCTTGCTCGGCATTGCGATGCAACCGTGGAAGCTGCTGGCCGATCCTTCGGCGTACATCTTCACTTGGCTGAACGGCTATTCGGGCGGACTGGGTTCGATTGCGGGTGTGTTGATTGCCGATTACTGGCTGGTGAGAAAGAAGGAGTTGGTGTTGGCTGATTTGTATCGCACGAACGGCGCTTATACATACACGAGCGGTTGGAATTGGCGTGCGGTCGTGGCTACGTTGATTGGTTGTGCGCTGGCGTGGATTGGCTTGCTCGTGCCGGCGTTGCGACCGCTTTATGATTACGGCTGGTTTGTCGGTTTCGGCGCGGCGCTATTGATTCATTATGGATTGATGAAAGCGTTGCCGCCGCAGTACGCGGCATAATCCAAACACAGCCGGAATAGAAAGGGCAGCCAAATGAAAATTGAAATCATTCGTGAAAAAGTACGAGATGGAAACTATATCTTCGGAAGTCACGCGGCGTTGCACGCCTTGAAAGAAGGCTTCGAACGAGAGCATATCCTCGAAGCCATGCTTGCAGGAACCATCATCGAAGAGTACTCGGAAGAAAAGCGGGCCTTGATTTGCGGCAAGACAGCAATCTCGCAAAATGTCACAATTTACCTGCACGCGGTCTGCGAGTATCTAAACCCGAAATATATCGAGATCATCACGGCGTACATCCCTGACGAATCCTTGTGGGAAAGCCCGCCGTTCAAACGACGTAAGCGAAGGAAGTAAATTATGAAAACCGATTTTGTTCCGATTTGCTCTGAACACCAGCTTGAAAAGGAGTGGCGTCCCGCAACTTTCGAGTATGCCGAAGATGGCGTCTCAGTGAGTGTCTCTGGAATTCTGGCTTGGGTGTGCCCGGTGGATGGCGAGGCATCATTTACCCCGGAAGGCTTTGACGAATTGCTCATCACCGTCCGCGAATTGCTTGAACCGGCGAAGCGGGCGAAAGCGCGCCAATCAGCGATGAAGGAATTTGTCGTATCCGTCGGTTAATCGTTCAAGAGGAGAATTGTTATGGCACGAATTGTGAAAGGCGGTTTGATTCAAGCGAAAACTGCCGCACCCGCCGATGCTTCTATCGCAGACATCAAGCGGCTCAACCTCGAAAAGCATCTGGGCTACATCGCCGACGCGGCCCAGCAGGGCGTACAGATTTTGTGTATGCAGGAAGTTTTCACGACGCCATATTTTTGCGCCGAACAGCAGACGCGCTGGTACGAAGCCGTCGAGAAAATTCCCGATGGCCCTACGGTCAAGCTGATGCAGGACGCGGCGAAACAATACGGCATGGTCATCGTCGTGCCGATTTACGAAGAGGAAATCACGGGCGTCTATTACAACACCGCCGCCGTGATTGACGCTGACGGCAAATATCTGGGCAAGTACCGCAAGAACCACATCCCGCACGTCGCGCCGGGCTTTTGGGAAAAGTTTTATTTCAAGCCCGGCAATCTGGGCTATCCGTGTTTCGATACGGCGTTTGCGCGCATCGGCGTTTATATTTGTTACGACCGGCACTTTCCCGAAGGCGCGCGCGCGTTGGGTTTGAATGGCGCTGAGATTGTTTTCAATCCGTCAGCGACCGTCGCGGGTTTGAGTGAATACCTCTGGAAACTCGAACAGCCCGCGCACGCCGTCGCCAACGGCTATTTCGTCGGCGCGATCAATCGCGTAGGCGTTGAAGCGCCCTGGAACATCGGCGAGTTTTACGGGCAGAGTTATTTCTGCGATCCGCGCGGCCAACTCATCGCGCAAGCCAAACGCGACGAAGACGCTGTGGTCGTAGCCGATTTGAATCTCGATATGATCCGCGAAGTGCGCAATACGTGGCAGTTTTTCCGCGACCGGCGGCCCGATACTTACGGGGCGCTGGTGCAGGGTTAGCCCTCTTTTCCGAAACGAGACGCGCTGATGAAAACGATTCTTCGTACACTGCTTTGCTTGGCGCTGCTGGTCGTGCCTGTTTACTTTGCCGCGCAAACACCAACCTACGACATACTCATTCGCAACGGACGCATCGTGGACGGCGCGGGCAACGCCTGGTTTCGCGGCGACGTCGCCTTGCGCGGCGATACGATTGCCGCCGTAGGCAAACTCGACGGCGCCACGGCGCGCCGTGTGATCGAAGCCAACGGCCAGATCATTGCGCCCGGTTTCATTGATACCCACTCGCACGCGCGGCGGCAGATTTTTGAAGAGACCAAAGCCGAGAACTATATCCGCCAGGGCGTGACCACCGCGATTGAAGGGCCGGATGGCAGTTCGCCGCTGCCGCTCAAGCCGTTCTTTGACCAACTCCGGCAAGCGCGCATCGCCATCAATATGGGCGCGCTGGTCGGCCAGGGTTCGATCCGCGAAAAGGTCATCGGCCTGATCAATCGCCACGCTACGCCCGAGGAAATCGAACGGATGAAAGCGTTGGTCAAAGAGGCGATGGAACAGGGCGCGTTGGGTTTGAGCACCGGCTTGTTTTACGTGCCGGGCAATTACACGCCGACTGAAGAGGTCATCGAACTCGCCAAAGTCGCGGGGCGGATGGGCGGCATTCACACCTCGCACATGCGCGACGAAGCGGCGGGCGTGCTCAAAAGCGTCGAAGAAACCATTGCCATCGGCGAGCGCGGCGGATTGCCCACGCAAGTCACGCATCACAAGATCATCGGCAAAGACAACTGGGGTCGCAGCGTGGACACCCTGCGCCTCGTTGCCGAAGCCCGCGCGCGTGGCGTAGACGTGACGATTGACCAATACCCATATACAGCTTCGAGCACCGGCCTCGTGGCGCTCTTGCCGCAATGGTCGCAGGAAGGCGGCCAGCGCGAACTCGTCAAACGATTGGAAGACGCAGCCACGCGCGCCAAGATCAAAGCCGCCGTCGTCGAGAGCATCAAGTTTGATCGCGGCGGCGGCAATGCCAAAAACGTTTACATCGCGCGCTGTCAGTGGGATCAAAGCCTGGAAGGCAAGAACCTGGCGGAGATTACCAAAGCGCGCGGGCGTTCGGCTTCGTTTGAAGACGCGGCGGAGACGGCGCTGGAGCTTGTCGCCAAAGGCGGCGCGTCGGCCATCTTTCACGCGATCAACGAAGACGACCTCGTGCGCATCCTCAAAGACCCGCTGACCATGATCGCCTCAGACGGCGGCGTAGAGATTCCCAAACGCGGCGTGCCGCATCCGCGCAGCTACGGCACGTTTGCGCGCGTGTTGAATGTTTACGTGCGCGAACGGCGCGTGCTGAGTTTGGAAGAAGCCGTGCGCAAGATGAGTTCTCTGCCCGCGCAACGGATGGGTTTTGCCGATCGCGGCTTGTTGCGCCCGGGCATGAAGGCGGATGTCGTTGTGTTTGATGCCGAGCGCGTGCGCGACAAGGCGACGTTTGCCGAGCCGCATCAGTATGCCGAAGGCTTCAGCTACGTGATCGTCAACGGCGCGGTCGTGCTGGATAACGGCAAGATGACGGAGGCGCGGCCTGGGCAGGTGTTGCTGGGGGCTACGGCGCGTCGGTGAAGCTGAAAACATTCCCGATTTCCTCGTCTTGCTTGATCGTCTGGGAACCGCCTCCGATGAAGAAATAGATCGTGTGCTGGCCGAAGGCGAGCCCGTAACACCCGAACCGGAACTCAGCGTCGAGACGGCTGCAAAATTTCGCGCGATGATCGAAGCACACAAAATGAAACAGGCCGGGTGAGGCAGCCGAAATCCAATAAATCTCATTTGGCAGTCGTTTAGAATTGCATGAGGACGCAGGTTTCAGGGCTTATCGCACTCAGAGTGTCTCAGGCAGCAGATTGATTTGATGTATTTGTGGTATGCGCGGCGCGTTTTCCCCTAGCTGTGCCAATATGCCTACCATTGGATTGCCAATTGTCTTTCGCCGTCTGCCACGGCTACGCATTTCGCAGCCACAGCCCGTGCAATGATGTTTTTCGTGTGGAGTGAACGCCAACTCCCCAATGTCAAAATGCGGCTGTTTGCACTTTGAGCAATGAATGTTTGATACGCGTCCCGTCAGATGAGGAAGCGTACTTTGCGCCATGAAAACACGCACCATTTCAGGGTCAAGGCCAATGCCGTCCATCTTGACATGCGAGAAAGTCTCGTCAATCAAAGTTTCCCTGCCGTCTTCGCTCAAAATATGAACATGGATTCCCGCCTCTTCTTTGTGAGCTACAGTCCAGAGAACGGCAGGATTTGATCCCCAAATCTGGATCCCGCCGGGATAGTCAGCCTGTCGAATGTTGATGCTCCTTCTCGCCGATTTGGCTCCATGAGGCACGCCACCAAATGCCTGTTGCACCTTGATGACTGGATTTCCAATAGAGATGTCAGTATCGCGGAAAAGCCGACCGCATCCCGCGCAAAGGTGACGCTGATGCGCATGGAGACTAAACCAATCCTTATCCAAATGCGGATACCCACACAAAGTGCATTCCACATACTTCATCTGAAAGCCAAAAACAGACGTAACCATGTGATAGATCGCATCAAGCTCTGAGATCATAAGGCCTGCTGGTGGGATGCCTTTTTGATTCCCAGTCAGACAAACCGCACGATAGGTATCATCAATTTGTTTGTGGCTATTCGGCAGAAGCCGAGCGTGAACATGAATGCCGCGATTAACCAATTGCTGAGTTGTGTCGTAAATTGGCGGCACAGCTCCCCAAAGCGCGACTCCGCCTCTGTATTGATCAACGTGCAGTTTCAGAATTTCATTGGCTTTGATAGGAGGGATATGCGCATAGCGGCAATGCCGCGCGCGGCGTCCGTATTTCGCCGTTGCGTCTGCCTTATGTTCCAAGCACCAGTAACGAGTGCCCCCGTCTCGCCGCTTGCCCACGGAGACGATTTTGCATTTCATCAGTTGCCCCATAGTCAGACTCGCTAGGCGTTCGTCACGCGCACAGGGCTAAAGATGTTGATTTTAGCGACAACAGCCAATCTCTAAGTTCCAACACCTGATGTGCGTCCAGCTTGCTACAACGCCCAATCACGTTGATCGGGCAATTGCCGCCTTTGCCGAGAATAAACCGAAGTACATAGATGGTCTCTTCACGGGCTCGCGCAATTTCCTCTGGCGTAGCCATAACAATCGGATTCCGACCGACAATGTAATTGGTGAGGCGGTCCTCGAAGGAAGCAACAGGATGCTTATCAAGCGAATGCTGCTGGCCTCGTGCATCAATAATTACGTTGCCTGCAAGTTGACCGGCCTCAGTCAGGTGAAGCCGTTGCTCAGGAAATCGTTTGTATGCCTCTGTCGCGTGAATCTTCTCCGCCACTTCGAAGCCCCCGACAATGTACTGCTTCATATTGGACACTTTTCCAGAAACGACGAAGATATGATCGCCAGGGCTAACCTGACGCCGAATGTCGGGCCTACACGCCCCTAATGATGGCGTGTCTCCCAAATATGGGTCTTTAATCAACTGATGTTACGCAGTGAGAGATTCATGAGTAAACTTGACAAATGGACAAAACACTCTTGGATCTCTACACCGATTACCTGATAAGTTCGTTT
>JAYUCP010000488.1:0-9118 GCA_043740245.1 Acidobacteriota bacterium | reverse complement strand
TACTGACACGTCGTACGCACGTGCAAACCGCTATAAGTTGCTAGCGGCCAAATCGTCCGAAAAACACCACCCGCAATGTCTCGAAGAGAATCACCGCGTCGAGCAGCGGCGATTGATTCTTAATGTAATAAAGATCGTATTGATGCTTCATCCGCGCATCTTCAACCGACGCGCCATAGGGGTAACAAATCTGCGCCCAGCCCGTGATGCCCGGTTTGACCAGATGGCGCTGCGAGTAATAGGGCAGCGCCTCGCTCAACTGCTGGACGAATTGGCGGCGCTCAGGACGCGGCCCGATCACGCTCATCTCGCCGCGCAACACATTGATGAATTGCGGCACTTCGTCTATACGCAGCTTGCGAATGAGGCGGCCCACACGCGTCACGCGCGGATCATCTTTGCTGGCCCAGACCGCGCCGTTCTTTTCGGCATCGGTGCGCATCGAGCGGAACTTGATGATGTCGAACGGCTGGTCGTGCTGGCCCACGCGTTCCTGCGAATAGAAAATCGGCCCCGCCGATTCCAGCTTGATGATCAGCGCCGTCAGCAGCATCAGCGGCGCGGTCAGGACTAACCCCACAGACGCGATGATGATGTCGGCCACGCGGCGCACGCGGCGGTAAAAGCGTATCCAGCGCAGGTTGTCGGCAAAGATCAATTGGCTCGGTTGCAAACGATCGGTGCTGATCTTGCCGGTCAGACGTTCAAAGAAATTCGCCCAATCCTCGACCGCCACGTCATCGCGCAGTTTCAAATTCAGCAGCGGGTCGAGCGGCATGCGGCCGCGCCGGTCGGTCAACGCGACCACAATGCGGTCGGCGTTATAACGGCGCGCGACAGCTTCCAAATCGTCGGCAGTGCCGATCACGCAAGGATTGATCAGGCTCTGTCCGATCAGCGCCGGGTCGTCGCCGACAAAGCCGACGACCTCATAACCAGATTCACGGCGGTTCAAAACCTCGCGCGCCAAATCTATCGCTTGCTGTTCAGTGCCTAGAATGATGACGCGTTCCGCCAGGCGCGGATGGCCCAGCAACCAGCGCGCGATAAGCCGCCAACCCGCCATAATCGTCAGCATCAAGGCCAATTGCGTCAGGAAGACGCCGCGCCCCAGCATCAAATGCGGCAGCAAATAAAAGAGCAACGCCAACAACATCGCCGCCAGGCCCAGCGCCTGGCACAGCCGAATCGCCAGCACACTCAGGCGGCGGATCATGCTGAAATCGTAAAGATCGAAAAGATAAAACGCGCCTTGCGCAACTACCATCGCCACCAGCAGTTTCAACAAACCCAGGCGCTGGGTTAGCACTTCACCGGCGTCAACGCCGAAGCGCAGCAGGATGGCAATCAGGCCGCACCCGTAAATCAAAGCTCCTTCAAACAGCATTAAGAGGAACGTTCGTTTCCAGTGCTTGGCTTTCATCGCGCCTGACTCCTTCTAAACTGATTCACCTGCACCCGTTATTTCGCCACGCGGTTTAACACCACGCCGCAAATATCCTTTTCGTTAAAGAGCGAGACGGCCTTGGCCATCTGCTGCGTTGTCGTCAGGCCCGGCCGTATCACCAGCAGCGTTGCGTCGGTCAGCCCCGCCAACAGATTGGCATCGGCGCTTTCGAGCAAGGGCGACGAATCAAAGAGGATGAAATCGTAATCCGGCTCGCACAGTTGCAGCATCTCGTGAAAGCGCGGTGACGCCAGCAACTCCGCCGTATGTTGAACCTTCTCGCGCGTCGGCAGGATGTTGAAGGCTGCCGGTTGCACGCGCAGCGCCGCGCTGTTCGGCCCCAGGCCGCGATGCACGGCTTCGCTCAAACCGAGCGGCGCGTCAATGCCCAACAACCGCAAGACCGATGGATTCGCCAGATCGCAATCCACCACCAACACGCGTTGCCGCGCCCGCGCCAGTGCGCCGGCCAAATTGAGCGCCACGCAAGTGCGCCCTTCACCGGCCAACGCCGAGGCCAGCAGCACACGTTTGCAAAGGCGTTTGTAGGAAACTGCAATCAGCGAAACCGCCACTTGATCGAAATAGCGGGCGGCGCGCGGATTGAAATCCGAAAGCGCGATCAAATGCGGATCAATGCGCGTCGGATCGAGCAAGACCTCGCGCACACGCTCAACCGGCTGGCGCAACTGTGCCGCGAACTGCTCCTGCGCGCTGCGCCGCAAGTTGCCGGTTTGCGGCGTTAGCGCCTGTGCTGGCGCCAGACGGCGCTGCAAATCCTGTTCAGCCTGTTGCCGCCGCGCCACGACTTCACTGGCGGGGCTGGCGGGAGCATTTTGCCAATCGCGTGTCTCGGGCAACGGCTGCCGGGCCTCGCTTTCGCGCACCGGCAGGCGCGGGCGCGTGGGTTCAGCTACGCGTACGGTCTCGCGGGCAAAATCCGGGCCGTGCGGTTGCTGGGCCAGACTGTTGGCCAAACGATCTTCAATCGTCGGCCCGTTCATTGGCGCTTCATCGTAACGGCGCTGAAATTCGAGCAGCCGGTTGTAATCCAGCTTGGCCGTGACGCGTTGCTGATTCACTGGCAACGGGTGCGGCTGCGGCTGTCGGGCCGGGGGCTGCGCGGCCACTTGGCGCGCTTCGCCGCGTTTGGTCGCCACGTGAAACGAGGTTGTCAAAGGATGCGTCATTTCACGCCGGAGCGTTTGCTGGCGCGTTTCAAACAGCGGCGCTGGCGCCTGGCCGTTGCCATTAGTAGCTTCGTGCTGGGCGTGGCCGTTCGTCTCGCTGCGCGCTTCATACCGGGCGGCGCGAATGCTGCGGCCGTATTCCAGATTCATCTGCTGCAACTCGGCCAGCTTTTTGTAGTAGTCCAGCTTGGCCGTCGCCCGGCGTCCTTGACTGCGTTGCGAAGGATGGGTCGGCGGCGGCGCGATGTATTCACTGGCGACTTGCCGCGCGGGCGCAGCGTCGTTTTGCTGCTTTTGATATTCGTTCAATGGTGCAACTCTAGACGACTCGGCCGGCACTGCATTAAGCAAGCCGCTGACTTTCCCCGCCGGATGCCTGAGCGAAGGCGCATCGAACAGTTGCAACACATCGTCGTTTTGGGCTTGGTACGCCAAACCATTGCGGGCAGGGGCCACCAAGGACTCGTCAAGTACCGGCAGCACGTTTTCGCCGTCGGCCCAAAATTCCTCTGCCCAAAATTCATCTGGAAGCTGTGGTTTACTGTTCACGTTCAGCTTTCTGCTTTTGCCTTTTTGCGATCTTTGCGTTGTTGCACCTTTTTCCATCACCCTCGTCACCTCCTCCTCCTCCACGCCCGTTGGCGCACCCAGCAGCACAGCTATTTGTTCCCGAGCACCTCAAACAGGCCGCTGCCATTGAGCAGCAGCGCAAAGATGGGGACGCAAGCCGCCACGATAATTACTACCAAGGCGACACGCGTGACTTTTTGACGGCGCACCAAGCTATGCTCGACTGGCGTCAGCGTCTCAGGGATCAAGCCCATCACGGGCGCGCCGAGGTAGTACTCGACATCGCGTTCATCGTGAATCCTGAAGAATTGGCGCGCCTCAAGCACCGCCACCGTCAATAAGCCCGTGCCCAGCGCAAGACCCAGTGCGATCAATTTGAGCAGCATACGATTGGGCGCCGCCGGTTTGGCCGGCAGGAACGCCGGATCAATCACGCGGAACAGGTTCAAATTCGGGCCGATGTGCAGGTTGTTTTGGGCCTGTTGCAACGCCTCTTGCTTATCCAACAAGCGAATGTACCGTTTGCTCAGCCGCTCATATTCGGCATCCATCGTGGCGTCCGGCGCCGTTGGGCTGCTGGGGGCCGTGATGGCCGGCATGGCAGTTGGCAGGTTGGCCAACTCTTGCCGTTTGTTTTCGAGATTGCGTTGCGTAATCGCCAACTCGGTTTTCTGTTTTTCTAGCTCGCGTTCCAAGCCGCGCAATTCACGGCCTTCGGGCGTGGCGGCCAGCGCCTGCGGCCCTGGTGCGCTCCGTTCCATCTTCTCGATCTGAAGGTTGAGTTCCTGCGCTTGCGCCCGCGCTTGTTTCAGCTTGGGATTTTCGTTCGTGTACTGCTTTTCGAACTCTTTGACCTGTGCGTCCAGTTCAGCCTTCTTGGTAATTAACACCCCGTAAGAACTGTTGGCCGTCGGGCCGTTCGGAATAACAGTCGCAGTCTTGGCTAACGTCTGCTGCTCATTGATTTGCTGCTGTTGCAGCGCAAGCTGTTTTTCGAGTTGAAACTGTTTGTCGTTCAGGGCGTTGATCTCGGATAACAAAGTCCGCCGCAGTATGCGCGGATCTTCCGTGACCAGCCCGCCCCCGGTCACCGTTTGCGAACGCAACGTGGCCAGGCGCTGACCGGAAATCTTGCCCAGCGGGTCTTCCAACTCGCTCAGTTGCATCTCGATGTCTTTGATCTCTTTGGCTGCCTGTTGCCGCAACGACTCATTGGTGTCGGTGAAGTTGGCGACCAGCTCGGCCACCACTTGTTTGGCAATTTCAGGATCAGTGTTGCGATAAGCGATCAAGATCGTTTCTGGAAATTCAGGATAAAACTGGCGCAGTTTGGTTTCGACCTTGATCTCTTTGCGCAACCGCGTGGCGGTGGCTTCTAAATCTTCATCGCCTTTGTTTAACTTGTAACTCTTAATCAGCGGCGCAAGGCTTTCGCGGCTCACCGCGCGCTGCGACAAGGCCGCGAGTTGCGCGGCCAGCGACTGTGATTCGTCGCTGGGTTTCGTGAGAATCGCCAACTGCGCGCGCGATTCATATAAATCAGGCAGCTTCTTAATTACCAGCCATGATGCTTGCAACATTGCGGCGGCCACCAGCATGAGTAGCCATTTACGCCGCCATAAAATTGCGCTGAAATCACCTAAGCTTCGGGGCCTGAAACTCGCCATCCTGACACCTCACATTGAATTGAAAAACGAAACCAAATAGTAACTGACTAAAGCTCGAACTTGTTACCGGCTTTGCAAGGTAGTTGGCAACGGATTCGGCTCGGCACTCAGCAAGTCCAACTCCTTACCCGTTACGAGTTGTTTTTTTGTTAAACGCATCTGTATACCGGTAGCCACTGCCAAAAAAACTACCCCAAAGAGCAACAACCACATTGGTTCAGCAAAAGACGATGAAAAGGCGAACATTTGAAACCTCTCTGATAGATAAAAGCTATGCATCACCAGAATCACCTGATATTACAGGAGTGGGTGCATCTGAAATGCTTTGTACTCCGGAGAGCGCGACGTTACGACGCTGTGTGGGGGTAGCTGGCAGTTTTGAGTTACCATTTGGGCTATCGGAGTTTGTGCAACTTAGTGAAGCGGAAAGAACGGACAAAGAATTAGCCGCTGAGTTGGGCTGACCCCAGAGCTACCTACTGTCCTATTCACCGCCCGCCAGCTTTACTGCCAAACTTCGCCACTAACGAGGCTTCCTAACACCCGTCACGCCACAACGCGCGCTTTCAATTAACGGACAACGCAATTCCAGCTTTGGCAGGTGGTTCAATCGCCATTAGATAGGCAGAAAGATTTACTCAATCTCAACGAGTGAAATTTAGTAGACCGGCTTTGCTCTGATTCGCAGTTGTCTCTGACGCCTATATGAATACATCATTTGTCGTCATTGAACATCGGCCAGCGTGACTATTTTGATTTCGCGGCGGATGGCTAAGCACTGCTATTTCCGAGTATTTAGTACTCATGTGTTGTGTTCATCTGGCAGGCATGTGTTGATTGGTGACTGAATACACGAAGCTAGGCAATGCGTTAAGGCTGTCTGTGCTATTCGACCGGCAGTCCCGATTGCTGATATTGGCAAAGAGCTACGATGTTGTGCTGATTATGCGGGCAACAAATAACTTGAATTGAAAATAAATTGTTCGTTTGAGGGCGTCGCGGGGAATTAAGGCCACCCGCAGCTTGCGGCATTTTGAGTGGAGGTAATCCAGGCTGTGCCTAACACGAGGTTGAACCAATTGACAGAGCTGAATAGGGCTGCGCGTGTTAGTTGAGCATGCTGGGTGTTTATTATGCCTGCGCTACCTGCCAGACGCTTTGCTGCGAGCCAGGCGCCCTTTACATTGGAGGCTTAGCCAAGCCATGACGATAGGAATAAATGGCTAACTCGAAACGATCACCCACCTCTAATTTTGAAAAGACCGAAGAGAGATGGTGCCGGACAGTGATTACACTAATGCAGAGCCGGTCAGCGATTTGCTGGTTGCGCAAGCCTTCCCCGATTAGTGTCACCACTTCGCGTTCACGTTCGGTCAGGCGCGCAATTTTGACCGATTCGTAATCATCTTGTTGCGGTTGATTTTTCGGACGCCACATCTCTGCTAAGTGACGTTCCTTATCTGACAACGCTGGGGCAGTCGCGGGTGCATCAGCCGAGGGCGTGCGCGTATTCCAAAGATCGCTCAGGACACGCGCCATCAATACGCCATCCAGCCAAACCTCGCCTGCTGAAACTTTGCGGATCGCTTTCACCAGCACATCGCCGGCTTCCAGTTTGCGGACTATGCCCATTGCGCCGCTGCTGATCGCGGCGTGATGCACATCAAGATCGTATACGCCAGTTAGAATAAGAACCTTGGTTTTGGGCGCCACCGTCAACAATTCACTTAAACAGTTGAGACCATGACTGTCTCCGAGATCCAAATCCAAGAGGATAACATCAGGCTGTTCGGACTGTGCCAATGCCACTGCTTCATTACAACTCGCCGCGTCACCGACCACGTGCAGGCCTGATTGCGATTCAAGCAACAGGCGTAGCCCTTCTCGCACAATGACCTGATCGTCAATCAACTGTATGCGAATCGGGTGGGCAACAGAGCCAGGCATTGGTTTCATAACGTCACTTTTTCTTTCATCTCGCTAGCAGGGTTTAAGAGGTGGCAAACAGCGGTTGGTTACTTCTGAGTAAGTCAAAGCACTGCTCTTTACAGGATGTGGCAACCTACCTTTTTGTAACAAGGTAACGGGCCAGATAGCAGGGAGGAACTTCTGTTCCGAAACACAGCGGGTTCGGCGCAGATTGTTTTAGCATCATCAAGTGCTGAAACAGCAACCGAAGAAACGGCAAGCTGGGGGATGGATGGTGTCAGCTTGTTAGGAATTGCTTGATAAAAATCCCTGCAAGGGAGTTGTGACGGTTACGCTGGTAACGCGCGAACCTCCCTTGCAAGAGCGGCAGATCATGCTGGTCAGCCTTACTGCGAAAGTAGCTAGCAAAACCTTATCTGCTTCGAAAAGCCCAGTGAAGATAAGGTCGCTCACTTCGCTAGTGCAGCCAACCGACACTACAAAGCTCAAGCCAGATTGTTCAATCCAACTTAAGACCTAGTCCCTGAAAATCCACAGACACTCAAGAGTGGAAGAGTTCACGAAACATTACACCTGAGGGGCGGGACACCCGAACTAGCACAAGAGGATAGAGGCGCTGGCCAGTCCTGCAATAGCTGTGGCTGTTGGAGTGAATTTGGTTCTTGATGATTGCCGATGAAAGCCGGAAAGCCGGCAGGCCATTCACCATTCTGCTGGCCGTCAAATTGGCTTGGCCAATACTGTAGCCGAGACTATCCGGTGGCGTTAATAAACAGCGCGGCCCGCAGCGCCTCGACCACTAGGGAGTGAAGCCATCTGCGGGCCGGTAAGAAATGCTTGAAAGACGTTGAGGCGCTAATCGCGCTTAATGCCTAAAAAATACTCGTCCACCTGCTTGATCGCTTGATTGGCGGTGATGCCGGATGCGATTACGACGTAACTGCCTGTGCCGAGCTTGTTGGCGGGAAGATCAAGGCTGAGGCCCCGGTCAGATTTGCTAACCTGCAGCGTGAGGTTTTGCCGCCGCATAACCTCAGCACCGTCGAGTGTCTTCAGCACAACATTGAAACCGATGAATTGCATAGCGGTGGGATTCCCCAACAGTAAGTGTAACCGCAGGGTCGCGGCTTCGGCCGGCAAGCTAACCTGTTGGGTCGTGGCGGCTGACCGCAAGTGCGAGGGCCGCAAGGTGGCAGCAATCGTGCTAACGGCGCTTTTAGTTGTACCGCCGGTTAAAAGTGCAGGCGGGTCATCGAGCGAGGCCTGCAATTGGTCAGCTACGCCAGCCAATAGAGTGCGCTGGTTATTGGTTTCAATCCGCTGTTTGGCGGATTTGGCGCGTGCCTTGGGGTTGTTTTTTTGCGTAGCAGCCTGGCGCGCTTCTTGTTGCTCGACCCGTTGTCGAAAGGCCGAGACCTGCACACTCAGCATCCACACTCCCAAGGTTAGTACGGCCACGGCTGCCAGCGTCCAGAGGAAGCCCAGCCTGGGTACTAGAAAATCGTTCGCCCAACGCGCTGAAAAAACCAGTATGCCGGGTTTAATTGGTTGCAAGGGCTCAGCCGCCTGCGTCGTTCCCTGATCGGCAATGAAGGTAATTAATTTGCGAATGGATGTGTATTTACGCTGCCGTCGCGGTGTTGCCAGGAAGTGTTGTTCGAATTGGCGGCGTTCGGCAGGCGTCAGTTGATCGTTCAGGTAATCGCAAATTACCTCTTCTTCCAACGCCAGCATCTCTTCATAGAAGTGCGGCTCGCGGAAATAGCGAGTCTCGATTTGGCTTTGTTCCAACTCGGAGGCCGTCCCGAGCAGATAGCCAATGATTGCCTGGTCTTCGTGCGCTCTCGTTTTCACTCGTTCACCTGCTCAAATTTCCCACGGAGGGTTGTCGTTCGATTTGCCTACGGATACGTTTTTGCGGATAGGGCTTGCGTGGATACGGTGTCCACTTGGGGGTAGTTAATTCTTCCGCATCATAAAGTGCGGTTAAGCTCGAATCATTACACGCCTTTACAGACCTGTCCCAGGGCTTAAACCGCCTTCTGTGTAAGGCAGAACGACGCTAAGCAGCAAAGGCAAAACAGTTCGAACTGAAGATCGTTGACGAACTGTCAACATTATTTGCCTTGTCAGGGCTTTTTGTCGCTTGTGCATTTTTTGATGCAATCTTCGAGGGTTGCTCGCAATCTGTAAACGCGGACGCGCAACACGTTCAGCGTGACGCCCAACTTATTCGCCAGCGCAATCCGGTTATCAATCTTGGCCCGTTTTTCAGTTTGGTAATACTGGATGACGAGTTCCTGATTTTCGGGCGA
>JAYUCP010000487.1:0-9134 GCA_043740245.1 Acidobacteriota bacterium | reverse complement strand
AGCCCGCGCGTGAGCAAGGGCTGTTTGCTGCCAGTAAAGCCCTTGCTCACGCGCGGGCTACTGACACATCCCACCTAACTTAGCCACTACCACTTTCTGCTGCCTTCAGCTTCGTAACACTGCATAACGAACGCTACCCCGGCGGCGGCCCGGAGGAAAACCTCAGCCGGCCTTGATGCCCAGGCGCGCTAAAAACTTCGTTGGCTTATCGCCCCCGATGAGCGCAAAGACGTAATCGTTTTTGAGGCGCAGCTTTTCCTGTGCGGTCTGCGCGTCGCGTTCGCGCGCGTCCATCAGCACGACTTCGGTCGCGGTGATCTCTTTCACCGTGACGCCGAAGCAGGCGTTGATGCGGCCTTCGTCAATGCATTCGTAGATCAGCATCTTGTTGCCGAGCTTGAGATCGCTTTTGAAATCGCTGCGAACCGCGAGCGTCACCGTGTTGTCGCGCCAGCCGGTGATCTGGCTGCCATCCGCCGAGCGGTAAGCCGCCAGGTCTATGGCGGTCTCGATGGCGGAATTGCCCGCGCCGACGACCAGGCAATGTTTGCCTTGATAATGATTCGGATCGCTCAGGCGGTACTTGACCTTGTCGTCGGCGAAAGGCGGCGGAATGATGCCGGCGTAGGGCGCGCCGCACGCGCGGCAGAACCTGGCTTGGCGCATGCGCTTGGCGCCGCACTTGTCGCAGAAAGCGGGCAAGACCGGTTCGGTCGGCGTCAATTCGATCTTCAGTTTTTCGCCCGGCGCGTTCAAGCGCATCGGCGTGCCGCGATTGCCGATGGCCAGCACCACGCGGCGGGTTAGGTAACGCGCCGGCTGTCGGGTTAACTCCTGTTCGGTCGTCACTAATAAGGCCGCGCCGTCGGGTTCGATGCCTTTGCAACGCTCATACTCATTGATCCGCAGCGGCTGCGCTTGCATGGCCTCCAGCCACATTTGAATCATCGTTTCTTTCGGCGCGCGCGCGCCGGGCAGCGGGAGGCCGCCCGTTACCGCAACCTCTTCGGGTTTGAAGTAAACCAGTTTGCCCGCCTGGTAAGCCTGCTCAATAGCGGCCAGCGTTTGTCCCTGTTCAATGGCGACGTAACGCAAACCAAGTTGCTGGGCGCGGATGGTCGCCGAAAGTCCGGCTGGCCCGCTGCCGATGATGGTTACGTCATAATCGGCATGGCTTTCTGCCAGCCCGGGCGACTGTTTGAGTTCGTTGGCGATGTGTTCGATGACCTCGCCGCCTTCGTTGATTGCATTCTTGATTAACGGCACGCCCGATACGTCGCCGATCAGGTAAAGGCCGGGCACGTCGGTCATGAATTGCTGATTGCGGCGCGGCACCTGGCGTTCGGGAATCTTTTTATTCGAATTGATGACGAGGCAGGATTTGGGATTGGTCGGGCATTCGACCTGACAGCTTGTGTCTTCTACGCACTGGTCAATCGCAATCGCCGCCGCCAGCCCGTTGACCATCGCCAGCACATCGTGCGGACAGGCTTCGACGCAGGCGTGGCAGCCGATGCAGGTTTGCGGGTTGATGACCGGGTGCGGATAGGGCGGCCTGTTCGGGTCGGCAAGGATCGGCAGCAGCGCCGAAGTTCTGGGCGCGCGCGGCTGAATTTCGTGAGCGGGTGCGAGGATGTATGTGCGCCGTCTGGCAGTGTCGAACGCGAGCAAGCCGCCGCCCAGACAGAGCGCGAAGACTGCCAGCGCAAGCCAGCCGAACCACGGCAGCGCGCCGTAATGTGCGCGCGGATGAAAGGCAAAGCCAAGTACCAGCAAAAGCCCCAGCAACAACAGCGTGATGATGAGTTGCGCTCTTTTCATTGCACCGCCTTTTTTGTCGAACCTGCTGCTACCAACTCCATACGCCGCCGTGAAGCGCGCAACGCCTTCTCTTCGCCGTGCTGCGCGTGACAAGCGACGCAACCCGCGCCTGCTTCCTTGGTGCTCGCAACTTGAAAGCTGACGCTGTGGCAAGTCGCGCACGACTCGCGCACGCCCTGGCGCACGGCTTCGCCCTCGAATCCGGCGCTGTGGCAGTCTGAGCAATTCGCGCGGCCTTGCCGCTGTCCCGCGACGTGTACGAGATGGAATTGCTCGCTCAGGTCGTAGTGCGCCGCCGCGCGCGGCAACCCTTCGCGCTGCCACGCGGCCTGCGTCACACCGGCCCACACCCATCTGCCATCCGTCAACGGATAACCCAGCGTGCCGCCGTGCGGTGTATGAAGCTGTTTGCCGTGCGTGACCGCGCCGTCGTGATGGCAAGCGACGCAACCATTGCGCGCCACCTGCGCGGGGTTGAAGTCGCGGCCTTGATGTTCGGTGTGGCAAGCGGTGCAACTAAGGCCCGCCGCCGTGTGTTTCTCTGACAGCGACGGCTGAAAGGCCGGCGTCGTATGACAGGCCGCGCAGTTTTGCTGCATCGTCGCTTGCGCGGAATGACAAGTCGTGCAGGAAGCCGCGTTCGGCGTGCGAGCGAGGGCCGGCGTCAGCAACAAATTGTTGCGCGCGTGTGCGGCCGCGAGTTCGCCGGGAGAATAAGCATCCTTGAAGGTGAAGACCGCCGCCAGCGCGAGCGCGGCGACGAGCAACCCGCTCCACAGCAGCACGGCGACCGGCCACGCGCGTTGCAAATCGCCCGTCGGCCGCCAATAAAAGCGCGCCTTGCCGAAACGCCTTCGGCCCTGCGGCCGCAGCGGCGAGGGCATTTCGAGCTTGCCCGCTTCGCGTTTGCGATTGTCCCAGAAAACTTTCAACGCGCGCGCGTCGGGTTCTTCCAAATCGCCCGTATGCACGCCCGTGCTGGTGAGCCGCTGGGTCGCCCGCGCCTGGGGCTGCTCAGGCTTTGGCAGCAGGCCCTGGTCGAGCAGCATCGTCTTGCCAAATTCTCCGGTTGCTGGCAGCACGCCGGTCGTGCTGGGGGCCAACGGCAAGGGTTTGACGCTCATCTCGACGGTCAGCGTCAGGCCGTCGCCGGTGTAAGCCGGGCGCAGCGTGAAAGGCCCGAGTTGAATCAAATCGCCGTCGGCCAGCGGCACGGCCTCAACCAGGTCGCCGTTCACTAAAGTCCCGTTGGCATGCGAAAGATTGAAAATCCAGTAAGCGTCTTTGACCTCCTTGATGCCCGCGTGCGTGCGCGAGACCGCGCGGTGATTGAGCACGAGGTCATTGCCGATAAGCCGCCCGATGGTCAGCCCTTCGGTTTCGAGCATCACGGGGTCTGTTTCCAGATCGTTGCGAATGATGGTGAATTTATTGATTGCCATACGATCAGTCGGCAGTTGGCAGTGGGCAGATAAGTGAAGAGTGTGCGCAATTCGACAAGCGAATAGATACGCGGATGACGCGGATACGGCGGATTTCCGCAGATTCTTTTTCGGGTTGATCCGCGCTGATCCGCCGCATCCGCGTCATCCGCGTACCTATTTCCTCTACTTTGTATGCATTTCTTTTACGCACAGGCTTCAAATAACTGCCAACTGTTTTACCGCACTTCAAAATAGATCACTTGAACAATATGAACCAGCATCAACGCCAGCATCAACGAAGTCGCCAGCACATGCGACGCGACCCAGAGCTTGAGCATTTGATGCAGGTAAATCAGCGCGTCTACGCGACGGCTGAGGGCGGCCAGTTCGACGGCCTGACGAAATCCATCCTGCTGCTGCGCGGGTAGTGCGTCCGCCTCTTGCTGAAACGCCAGCCGCGCTTTGGCGGTCAACGCCTCAACGCTTTCACGCTGGAAGTATTGGCGCAGCAAATAACCGAAAGAAAGAAAGCGCGGAAAGACTTGCCCTTCGAGCAACGCGCGAGCTTCGTCAGAGGCGGCGGCACGCGCGGCGCGCAACGCTTCCGCCAATTCTTCGCGGCGCGCTAGTAAGTCATCGAGCAGCAGCGGCTGGCTTTCGATTTTCGTCAGCAGGCGCGGCGCAAAGAAATAACAAACGATGCCGAAGACGCCGGTGAGCAGCACGAGGTCGAACGCGACCATCAGCGCCGTCGTCAGCACGCCGCCCGAACGCGCGCCGCCGTGCAGCAACAGGACGATGCCGGCCAGCACGCCGAGGTAAGTGTGCGCGAGCATCCAATAACGCAGCGGCCCCGCGCGACGACGGTAAATGCGCCGCCGCAACGGATAAGCCATGACACCGATCAATCCGACGAGTCCCGTCAGGCCGGTCAGCCAGCGCATGGTCAGCCAGCCGCCCAACCAACCATTTAAGAGGGGCAGGTCGTGCGTATAACGCCTCAGTCCCAACACGGTGAGCAACGTGAGCGCGGCGACGGCGGCGAGTCCAATCGCATGCATCAAGCGCTTGCCGCGATCCTGATGCGAGACGTGGCGGGCGATGGCGTGCGTCGCATCCTGAAAGACGACGCCTTCGATCTGTTTGATCTCGGTGAAATAAGTGTGCGGATTCACCCGCAACAGCGCGCCCGTCGGACAATTTTCTTCGCAGCTATACGCCGCTGTTTTAGCGTTCGGCGGATTGAGGCCCGTGCCCGCGCACAGATTGCATTTGACCGCGAGCAACTCAACGCCGGTTCCCGTCGGCGCAGTGACGGGCGCGGGCAGCGGTTCAGGCGCGAGCCGAAATAAGTTGCGCAAGCGCTCGCGCGTCCCGCTGGGTTCGGCTTGCTGCGGCTGGCGCGACACCATCGAGATCGCGTTGTAAGGGCATTGCGTAGCGCAGTCGCTGCAACCGATGCAGGTCTGCGGATTGATGTCTATCTGACCGCCCGCAAAGCGTCCGATGGCGCCGGTCGGGCAACCGGTCAAACACTCAGGGTCTTTGCAATGCATGCAAACCGAAGGGTGCAGCAGGCTCTGAAAAGCAGGCGCAGGCTTGTCAGCTTTTTTTTCCAGCGACACTGGACGCGTGATGTGAATGCCGCGCCGCAGCAGGCGCGATTGGCCGTGGACTTGATGGCAAGCCATCGAACAGTTGCCGCAGCGCACGCACAAGTCCATGTCCATGAGCAACAGGTTCGCGCCGTCTACCAGGCCGGTGTCTATCAACTGTTTCTGCGCCGTGGCAATCGGCAGGGGCAAACGTTGCGCGGCTTCATCAGGCGTCACGGCGAGCGGCGCGAGCGCGGCCAGCAAGGGTTCGCGCAATTCTGGCTCTTCGCGCAACTTGGCGAGGGAGATTTCCAACACCTCAGTGCGGCCCAGCAAGACGCCGGTTTGCGTCCAGGCGCTGTCGCGCGTGATGGCTTCCAGCCCGAAACAATGCGCCGTGCCCAGATAAGCTTCGCTCGCCGTTTTGTCCCAGTCGCGGTTGTCTTCGTCGCTGACGTTGAGCAACTGCGTGCCTTGCTGAGACAGCCGCACCCAGCCTGAACGCAGCACATAAACGTGCTCAATGGGTTGGCCCGCGCGAAACAGGATGTGACGTTTGGAATAAACGCGGAACTTCGCCACGGCTTCGAGTTGCTTGACCACCGCGCGGCTGAGTTGCGCCGCCGCGCCCAGGTCTTGCAAGGTGACGGCGCGCGCGTAACGGCGATAAGTGATGTCGAGCCGTTCGCCGAACTTGGGCAGCTTGCGCAACAGGCGCAACGCCGGTCGCTGGATTTCGAGCACCTGCAACGGCTCGCTTTGCGGCGCGCGCACCGTGGCGGAATGGATGCCGCCCGCCAACACAGACATTTCGCCGAACTGCGCGCCCACGGGCAGATAAGCCATCTTGGTCTCGCCGTCCGCGCCTTGCACATAAACCTCAGCCTGCCCCTGCACGACAAAATAGAAAACGTTGCCACCCCACGCGCCTTCGCGCAGCACCTCTTCGCCGGGGCTGTAATCGAGCAGCCGCGCGTATGGGCCGACCTTCTTGCCGTTGTAATTGCGCCCGTAAACGATGACTTCGAGGTCTACCTCATAATCGTATTGGCCACCGGGCGCGGCGGCGAGATCAGCGATGGCCTCGATGCTCTTGAGGGCTTCGAGCACTGCCGTATGCTTCGTTATTTCTTGGGGCATGATTTTCCAGCCGTGTCCTGTTCTAGTGTTGCTCTCAAAGAAAGATTGTCCTCCCACGAAGCCACACGAAGGGGACACGAAGTTTTGCCAACATCTTCGTGTCTGCTTCGTGTGACTTCGTGGGAAAAGTTTTTTGGTTCATCAGCAACACGGCTTTAGAACGCTACCTCCGTCCGTTTAGCCGTCTGTCGGGCGCACCAGCGGGCGTCCGTTTTTGTCCTGCGTCTTATGGCACTTGACGCACGCGCTGGCGTCTTCGCCGCTGAAGGCCGTGCGTCCGTAATGCGTGCCGCCGTCGTGGCAACTGAAACAGCCGCGCCCGCTGCGTTCACCGGGCGAAAGATGTTCTTTTACGCGTATCCGGCTCGGCGCGGCCAGCGGTTGATTGTATTTTCCTTCGAGCGTATGGCACGCGGCGCAACTATTGCCCGCGTAGGCGACGTGCGTTCGATGCGCAAAAGATGCGCCGAAGGCGCGGCTCGTATACAACCGCGCGAACGGTTCGACGCGCCCAGTCGCCTGCGATGCCATTTGGGTATGGCAAACGCTGCAATCGGCCTTGAGCCTGGCCTTCGCGTCGCCGCTCTTGGGCGCGTGGCAAACGTAACATTCCGCGTGCGCGGGAATTGTGAGCGCCGCCTGTTTCGCCGTCGGTTTATGACACGAACTGCATTCCAGTTTCTTGCCGTCAGCCAACGCGTACTTGTTCAAGTGATCCAAATGCTGTTTGCCGTCGAAGTAAGCGTTGTAATCGCGCCGCGCAGGGAAATCGCGTTGCGGCGGACGCGCGGTCAGTCCCTTTTCCGCGCTGTGACATATAGCGCAGGTTTGCAGCGGACGTTTGGTGAATTGCGTGATGTGGCATTCGACGCAGGCTTTGTGTCCGGGGAAATTCACCTGCAAGCGCTGGTTGTGTTCGTTCGCGGCGAGCACGGGCTGACGAGAAATCAGCCGCTCGTGGCAGGCGTCGCATTTCAACTTGCGCGTCTCTTGCGAACCCGGCAGCTTGACCTTTCCTGTATGGGTTTTATGCGTGAAGCGGCCATAGTCCGGTTTCACTTGCGCGCTGCTGCCAGCCAATAGCGGCAAACTCAGCGCCGCGCCGAGGGCTGCCGTGAGCAAGAGCATCAGTTTGAGTTTCGGTGTCTGCATAGTTCATCAAAGCCTGTGCAAATAAATGTAGCTGGTACGCGGATGACGCGGATGCGGCGGATTTTCGCGGATTCTTTTTCAGATTTTGCTCCGCGTTGATCCGCCACATCCGCGTCATCCGCGTACCTCTTGGCTTCGTCTTGCGAGCATTTCTTTTCAAGGTTTCGATGCGGGCTTCGCCGGCACAGCCTTCCTGCCGAAATGACTCGGCGGCGGCAGTTGCGCCCCGCTGGCCGCCCACGCTTTCATCGTCGCGGGTGCATGGCAATAAACGCACTTTGAAATTTCAAGTTTTACCGCGCCTTCGATTTTCTGCTGCATCTGCCCTTCGCTGTTGTGGCATTGAATGCAGCCCGCGGCGGGCGGCTGCTTCTCTTTGGTTTCCTCGCTGTCCTCGGCAAAAAAATCCGAACGCCGCACGGCGCGCTTCGCCGTCACGTGGCACACCACACATTTCGCGGTTGATTTATCGCCGTCCTCCTCGTGCGATTTGTGGCTGAAAGGCTTGAGCGCGTCTTCACCGGGCTTGGGCCGCGCCGGATTCTTTTCGGGATCAACGCTCTGCCGCGCGAACCAATGCACCGCGCGTTCAGAGCCTTTGCCCTCTGGCTCGCCTTTCACCGCGTGGCAAGCGGCGCAGTTCGTCGCGAAGGCGGCTTTGTCTTTTGCCAACTCTTTTTCGTTGAAGTGGCAGACAAAACATTCGGGATGACTGGGCCGGCTTTCGCGCGCGCCGGGATCGAAGGGCGTCTTGGCGACGACGGTCTTCACCTGATTTGGGGCCTGATTCGGCGTATGGCAGGCGACGCATTCAAAACGGTCTTCTTCCTTGAACTTGGTTTTGTCTTTGAACTTTTCCTTGAACAAGGCCGAGGCTTCGGAATAGACGCTGTGTTCGAGATGCGCGTAGCGGTCAAAAAATTGCGACTCCACCGCCGCCGGATTGGGGAACGCGCGCAGGTTCTTGCCCATCGCGGCGAAGCTGGCGGTTTGATGGCAGATCAGGCACATCGTCGGGAATGTGCCTTCGGCGATGGCGTCGCGCCCGGTGAGGGCGTGGCAATCGCCGCAAGCCGAATGCGTCGGCTCCGTTTTCAGCCCGTGTTTACGATAGGGATAACCCTGCACAACTTCGGGGTTGCCGGGCGTCGGAGCGCCGTGGCAGTAAGCGCAATCGAGTTGCTGGACGGTCCCTTTGCGCGAAGCCTTGAGCGCGCCCGCGTGCGATGAGTGCTTGAATTTTGTGTAGTCAATTTTCGTCTGACGCGCAGGCGACGCGGCACGCTTGCCCTGCGCGGCGGCATAAAGCCAGACGCCAGCCAGCATACAAATCAGGGCAAAAAAGAGAAGGACGATTCTTTTCACGGGGACACACCGTAGCGGCCAGTAAGCAGCGACCGCCTGTTCAGTAATAGCAAAATTCAGTTTGCGATGCGCGCGACTATAGTGGCACTGACCTTACTACGGCAAGAGGCTGGAGCGCATCCAGCTATTGCAAGAAACTATAACTTCAACTAGGCTCTGCCGCGTTCATCATTTTCGAAATTAACCTCTCCCCCAAATCGAGGTTCCCCATGTCTCGACCGCTCAATAAAATATCTGCCATGTCGCTTGCCAAACGAACGATTGCCTTGTTGTTTGGCGTAACCTTCATCAGCTTCTTTCTTGCTCTGGTGAAACCTGCTCATCCCGCTGCGCAAACTCCCGCACAGGCTCCGGCACAGGCGAAACGCGCCGGACAAGGCGCTCAACCAATTGTGGTGGGCGCGAAGTGTGCGCAGTGCCACAAGGAGATTGTGGATTCTTACGCGCTGGATGCACACGGCAAGAGCGGCAAGTTTTTGCGAGATGCACGCGCCACGAGTTGCGAAAGCTGTCACGGCGACGGCACGAAACACATTGACACGCTCGAAGCCAAAGACATCGCCAATCCGCCCAAAATGACGACGGCGCAAGCCAACGAATCCTGTTTGCAATGCCACGCCCGCGACCGCAAACACGA
>JAYUCP010000486.1:0-3772 GCA_043740245.1 Acidobacteriota bacterium | reverse complement strand
ACTGAACCCGGCGGATGGGAAATTCAAAGTGCTGACGCAATTCACGACGGATTTGATTTTGGATGCGTCAGGCTATTTCGCGCCGTAGAGGCGGGCGCTTGGTGACGCTACGGGAAAGTTTGTGGGGCGTCCGCTGCTGTGCGGCTCCGCACAGCGGGCGGCACAGCAGCAAAGTCTTTCTTCCAAACCCACACAAATTCCAGTAGCGCCTCAATTGTTCAACCCAAGCAAAAAGGGGTGTCAGGTTGCACCTGCCACATGACACCCAATCGCTTTCAAGCGTAAGTTTCCACTACACCAGGAAAAGCATCTCGCGGTATTTGGGCAACGGCCACAGCCCGTCGTCCACCACGCCTTCCAACTTGTCGCAGACCTCGCGCAGCGCCACCATCGCGGCTGAAACGCCTGCGGCAAAGGCCACGGCTTTCTTGTCGAGGTTGTCGCTCTCGGCTTTCTCGACCGCGTGATCCAGCGCCACGACGGCGGCGTTCAGAGCGGCGATCAAATGTGCCAGCGCCTCGACATCGGCTTTCTGGCTGTCGAGCGCGCTGCCATTCAGGCCGATGCTGGCGAGCGCCGCGACCGCGCCGGCCACTTGCGCCTGATGTTTGTAGGCCGCCGGCAAAACCGCCGTCAGCGCCAATTCACGAATCGCCGCGACTTCGATTTCAAGGTCTTTGATGTAACGTTCGATTTCGAGGTGATAGCGCGAATCCAGTTCGTCGGGTTTGTAGACGCCCGAATTTTTGAAGAGCGCCTTGACCTCTTTGGTCTTGAGTTGCAGCAACGCTTCCGGCGTCTTGGCGAGGTTGAGCAGACCGCGCCGCGCAGCTTCAGCACACCATTCATCCGCGTAGTTGTTGCCCTCGAAACGAATCGCCTTAGTCTCGATCACGAATTCCTTGATGACGTCAATCACGGCCTTGTCGAAATCCTTCGTCTTCTTCAACGAAGCTTCCAAGCGCGTCGCCATCTCGGCTAAGGCCTCGCCCACGGCGGAATTCAAGGTCGCCATCGGCGTCGCGGTCGAAGCCGACGAGGCCACCGCGCGGAACTCGAATTTGTTGCCGGTGAAGGCGAAGGGCGAAGTGCGGTTGCGGTCGGTATTGTCCATCGCGATTTCGGGCAGCTTGGAGATGCCCAGCGCGATCACCTGTTTTTCGGAAGTCGCGCCTTTCAGCTTGCCGGCTTCGATGGCGTCCAGAATCCGGGTCAGCGCATCGCCCAGGAAAACCGAGAGGATCGCGGGTGGCGCTTCATTCGCGCCCAGCCGGTGATCGTTGCCCGAACTGGCAATCGCCGCGCGCAAGGCGCCCTGATGTTTGAAGACGCCCTTCATCGTGGCGAGCAGGAAGCAGAGGAATTGCAAATTCTTCTCCGGCGTATCGCCCGGTTCCAACAGGTTCTCGCCGTTGTCCGTAGCCATTGACCAATTGTTGTGCTTGCCGCTGCCGTTGATCCCGGCGAAGGGTTTCTCGTGACCCAGGAAGGTCAGGTTGTGGCGCTTGGCCACCTGGCGCAGCATCTCCATCGTCAACTGGTTGTGATCGGTCGCCACGCTCACGGCTTCAAAAATGGGCGCGCTCTCGTATTGCGCCGGCGCGACCTCGTTGTGCCGCGTCTTGACCGGAATGCCCAGCTTGAACAACTCGTGCTCGAACTCCTGCATGAAAGCCAGAATGCGCGCCTTGATCGAGCCGAAGTATTGATCTTCCAGCTCCTGCCCCTTGGGCGGTTTCGCGCCGATCAGCGTGCGCCCGGTGGCGACCAGGTCGGGCCGCAGCACGTAAAAGGCTTCGTCAATCAGGAAGTATTCCTGCTCCGGCCCCAGCGTCGAAAACACGCGCGTCGCCTTGCTGTTGAAGAGCTTCAGCACCTTCTGCGCGTTCACGTTCAGGTATTCGTCCGAGCGCAGCAGCGGCGTCTTCTTATCGAGCACCTGGCCGTAATAGGAGATGAAGACCGACGGAATGCAGAGCGTCTTCCCATTGGTGCTGTCCATAATGAAGATCGGCGTCGAAGGATCCCACGCCGTGTAGCCGCGCGCTTCAAAGGTCGTGCGCAGGCCGCCCGACGGGAAGCTCGAAGCGTCCGGCTCGCTCTGAATCAACTGCGAGGCGTCGAAACGTTCGATGGCGTGCCCGTCGCCGTCAATGGTCAGGAAGGTGTCGTGCTTTTCGGCGGTGATGCCGGTGTTGGGCTGGAACCAGTGCGTGTAATGCGTCGCGCCCTTTTCAATCGCCCACTCCTTGACCGCGTGGGCCACGGCCGGCGCGATGGATTGATCCAGCTTGTGCCCGGCCTTGGCCGTTTGCAGCAGCGATTTGTAGACGGCCTTGGGTAGCTTCTCGGCCATGACTTTGGCGTTGAAGGTATTGCTGCCGAACAGGTCGGACGCCTTCGTGCCGTTGGCGATGACGCGCGGCGTGCGCTTGCTGACTTCGTTGATCGCCCAGAGGCGACCCTGATTTCCGTTTGTGCTCATACGCTTGTTTTGTCTCTCCGATGTAGTTGGGATGGGTGGCGCGCGGTGACTTAAAAACCGCGGCGTCCGGTTATGCAAAAATGCCGTGGGAAGTTGGTGCCGACTGGTTGAACAGCCGGTTCCCGACGTTGTTGTAGCAATTCGCTTGCCAGCGTGGGGAAGTAGGTGGGGAGGAGCTTAAACGTTGAGGATGCAGGCGAGCGTTGGTTACGGACAGTTTTTGAGACGCTTTGACGCAGTACAAAGATGTCGGCTTTGCTAGTTGTTCAGACATAATTGTCGGCACCTAGCGACTCAACAAGTTTTACTGCCTGATGTTGCCGGTATGCCTGACCTGATATACATTGCCAACGTGAGAAGAAACGCTGAACCCGATAAACCGCCGGTTTGGCTTCACGGAGAGATCAAGACGCCGCCATTCAGTTTGGCAGCAAGAGTAGAGGCTGGGACGCTTTTGCGAAGGTTGCAGCAAGGTGAAAATCTCAGTCTTCCGCATTCGCGTCCAATGCCTGATATTGGCCCGCACTGTCACGAACTGCGTATCCGTGATGAAAATCGAATCTGGCGTATTGTTTATCGGATTGACGATGATGCGATCGTGATCGCTGATGTTTTTCAAAAGACTACACAGAAAACGCCGAATGAAATGATTTCTGCTTGTCGAAAGCGGCTCAGGAAGTACGACGAGCTTGCAAAGAAATAGCTCCTGATCGGTGTTCGGTGTTTGTTGGGAGTGGTTTGTTCAGCGAGTCCACAATTTGTGGACTCAGATAACATTAAATGAGGCAGTGTTGATTTTAGTGAGGATGATATGGACGAAGCCAAACGTAAACGACTGGAAAAGGGCGGCTGGAAAGTTGGCACAGTCGCAGAGTTCCTTGGGCTCACACCGGAAGAAGAGATTCTCGTGGAGATAAGACTGGCGCTGAGCCGTTCCTTGCGTGAACGCCGCCAGGAACAAATGACCCAAACGCAACTTGCGCAAAAGCTCCAATCAAGTCAGCCGCGCATCGCCAAGGCTGAAGGCGGCGATGCTTCGGTTTCAATTGAATTGCTGATCCGCGCGATGCTTGCCACTGGCGCGACGCCAAAAGACATCGGCAAAACCATCTCTCAAGTTGAAGCCAAGGCGGCTTGAGCCTCGGCCTATTTCAACCCCTGAACCGCTTACAATCAATCCCATACTTCTTCACCTTGTACCCCAAAATCCGCTCGGTCGTATCCAGCATGCGCGCCGCCCGCGCCCGGTTGCCGCGCGCGGTTTTGAGCACGTCCTGAATCAGTTCT
>JAYUCP010000485.1:0-3775 GCA_043740245.1 Acidobacteriota bacterium | reverse complement strand
ACTCGCCACGCTGTTCAAAACGCTCGAAGACAAACTCGATGACGCCACGTTGAGCGCAGCCGTGAAAGACCGTTTGGCGCAACGTTTGGTCAACATCGCCGCGACCTTTTACAACTCCTCAGGCGGCGACGGCGGGCCAGGCCAGATGGGCTACATCACCGAACACAGCACCGAACTGATGGGCAAAGCCGCCGTGCGCGTGTGGGACAAGACTGCCGCCGATGATCTGCCCGCGTTGCGCCTGATGCTGGAAGGCGCGTCGAATGTGGCCTGGACGCCATTGCAAGACCGCGTCATCGAATACTCGACCAAAGGCCCCGAAGTCTTGCGCACGATTGCCGCCGCCGCCGTCAGCGATCCCAGCGCCGTGCGCTTGCCCGCCACGCAAGAGAAAGTCGAGCCGCTGGTCGAACAGATTTTGCGCGGCGCGCTGGATTACGACCGCCGCCAATCGTTGGCCCAACCGGTGCTGCGCCTCTTCAGCCGCGCGCATTGGGACGTGCCCAAAACTGTCGAGCAGCAGCAGTTGCTGTATTCGTTGTTGATCCCCAAACACAACAAACAACCGGACGCGGCGGAGATTGCGGGCCACTTGCAAGCCGCCGCCGATGCCGTCAAACCGATGGGCTTGCCCAACGCCGACTGGTACGTCGCGGATCGCATGGGCGGCATGCTTGCGGCCAATCCCGATCTGCACACCGAAGTCTTGCTCAAGCTGGTGCCGGGCGCGGTGGCGAATCCGCTGACCACGCATTTCTGGCTGCCCAGCGTGGCCTGGGTGATGGAATACGGCAACGGTGTGCCCGAAGTCGGCGCGGGATTGGATAAGCCCGCCAACGACGTTGTGTCGGCGGCACGCGCCCGTGCAGTCGAATTGTATTTGCAAGCCTTGCGGCCCGAAGCGCCCGCGATGACGCGCGGCATCGCGCAACGGCTGGCGAATCAGACCGGCATTCGGCTGGACGCGCGCGTGCAAGCGGCCTTCCGCGAGTTGCTGGCGAAAGAGCCCAACGGCGCGTTGCGCAATGCGCTGCGCAATGCTGATCCTCAACTGTGGTTGAGCGATTTGCAGGACGCTGTTCGCAAAGAGCCGCTGGCCGGGGCGTTGAAAGACGCGCAGGGGCAGCCGCGCTTGAGCGAGCCATTCATCGCCAGCTTCCGCTATTTCAACGATCACGTCGCACCGGAATTGAACCGCCCGCAGCGCATGGATGAGCGCGCCTGTATGACCTGCCACGCCGTCAAAGGGCGCGTGCCTTCGATGGAATTGGAAGGGCCGGATGGCAACAACTATTGGTCAATGGCGAAGATGCTGAAGAACTATTTGTTGCTGCAACAGCGCGTCAATCTGGCCGACATCGAGACGAGCAAGTTCTTGCGCAAACCGCTCAACGTGCAAACCGGCAAGGAAGACGGGCATCAGGGCGGGCGGCGTTACCTGCCGGCGGAACGCGGCTATCAGATCATTCGGCGTTGGGTATTGGATCAGCCGCGCGTGCTGCAACCCGCGGTGACAACCAACAGCAGTTCACGGTAGAATGCCTTGCGAGGTGAACCAATGAGCGTAAGCACAAGTCCAGCGAAACAACCCGTAACCAGGGAAATTTATTATCCAGAAACGGACGGTGAACCGATGGCCGAAACCGATCTGCATCGCGATTTGATGATTGATTTGATCTCCGCCTTGGATGTCCATTTCAAGGATGATCCTGAGGTGTATGTCTCCGGCGATCTTTTGATTTACTACGTCGAAGGCGACCGCACGAAGCGCGTGGCACCGGATGTCTTCGTCGTGCGCGGCGTGCCGAAACATCGGCGGCGCATTTACAAGCTTTGGGAGGAAGCGCGCGCGCCGGAGGTCGTCATCGAGGTTTCTTCGCGCGGCACTATCCGCAACGACACGCAGAAGAAAGCCCCGCTGTACGCGCGCTGGGGCGTGCGGGAATACTACTTGTTCGACCCGGAATACGACTGGTTGCCGGATGGACTGGCGGCGCACCGCTTGGATGATGGCATCTACGAAGACATGGAAATCAAAGACGGCGTCGTGCATAGCGCGGCGCTGGGGCTGGATTTGGTAGATACCGGTGCCACGCTGCGCCTGCGTGATCCGCGGACCGGGCAGTTCTTGCCGACCTTGCTTGAAGCGGTTGAAGCGCGTCAACAAGCGGAAGCTGCACGCCAAGAAGCCGAAGCGCGCGCCAATGCCGCCGACGCCGAAGCCGCCCGCTTGCGTGAAGAGTTGGCCCGGTTGCGCGCGCAAAGCTAGCGGCGCAACCGGACACGCCAACCGTTCAAGCTAGTTCTGACAGCAGCTTACCCGTAGCCTGCGCGGCGTTATGGTGAGCCGGTTAGGCGGGCGAATGGGCGCGCCAGCCACGTCGCCTGGCGCGTCCGCCTTGGGACACAAACCTTTCAACAGGATTAACCGGATTTTCAGGATGCACAGGATTCATCCATCAAGAAGGGGGCAGGATAGACAGATTCGACCTTCGCCAAGCCTACAAATCCTGGTAATCCTATGCCAATCTTTGTGGTTCTGATTTAGCCGCTCTTTGCGGGGGCTATAGGTCGCCGAACGCTCCCCGTGCTGTCCCGGTGGCTGCGCCATTTTGCCGTAACCCCCAGCGCAACCCGCTCACCTTCCTTGTCAAAGCGCACCGGCTCAGGTAAATTCGCACCCGTCTTGGGTCGCTTCGGTTTACGTTCAGTTTGCTTTTGGGAGCGCGCGTTCCAGCGAATTGCGCCGCCGCGAAACACGTCATTTTTATGGAGTGCAACATTACAGCGAAAAGCGGTGGCGCAAAGACACGGCGGGCAGCGCGGCGACAATGGCATGAACATTGGTGCGGCGATGTGGCAGGCGCGTTTTACGACTTCAACACTACAGGGCAAAAGTGGGAGTGGTCGAACGCGCTGAACCTCCTGTAAACATTGACTCTGACATGCGTCGAGTGCAACAGAATGATTGAACTGTTGAATTGATGGCAACAATATAAGTGTAATGTTGTTATCGTCAATCCTCATAGCGGCCAGCCCACTATTTTGACGGATGATGCCGAGGAGCCTCTGTAAAGATGCATCTTTCAGAGGCTCCTTCATTTTTGCCGCAAAATGCTTGGTGTTGGTGCTCATTAGGCGTAAAAGTGAGTTTCGCGCTGACAGGTGGTGAGCTTATCGATTACCGGACGGCTCTGAAACCGCGCCGGGGCCGCGAGTTGTTGCGACTGATGCTGCAAGCACATCTTGATGAACGTGGCCCCGGCGCGGTTTCAGAGCCGGTCGTTGATGCGATCGGACAAGCTCACACTCATCAGCGTCTTCATTCACGCTCGCTCAAAACCATCTTTGGTTCCGTGACTATCACTCGTCAGGGCTATGGCGGGCGATCTCTTGAAAGCCTGCATCCGCTCGACGCCAAGTTGAATCTGCCGCCGGAGCGCTGCAGCGAACCCGGCCATCGCGTCACTGTTGCAATCGTGGCGTCTCGTGGGCCGGGTCGCTGAGCTTGGGTCGTTAGGCGGCAGCGAGTCATCGGGTGTTACAAACGATTTGCACCAAATTTGTATCCGAATAAGGCGAAAGGATAACGAACATGAAGAAAAGCCCAAACACGGCACAGAAAGCAGAACCACCACAACTCGTCTGGCACAAATTGAATTCGTCCAGTGCGGGAGGCGAATGGTGGAAATTGGGAGATGTCTATCGAACGAAAGTTCCTGGGGGCTGGCTTGTCATGATAACCAACAACGCCAGAGGCCTGATATTTTACCCG
>JAYUCP010000484.1:0-3778 GCA_043740245.1 Acidobacteriota bacterium | reverse complement strand
GGGCAAAACCTTTGTTGGGTTGATGCTCATCGAACCTGCCCTCCCTCACGGTCGGGCTACTGACCCACGCCCTGCCGCGACTGTACCAATCTTATGTGGTTCGATTTAGCTATGCGCTGCTGGCGCTTTTGGTGTTTGAACTTCGCTCTTCATTGACCTGCTACAAAGACAAAAGGGCAAAACCAAACATTGGTTTTGCCCTTTTGTCTTTTCCGAGCGCTGTCCGCAAATCACGCGGCGTCTTTGGTCAGTTGATTGTCCACCAACCGCCAAATCCCGCGCGGATTCACGTTCTGCAATTCCACCGGCAAGGCTTCCTGCGGAAAATTCTGATACGCCACTGGCCGGGCAAACCGTTGAATCGCCGCCGTGCCGACCGAAGTCGTCCGCGCATCGGTCGTGGCCGGATACGGCCCGCCGTGTTGCATGGAGGGGCAAACTTCTACGCCGGTCGGATAGCCGTTGAAAAGCAGCCGCCCAGCTTTGGTAGCAAGAATGTCCACCAACCATCGGTATTCAGCCAAGTCCGCCGAAGTGCCGTGAATCGTCGCGGTCAGATGGCCTGCCAGCTTGCGCGCAAGCGTTTCGAGTTCGGAGCGGTCAGCGCAACCAACGACGACGGTCGAAGGGCCGAACAACTCTTCACTTAAATCGTGCTGTCGCAAAAACGTCGCGGCATCGGTGGTAAACAGCGCCGCCCCAGCCTCATTCTTTGCGACGTCGGGCGTAGCGTGGGCAGTCACGGCTTGCACACCGCTTAGCGCGCTGAGTCGCGCCACGCCTGTGGCGTAGGCCTGTGCGATGCCCGGATAAAGCATCGGCCCGGGAACGGCGCTAGCGATCAATTCGCCCAGCTTGCCGGCAAAGCGCGCGAAGTTTTCATCGCGCAAGCCAACCGCCAAGCCGGGACAGGTGCAAAACTGTCCAACACCCAGCGTGACTGAGCCTTTCAAACCTTCGGCCAGTGCTTCCGCCCGTTCACACAACGCGCCGGGCAGGATAAAGACCGGATTGATGCTGCCCATCTCGGCGAAAACCGGAATCGGTTCGGGCCGTTGCGCCGCGGCGTCGAACAAGGCGCGGCCCGCGCGCAGCGAGCCCGTAAAGCCGACGGCTTTGGTCAAATGATGTTTGACCAGGCCCATGCCCAATTCGTGACTGACGCCGTGCAGCAACGAGAAAATTCCATTCGGCATGCCAGTCGCTGCCGCCGCCCGCGCAACCGCGCGCCCGACCATTTCCGAGGTCGCCGGATGTGCGGGATGCGCCTTGACCACGACGGGACAGCCCGCCGCCCACGCCGAAGCCGTGTCGCCGCCCGCGACCGAAAAGGCCAGCGGAAAATTGCTGGCGGCAAAGACCACCACCGGCCCAACGGGAATTTGCATGCGCCGGATGTCCGGTTTCGGCAGTGGCTGGCGGTCAGGTTGCGCGCGGTCAATGCGCGCCTCGACCCAGGAACCTTCGCGCACGACTTCGGCAAAAGCTTTCAATTGATTGACAGTGCGTCCGCGTTCGCCGGTCAGGCGTTCTTTCGGCAGTGCGCTTTCGGCGTGCGCGCGTTCGATCAATTCATCGCCAAGTGCGAGAATTTCCTCCGCGACTCGATCAATAAAGGCCGCGCGCTGTTCTGCCGGGAGTTGCCGCAGGACTTCAAAGGCTTGCTCGGCGGCAATCAATGCTCGGTCAATCTGCCCGGCACTGGCTTCATCGAAAGTGCCAGGTTGGGCGTGGGAGGTGAAAGCGGTTTGCGCTTGCGCGCTCGTGTCGGGTTGGCAGGCGATAATGTTTTTGCCGTTGATTTCCATCTTGTATTCTTGGCTTAGCCTTGCACCACTTGGTTAACCAGGGTGCCGATCGGATCAATCGTGATGCGAATTTCGTCATCCACGTGCAGAGTAAAATCGTCCGGCGGCACGACGCCTGTGCCCGTCAACAAAAAGCAGCCGTACGGGAAGACATTGTCGCGGTACAGATATTCGACCAACTCTTCCGGGTTGCGTTTCAATTCTTTGAGCGCCGTTTCGCCATGGAAAACGGTCGCGTTCTTGCGCAGAATATCCAGGTGAATCACGGTTTCGCGTGGCAGCGCGCCTGGACGCAGCAACACGCACGGCCCCAGGCCACAACTTTGCGCGTAGACTTTGGCTTGCGGCAAATAGAGCGGGTTCTCGCCTTCGATGTCGCGCGAACTCATGTCATTGCCGATGGTGTAGCCGATGATTTCGCCCAACGAATTGACCACCAGCGTCAGTTCGGGTTCCGGCACATTCCATTTGGAATCTTTGCGTATGCGCACAGGCTGACCCGGCCCCGCGACACGCTGCGGCGTCGCCTTGAAAAAAAGCTCCGGGCGCTCAGCCTCGTAAACGCGATCATAAAAACTTCCGCCGCCTGCATCTTTAGACTCTTCCATGCGCGCCGTGCGGCTGCGGTAGTAGGTCACCCCCGCCGCCCAAACCTCCTGATTGCCGATGGGCGCGAGCACGTCTTCATTGATCGTGAAGTTCGGGATGCGTGTGGCGCGGCGTGTCATACTGGTCAGCACCAATTCATGATCGCCGCGATTGAGCAGCACATCCCAATCAGTTTCAGGTAACCGATAATATTCGCCGCGCTCTTCCAGCACCGGCCCCTGAGTGGTTTTGTAGAGTTTCAGCATGGTTGTAATCAACTCGAAATATGACTTGTGTGAATTGTCGCGGTGCGCAGGTGATTGCTTGTGTGTTGAGGCGATCGCCCCTGAAAAGCGAACCGATAATCGCAACAGACCGCCCGAATTGCAAGCAAGCCTTGACTGCTCAAAACCGCAAAAGAGTTTTTCCTGCGACGCTAGCGGATTGGTTGACTAATCCTAAACTGGCAAGTAATATCTGCCTCGATTTTGGCTAAGGTTGTTTTTGAAATAATCCATTACCGCTAAAAAATTCGACTGACAGTAATTCAAATTGGGCCGTTAGCTCAGTTGGTAGAGCATCTGGCTTTTAACCAGAGGGTCGCTGGTTCGAGCCCAGCACGGCTCATTGTTGTAGTTGTCCCAAGTAAGCCCCTAGATTCGACCGTACCAAGCGGTATTCATTACGTAATGCAGTTATTGGCTATTGCTATGGTCAGTATCGCGTGCTATGATCCCGCAGAATTCATAAGCTTCTTACAATCACCGGCAAATATATTGTGATGCTTATGATCAAACTCGACAGGTTGTCTTAAGCATTTGAGGCGTTCAATCCAGCAGTAAAGATTGATTCGTTCTCTCAACTGCCTTCCTCGTAAGACACTGGCTTAACGTTATCCGCATCAGTCCACACACGGCAAACTAGCGAATTGATGGCTGTACTCTACACACGCTGTTGGTTTTAAGTTTTGCTTTTTGACAATAACACTTCTTGATTCATAACTCGCAATTTCTTGCGTGCTATGAATCTCAAACTCAAAAAGGAGATTCTCTACAATGCGAACCTCACGCAAACTATCACACGTTCTGTTGGCAATGTTGACTCTCGCGTTGATGTCAGTGGTTTCATTGGCAGCCGACCCGGGCCAAGCATATCCAGCTTCTTCTGAAGTCAGCGATCAAAAAGCTGGCTCCATTTTGATCTACAACATCTACACGTCGAATGCTTCGGGTGGCAACACTCAGAACACTCGCATAAACATCACCAACACCAACCTGACCAACGTGGCCTTTGTGCACTTGTTCTTCGTCAGCGCCGATTGCACGATTGCGGACTCCTATGTCTGCTTGACGCCGGCCCAGACGGCGAGCTTCCTGGCGTCG
>JAYUCP010000483.1:0-22915 GCA_043740245.1 Acidobacteriota bacterium | reverse complement strand
TTTCGCACAGGCTTTAGCCTGGCATTGCCAACGCGCAAAACAGCCTAAAGGCTGAACTACAAACCGCAGGCTAAAGCCCAATACCAGTGAATGAACTTCATTCGTCCTTTGCTCGACTTTGTACAAATCAGTGTGAGTAACAGACGGCCTGAGCCAAGCGAATCAGGTCCTTCTGCGGAATTAACCGCACATCAGGGTCATGCGGTGATGTCAAATAATTGAATTTGCCCCATAAATGATGGCGAACCGTGGCCAGCGTATCGGAAAAGGTCGCTTCCTTTTTTCGTACCAGGCGGTCTGCCGGATCGGGACATTCCCATCCGGATGTAGCGCGTGAGTGAGCAAAGCGACCAGCGAATAAAGACCAAACAAACAGGGGGTGGTGCGCTCAATCGCCAAATCCGACCACTGACGTTGGGTCTCGATGCCGAGATGAGCGCGGCTCTCTTCAAAGACCACTTCAATCGTCCAACCCGGGACAAAAGCCTCGACCACGCTGGCAGGGGCTTGCGCCGGATCGGTGGTGAAGTAGGCTTTCGGATCCAGTTCGCCTAAAGGGTCACGCACCAGCACCCAACGGATCGGCAGCGGTTTGAGCCCCGCGCGTTTCCACAACGCAGTGCCCGTGATGATCTCGAGCGCGCGCATTTGACCGTCGTACCATTCGACGCTGATCTTTTCCCAGACGGTCTGTGGGTCAACCAGCACCGCGCTCAATTTCGGCAAGCGCGCGCCTTTTTCCCGCGGACGCCCAGCACGCTTCTTTTGCCCCGGCAAAGGTCGTGCCGGCGGCGGCTCGAACAGTTGCGCATTCAGCACCAGCGGCGCGATCAAGGTGACACCGAGTTTTTGGCAACGCAGCCCCAATGCCACCGCGCTGTAAGCGCCATCACCCAGTAACGTAAGGGGGACGCCTGGCAGCCAACGCCGCAGTTGGGTGATCATCTGGCGCGCCCAGTGCGCGACGGTTTTGTGACGCCGTTTGAGTTGCCGACTGACCTTGGGCGAAGGAGCCAGTACGCTCATCACCGGGAGGGCTACGCCGCGCGTCGTCCACGGCAGCGGGACGACCAACGACAGAACGATCCAGCGCAGTCCGCTGTTGCTCACCGCTTTCTTACGGCTCGATAACAACGCGTCGCGGAAATGGCCGCGCTTGCGAATCGTGGGGCCCCAACGACGTTCGAGCGTCTCATCGATGACAAAGGTCAGACTGCCGCCTACCGCGACAAAGGCGGTGATGAGTGCCTGGAGCAGTAAGCGACTCAAGGCCAGGGGCGACCAACTGGCCCGGTTTAAGACCTGATGGTAGAGACTGAAATCAGCCTCTTCGCCGCGTCCCATCACGCGCAACGCCGCCGTAACCGTACGTCGCCCGCGCGCCAGCAGCGTGCCGACCATTAACACTTGCGCTTTTTCCCAGGTGGGAGCGGTAAACGCACTTTGAAAGATCGCTAAAACGGATAGAATCTCTGGTGAAAGGGACATTGTTGACCTCCGTGTCAGATGGTGTTTTTGTCACTTCCATCTTACTAACGGAGCGGGGCGGTGTCCTTTTCACCACTCATTTTTTGTACAAAGTCGAGCTTAAGGCGTGGTTGATTAAATGTTCTGAAAGCGCGGCGGGAAACCGCCTTATGCGGTTGGCGGAATTGTTGGAGCGGCTTGATGACTGACAGACGAAGCGGTGGATTGAGACGCTTGCTCGATGAAACACGCAATTGTTTCGACAAACTCTTCGGCTTGCTGCAGGAGTGTAGTGGCCTCGGCGGCTGTAACGGCCACCCCTATGTCGTAGTCGCCCACCAGCCGTTTGTCGAAAGCCCGCTTCAAGTTTTGGTGCAACTGCGCATTGAGCAAACCGGTTTTGACAAAATACTGGCCGAAGGCGGCCACGGTGGAAGCGTGCTTTGAAAAAGTTAGGCCGCGTTCGAGCAGCAGCGCCTGCGCCGCATAAAACATCGCGTAATAAACGCGGCTGACGGCGTGCGCGTGAAAGCCGCCGCTGATCAGCCAAGCGGCCGCGCGGATGGTCTCTTCCGCTTTGCGCAAGAGGGTTTCTTGGGTTTGGTTCAAACTGGCACCCCTTCCCGCCGCACATTCATCAGCAAGGGACTAAGCTCGGACTGAAAGCGGTCTTCCGCGACGAACAGCGTCGAAATGAGCGTGTCGTACTTCAGTGATAAGCCGGCCGTGAGCGCGCTGGTCCGGTCAATTTCCTGATGCGGATTGACCTTGCCTTGCAACACCACCATGACATCAATGTCCGATTCCGGCGTCGCGTCGCCGCGCGCTTGCGAACCGAATAACGTCACATTGACCAGGCGGTCGCCGTATAGTGCCGTTAGCTTCGTGCGCAACTCGGTCAGGATGGTTTGCAACTTTTCGTTCATGGCCCGATTATCACGCACGCATTCGCACAATCCAACGTCAACCTTTGGGAAAGAGGAAAAAAACTATGAGACACACGCTGCTCGTGTTGCTGCTCTGCGCGGCTCCGCTGTGGGCGCAGAGCAAACCGGAAGACAAATCCATTGCCGGCAAGACCGCCGGGATGCAAAAGATTGACGGCTACATGCCGCTCTATTGGGACGCCGCGAACGGCAAGCTGTGGCTGGAGATCACACGCTTCAACAGCGAGTTTCTTTATCAAGTCTCGCTGCCCGCCGGCATCGGATCCAATCCCATCGGCTTGGATCGCGGGCAACTGGGCGGGACGTATGTCGTCGCGTTTGAGCGCGTCGGGCCGAAGGTGTTAATGATGCAGCCGAATTACCGCTACCGCGCGCTCAGCACCGACGACGCCGAACGGCGCGCGGTGGCCGACTCGTTCGCGCGTTCGGTGATCTGGGGTTTTAAGGTAGAAGCTAGTGAAGGCGAGCGCGTGCTGGTGGATGCGACGGCGTTTTTCCTGCGCGATGCGCACGGCGTGGTTGAACGCTTGCGCGGCGCGCGGCAAGGCAATTACCGCTTCGATGAAACGCGCAGCACGTTTTATCTGCTGCGCACCAAAGGCTTCCCGAAAAACACCGAGATCGAAACGATCATCACGCTGGCGAGCGAGGAACCGGGCGCGCTGGTGCGCGGCGTCGCGCCGAACCCACAAGCAGTGACCGTGCGCCAGCATCATTCGTTTGTTGAGTTGCCGGACGGCAATTACAAGCCGCGCCAATACGACCCGCGCGTGAGCGCGATGCCGATGATGTTTTATGACTACGCCTCGCCGTTCGACACGCCGATCGAGCAACGCTGGATTCGGCGGCATCGCTTGCAGAAAAAAGACCCAGGCGCGGCGGTTTCTGAACCCGTCAAACCGATTGTCTATTACGTGGACAACGGCGTGCCCGAACCGATTCGCAGCGCGTTGGTCGAAGGAGCGTCGTGGTGGAGCCAGGCGTATGAAGCCGCTGGGTTCAGGAATGCCTTTCAAGTCAAGGTGCTGCCCGCAGACGCCGACCCGATGGATGTGCGCTACAACATGATTAACTGGGTGCACCGTTCGACGCGCGGCTGGTCGTATGGCGCGTCGGTTAGCGACCCACGCACGGGCGAGATCATCAAGGGCAACGTCTCGCTCGGCTCGTTGCGCATACGGCAGGATGTGATGCTGGGCACCGGGATGATTCCGTTGACTGCGGCGATGGGAGTAATGGGAGCGATGGGAGCAATGGGGAGCGTGTACCTGCAATGTGAGGCGGGGGATTCACCAGATGCTGACTATTTGGCAGTGGCAACGACAGGCGATCCGGCGACCGATGCGACAGCGATGGCGTTGGCGCGCATACGTCAGCTTTCGGCGCACGAGGTCGGGCATACGTTGGGTTTTGCGCACAACTTCGCGGCGAGTTCCTACAATCGCGGCTCGGTGATGGATTACCCCGCGCCCTGGGTCGAGATCAAAAACGGCAAGCTGGATTTGTCGAACGCCTACGCCGTGGGCATCGGCGCGTTCGACAAGTTTTCAGTCAAGTTCGCTTACGCCGAATTCGCGGTGGGTGTGGATGAGAAGCCTGAGTTAGAGAAGATCATTCAACAGGGCCTTGCTGATGGGATGCTTTTCATTGACGACGGCGACGCGCGTGGCGTGGGCACGGCGCATCCGCTGGCGAGCGTGTGGGACAACGGCGCGGATGCGATTGCCACGTTGCGGCACGAACTGGAAGTGCGCCGCATCGGGCTGCGCGATTTCGGGCTGAACAGCATTGCGGTTGGGCAACCGCTCTCGGCACTCGAAGCGAAGTTGCTGCCGCTTTACCTGCATCATCGCTATCAACTGATCGCGGCGGCCAAATCGCTCGGCGGTTTATATTTCACCTATGCGGTGAAGACGGCGAACGGGCCGAGTCCGGCCAAGTTCCGCGAGGTCGTGCCAGCGGCGCGCCAACGCGAGGCCTTGAAAGCTTTGCTCGAAACACTCAAGGTCGAAGAGTTGGCATTGCCGCAACGCATTCTCGAATTGATTCCGCCCGTGGCGACGGGTTTTGACGGCGGAACGGCTGAGTACTTCGGACGCCGCACCGAGCCGGCCTTTGATCCGCTGGCCGCTGCCGCGATTGCCACTGACCTCACGTTGGGGGCATTGCTCGAACCTAGCCGCGCCGCGCGCTTGCAGGCTTTTCACGCGGAGAACAGTGCCAATCCTGATCTTAAAGAAGTGGCGGACGCCATCATCAGCGCGACGTGGAAAGCGCCGCGTCCAACGCAAGCGCAACACTTGGCAGTTGCCGAAACGGTACAGTCGCAGGTGGTCACGCGTGTAATGGAATTGGCGGCGAGCGGTGAGGCATCCGCGCAAGTGCGCGCGGTGGCGAATCAGGCGTTGCGCGAATTGGCCGTGTGGCTTGGTACGCCATTGGCCGCGAAAATCAGTTCCACGCAGCGTAACGCCACGCTCGATGACATCAAACGCTTTCTGAATCGGCCTGAAGCCCCGTTCAAAGCGACGACGCCGTTGCCGACGCCGCCGGGTGATCCGATTGGCGCCACAACCCGCCAACCGTAAACAAAGGATGAGGGATGAGGGCAGGAATTTTCATCCCTCATCCCTTTTTTCAATGACCCCTCGGCCACCAGCGCAGAATGATCGAGCATTCACCGCGACCAAATACGCGCAGCACGGCCAGCCGCCAGCGGTTTTCCGTATTCGGCGATTCGACTACACCGACGCGATGACGGTAGCTGCGCGGAATCTCGATGCGGCCCGGGATGCCGGGCATTTCCAGCCGGATGACACGTTCGCCAGTGACCGCGCCGCTCCAGACAATTACTTTCGGCGAAAATTCACGGCCTGCATCGGGCTCTGCTTCTGTCGTAGCGGCGTTGTCGTGGCTGCCTTCTTCCGTGCTTGTGGACGCGGCGTTTTCAACAACCGGCTGGGAAACCACAGGCTCGCGTTGGCGGCGCGGGCGCGTCGAATTGCCGGGCTGCGTGCTGGGCCGTTCGGGCGCAGCGATGCTCTCGGCCAAATCCGGCGAAGTTGTCGAAGACGCAGATTCAGGCAATTTGAAAATCTGTGTTTCGGGCAATGCTGGCGGTGGGATCGTTGCCGCAACAACCGGTTGCATCATCTTTGGTCCCTGCGTCTTCATGTTCATGACCTGTGACTGGGCAGGCTGTGGCGGGGCAGGTTGCGGTTTGGCGAAGCTCTTGACGCGCTGCCAGAAATGCGGGAGTGCAAAGGCCGCGCGCGTTTGCGCCATTTCCGCCTCGGGTGCGGGCAAGATCGGCTCGGTGACCAAAGGCGTTTCGTTCGGAGGCGCGGATTCTTTTTCAATCGAGAGTGGTGTAGCCGTTGGCGCCGCCAGCAGGGAATTCAGCGTTAGCTCGCCGTTTGGCGTAAGCCCTGGTTTGCCCAACCGGTCTTTCGCTAAAAACGCTGCGCCAGCGATGAAGAGGAGCAGGGCCGCTGCGTACGCCAGCTTGCGTCGCCGCGAAGATTGCGCCAGTGGATAGGTGGTGAAGATGGGTTGTTCGGCCTCATCGTTCAGGGCATCTGCTGAATTCGCCGAAGCGGACTGAGGCGTTGAGAAGGCTTCAGCATTTGAGCTAAACACCAACGGCAAATTGGCTGCGGCGGATTTTTCCGGCAAGGCGACGACAAAGCGTTGGGCGATGGCGCGTAACTCGTCAGCCAATTCGCCAATGTGCGCGTGCCGCCCCGCCGGGTCTTTGGCCAGCGCGCGCAGGATGGCGGTTTCTAAACTCAGCGGCAGTTCCGGCGTCAGTTCGCGCGGCGCTTGGGGCTGGGCTTGAATTTGTTTGAGCGCGATTTCGGTGGGTGTGCGGCCGGTGAATGGGCGCGCGCCGGTGAGCATCTCGTAAAGCACGATGCCCAGGGAATACAGGTCGGTGCGCTGATCGAGCGGTTGATTCTGGCATTGTTCGGGCGAGGCGTAGGCCACCGTCCCGCTCAGGATCGAATGCTGTGTGAAGGGTGGCGCGCCGGGCGGTTGCGGGAATTTGGCAATGCCGAAATCAATCAGCTTGATTGTGGATTGCGGATTGCGGATTGCGGATTGCAAACAATCATCTGCGTTTCCACTATCTGTTTTTCCAGAATCCGCAATCCGCAATCCGCAATCCGCAATCATTACATTGCGCGGATTGAGGTCGCGGTGCACGATGCCGCGCGAATGAATCTCGAAGAGCGCGTCGGCCAGGGCGATGGCGATATTCAAGGCTTCGTTAAGCGGGAGCTTTTGGCGCGCGGCGAGTTCTTCGCGCAAGGTGCGGCCGCGCAAGTATTCCATCACGACGAAGCGCAGGTCGGCGTTGAGCGTGCCCGTGTCGTAAAGCCGCACGATGTTGCGATGCCGGATTTGGGTGAGCGCCTCGGCCTCGCGCCGCATGCGTTCGAGCATCTCGGCCCAATAACGGCGGGCTTCGTCAGCGGCCAGCGCGTAGGTCAATTCGCGTTTGGCGAGTTGGCTGGGATCGCTGAATTTGACCACGACGATCTGGTCGGTGCGCAAATCAATGGCGGTGAAGACTGCCGAGAGCCCGCTTTGATCGAGGCGGCGATAGATTTGATAGCGTTCGCCGATGACGCGGTTGAGCAGTTGATCGAAGGCCGGGGCGTGTGGTTGGCCGCACCCCGGACAGAAGACGGCGAGTTCGTGCACTTCGCCGAAACAACGCGCGCAACGTGGCATAGCCCGCTCCTTTGCCTGGCCCAATGATGGGTATTTGAAAAGGGGGATTTCTGAAAAGGGTGCGCGCAGTATAGGTGAAAGCGCGGTGCGCGACAATCGGGCGGAGTGGAAAAGCGAAACAATTCTCGCTAGCTGCTCTTCGTGTTTATAAACTGGCGTCAAAAGAACCCCGCCCGCCGCCTTCGATGATCAGGGCGATGCAACAACAAAACAGCGCCAGTACGTATTCGATACCATCGGTACCGTTATCGTGCAGGTAAAAGCCATAGCGCCAATGCACGAAGTAAAGCGCCACGAACATCACGATGCCCAGCAACGCCGCGCCAACGCGCGTCAACAAGCCGATCAAGACCATCACTCCACCAAACAATTCGGCAAAAGCGGCGCAGGTTAGCCAGAACTTCAAAGGTGGCAAACCTGTTGGCAAAGCGACGGTGACCTGCGTATTGATCCAGGCGTCAAACCCGCGACCGCCAAAGGCCCCAAAGACCTTTTGCGAACCATGGCCGATGAAGATCAAACCCAAGGCGATGCGTATGGGCAACATTGCCCACGTCGAGGTTGTCAAGAGCAACAAACGAAACATACCGGTAATCCTTTGCGGGTGGAAACTATGCAGCCACGACCGACGGGTAGTAGCGAAAGGAGCTGTCCGTCTACTTTTATAGACTTGTCTTGTCATCGGAATGCGCGAAGTCTAAGCAAGGGGGCAACCAGCGTCAAGGTGTCTCAAGGCCAGGCCGATTGGCAAAACTAATGTGGGCGCAAAGCTATGAAGTGATCAAATGGCCCTTGTGTGCTTGCAAAAACGGACGTGTCAGCCTATTTTGTCTGCGCTTGTCACTGGGCAGCCAGCACACCAAGGTGTTTTGCAACGATTGAATGACATACGATTTCAAGTGCAAATAAACTTGATGGCGGCTGTGCGGACAAGGGTGGGCGGTCTGGTTTTCAGCTATTAAGCAATACAAGTTTTATCTGGTGCGATCGAGTCCAGGCCTCTTCCCAGCCGGTTCGTTCGCTGGTCGTCTGTGTTTGGTGAATGACCGGGCGAGAACTTTCACCCCCACTCTTATGGTGCCCCGGAATGCGTTCCGGGTTTAGCTTCGGCTTAACCCTCACACCCCACTGCAAATCAATACGTGGCAAAGAGCCATAGGGCATCGGCCTGATAAAATCAGGCCGATGCCCTATGGCCGCTAGTCTTTGCCACAGTTCTGGCGTCAGGCGTGATTGGATTGGTACGATTGCGTGTGCCGCGAGAACTTCAACTGCTTACAGCTTCACCGTCTGGGTTCGTTTAGAAATCCAGCGCGGTAAGCAGGAGGAAACAAAGAATGACGCCCAATAATGTAATGACGCGTTTCAACTTGGGGAGATGCGTGACGGCTTTGACCAAGTGTCTAACCCCGCCAGCACGGCTCGTGGCCGTTTTGTTTTTGCTTGCGGCAGGAATCTCGTTGCTCAGCGTGCGGGGCAGCCGCGCGTTTGGTCAGGAAGGCCGGGGGCAGGACAGAATGGTGGCCGTGGCGGGTGTGGTCAGCGGGACGGTTTTTCAAGATTACAACTACAACGGCAAACGCGACACGGCCAACACCCTCGCCAACAACGGCCAGGGCCAGGTCGGCGCGGCGGTGGATCGCGGCATCGCGGGAGTCACGGTGACGGCCTACGATCCCAGCAATATCGCGGTCGGCACGGCGACCAGCGGCGCGGATGGCTCCTATTCGCTCAACGCGTTGGGCAATGGGCCGTATCGCATCGAGTTTACCAATCTGCCTGCCGGTTTCTTTCCGGGGCCGGTGGGCGACAACTCGCGCTCGAATGTGCAATTCACGGCGGGCGCCAGTGCGAGCAACATTGATTTCGGGATCGCGGTGCCAGCCGAGTATTGCCAGGACAATCCGACGCTGGTGACCAGTTGTTATGTGGGTGGCCCGCAAACCAGCGGCAATCCTGTCGTCGTCTCGTTTCCCTATTCCGCCGGATCGTCGCGCACGAGCGGCGGCGGGCCCTTCAATGATTTCGACGCGCCCGCGCACGGCAACCTGACGACTGACCGGCAGGTCGGTTCGCTGTGGGGCGTGGCGTATGCGCGCGGCGCGAAGACGCTCTATTTCAGTTCGTTCATGAAAAAGCATGCGGGCTTTGGCCCTTCAGGTCCGGGAGCGATCTATGCGATCAATCCGGCGAACGGCAATCCGAGCTTGTTTTTCAACGCGGGCGGCGCGAATCCGCACGACCAGAATGATTTTGATCGCGACAACGGCAACGTCGCATGGGACGCCGTCGGCAAGGCTGCGTTCGGCGGCATTGCGTTGAACGGCGCTGAGACGCGGCTTTACGCGATGAATCTGGCTGAGCGGGCGCTTTATGAATTCCCGACCGATGTGCCGCCGACGGCGCAAAACATTCGCAAACAGGCCGTGCCCGCCACCTTGCCCGGCTGTTCGAGCGCCGACGATGTGCGCCCGTTCGCGGTGCATTGGAACGAAGGCCGCTTGTATGTCGGCCTGACCTGCACGGCGGAAAGCACGGTGACTGGCGCGGCTCCGAATGGCGATGCGACGAAGCTGGTGGCCTATGTTTATACGGTTGATCCGGCGACGTTGGCCTTCAGCGCGCAGCCGGTGTTCCAGGCGGCGCTGAATTATCCGCGCGGTTGCGCTGACAGCGCGCAACTGGGGCAGGGCGCTTGTGTCCCTGCGGCCTGGCGTCCGTGGTCAAAGGTCTTCCGCACGATTGGTACAGATCAGCGCGGTATCAACCCGCAACCATGGTTGACCGACATCGCCTTTGATCGCGGCAATCTGATTCTGGGTTTGCGTGATCGTTCGGGCGATCAGTTCGGCAACTTCACGCTGGATGATCCCGGCAGCGGCACGCGTATTTACGGCGTCTCGGCGGGCGACACCTTGCGCGCGAGCGGCAATCTGGCGAACGGCTGGACGCTTGAAAGCAATGGCCGCAGCGGCGGCAATGGCGCGGGGCCGCAAAACAACGGCCAGGGGCCGGGCGGCGGCGAGTTTTACTATCAAGACTTCTACGTGCCTTTCAACGATGAGAACGGCATCGGCGGTTTGCTGCAATTGCAGGGCTTTCCGGACATCGTCGTCAATTCGGCAGACCCGATTCCGATCTTTGACAACAACACGCTCTTTGACGGCGGCACGCTCTGGCACAACAACACGAGCGGGGCGCGCTCGAAGACTTATCGTGTTTATAACGGCGATATCGCTTTCGACATTTTCGGCAAGGCGAACGGCCTGGGCGATTTGGTGGCGTTGTGCGATCTCGCGCCGCTCGAAATCGGCAATCGCATCTGGCGCGACAACAACGGCAACGGCATTCAGGATGCTGGCGAACCGGGTATTCCCGGCGTCAAAGTTGAGTTGTACAAGAACGGCATCAAGGTGGGCGAAACGACGACCAGCGCGTTGGGTACGTACTACTTCAACAACAGCAACGTGCCGGGTGGCGTGTTGCCGCAGATGAATTACGAAATCCGTATTGACAAGACGCAAGCCGCGCTGGCCGGCCTGACGTTGACCAAGACGGATGCCGACGTCTCGGCGAATGGCGACATTCGTGATTCCGATGCGGTGATGAACGGCAACAATGCTGTGATCAGCGTGACGACCGGCAGCGCCGGGCAGAACAATCACGATTACGACGCTGGCTTCCTGGCGCAACCGACGATTGTGTGTCCGCCGAATCAGACGGTCTGTGCGGCGGCTGGCAGCAATGCGGCTACCGTCAGCTATCCCGCGCCGACGGCGGCCAATGCCAACAGCGTGACTTGCAATCCGGCTTCGGGTTCGAGCTTCGCGGTTGGCACGACAACGGTGACGTGTACGGCGACGAATGCGTCCGGCAGCGCGACCTGTAGTTTCACCGTGCGCGTCAATCCGCGTCCGGCGATTACATGCGGAGGCGACATCACGGCGACGGCCTCGGGCGCAGGCGGCGTGGCGGTGACCTATCCGGCGCCCACCGCGACCAACGCGACCACGGTGGCGTGTGTGCCGGCTTCGGGCGCGAACTTCCCGGTGGGGACGACGCCGGTGACTTGCACCGCGACGAATGATTGCGGCACGGCGACGTGCAGCTTCAACGTCACGGTCATTGCGCCGCCGACGATCACCTGTCCGCCGAACCAAACGGTTTGTGCGACCAGCAGTGCGGGTTGCCCGACCTTTGCCGTGCCGGCGTTGACGCACGGCTTCAACACCACGGCGCAATTGCCGCAGGGCGATCACTTCCTGTTGATGCAGCCCTTCAGCTTCACCGTGCCGCAGAGCGCGCCGGGCTTGAACGTCTTCCAGGTGAATGCCGCGAACTTTGGCGGCACGCTGACGGGCGTCGGTGGCTTTGACGGCACCACGTCACAAGCCATCAGCTATGCGACGCCGAACAGCCGCTTCACGGCGCTTTCGTGCACTGACAGCGTTTGGGACTTCAGTTTCGTAGTGGCGAGCACGGGGGCGACCGTGGGCGACACGCTGACGTTCTTTACGCAAGGCGCGACCGGTTCACCGTCATTCAACATCGTGACGTTGACGGTCGAAGCCAACGGGTTGCGTGTGACCTCGCTCAACGCGCTGGTCACGCTGAATCTGAACAGCCGGTTGTCAGCGACGGGCCGGTTGGCGGTGGGCGATCTCATTCCCTTTGCCGCTGCGGCGGGTAGCGCGGGTTCGCGCACGGGCTTGCTGACGGTGTCGTACCTGATGCAGGCCGGTACGCCGCTCGACGCGTGCTTGCAACTCGGCGTCTCGGTCAATCGCGGCGCGGGCGTGGGCGCAGTCAGCTTGCTCGTGACGGATGTGGTCGTCAGACGCAACGAAGTGGCGGGCGACCGCGCACGTTCGCAAAGCGGCTTGCTCGGTGGCTTGACGGGCGGCTACCCGACCGGTCTGGTTTGCCCGGTCGTTTGCCCGCCATGCCTAGTGCAGGGCAGTGGGGCGATGGTCACTTACCCCGCGCCGACGGCGACGAACGCGACGACTGTGACCTGCACCCCTCCGTCAGGTTCGAGCTTCCCGCTTGGCGTCACGACCGTGACCTGCACAGCCAGCAATGCGGCAGGCAGTGCCTCGTGCAGCTTTACGGTGACGGTCAGACCGCAACCGACCATCACTTGTCCGGCGGACATCACGGCGACGTCGGCGGGGGCTAGTGGCACGACGGTGACCTATCCCGCGCCGACTGCGACCAATGCGACCACCGTGACGTGCGCGCCGGCTTCCGGCACGAACTTCCCGGTGGGCATGACGACGGTGACTTGCACCGCGACCAATGAATGCGGCACGGCGACGTGCAGCTTCAAGGTGACGGTCAATCAACCGCTCAAGTGCGATACGCTTTGTTATCGCTCGCCGCAATGGTGGTTGCAGAACCTGGACCGCGCGCCAGGCGGCAACCTGGTGATTGCCGGTGTGAACGGGAACCAATCCGTGAACACCAGCCAGCGGCGCACGCTTGAGCTGGCGTTGCGCGGCAATCCCTTTGGGTTCGCGTTGACGCCGCGCCAGGCGCTCAATCAGGAGTACGTGGCGGCGCAGTTGAACGTCATGAACGCGGGCGGCAACGGATCAGTCGTCGTCGCCAATTCGATGTGGTCGAACCTGAGCTGTTACGGCATTGCCATTCCGACTACGACCTTGAGCAATGGCGCCGTGATTAACTCGAATTCGATGGTCAAGGACCTGTATATGCAGATCACGCTGGCCATCCAGGAGCGCCGCGAAGCGGATTTCCTGCCGCTGGCACGGTTGCTGGACCTGCTCAACGGGAACGACCCGCTCGGTTCTTGTAACTAAGCCGCGCCGTTGTTACCTGCTTTCAAGGCCCTGTTCCCGGTTCTCGTGAAGGATCGGAGACGGGGCCTTTTTGTAATTGTGTCCTTGGAATTATGCGCAGCCGTATTTCCATAGCTATCTCAGCGCATGTAGCTATGGAGTTTCTTGAGCGGCATCCAAGGTACTATTTCTACGGCCCGACAATACTATGTTCAGCAGTTCGGCCAGCCGTTTCAAAAATTAAAGACGCAAAATTGGCTATGTTGTCTGATTGAAGCGGACGTTTCCCTTGCCTAGACTGCATTCCGCAGAGCGCAACCAATAAAACCCAGCGATTCTATTAACCCGATTGGCACCGAGGTATTGCCAATTGAATTTTACTCGCATTGTCCAAACAGACAGCGAGTACACCAACATGTCACCGCTCGTTGTAAGGAGAACCTGATGAAGCCCCATATTTTGAATCACTCAAGCATATTCCGCGCCACGCTTTTTTGCGCCGTTCTGGCGGCGGCGTTTGTTTTCAGCGGCTGGCCGCATGGCTCCGAACAAGCTGTTTCCGGCCAGGCCACGACCAACTGCCCGACGTTTGCAGTGCCCGCCTTGACGCATGGCTTTGAAACTTCAGGCCAGTTGCCGCAAGGCGATCATTTCCTGCTGGCGCAACCCTTCAATTTCACCACGCCGTTGAGCGCGCCCGGCTTAAGCATTTTCAGCGTCAACGCCGTAACCTTTGGCGGCGCTGTTACCGGCGTGGGCGGTTTTGACGGCACCAGCCCGCAAGGCTTCAGTTACTCGACGCCCAGCAGCCGTTTCACGGCGCTGGCGTGCACTGACAGCGTTTGGGATTTCAGCTTTGTCATTGCCAGTAGCGGGGCGACCGTGGGCGATACCGTGACCTTCTTTACGCAGGACGCCAGCGGCGCGCCTTCGTTCAACATCGTGACATTGACCGTCGAGGCGAACGGCGTGCGCGTGACTTCGCTCAATTCCTTCGTCGCGCTTTATCTGAACAACCGGCTGGCGCAGGGCGGGCGGTTGTCGGTGGGCGATTTCGTTTCCTTCGTGGCGACGGCGGGCAGCGCCGGTTCGCGCACGGGCTTGTTTACGTTGTCTTACCTGATGCAAGCGGGCAATCCGTTGGATGCCTGCTTGCAATTGGGTGTGTCGGTGAATCGCGGCGCGGGCGCCGGTGCGGTCTCGTTGCTCATCACCGACGTCATCGTCAAGCGCAGCGAACTCGCCGGTGATCGTGCGCGCACCCAACGCGGCTTGATCGCCGGTTTGGGCGGCGGCTATCCGACGGGTTTGGTTTGCCCGGTAATTTGCCCGCAATGCCCGGTGCCGCCGGTCAAATGCGACACCTTCTGCTTCCGTTCGGCGGAGTACTGGCTGCTGCATTTGAAACAGCTACAAGTGCGGTTGCCCAATGGCAAGGTTTGGATCAATGGCATCAATTTCAATCAGGCTGTCAGCTTGAAAAACATTGACGCGGTCAAAATTGCTTTGCAGTTTTGTGGTGCAGACCTTTATGGCCAACTCGGGCCGCAAGAATTGTTCAATCGCGAATGGCTGGCCGCGCAGTTGAATGAGTTATGGGCGGCGTGTGGCGGTTCGCCCAGCTACTACAACGCACAATGGTCGAATCTGAGTTGTTATGGCTTCAGCTTCGCCCCAGTGCGGCTGAGCAATGGCGTGGTGATCACGACCAATTCGATGGTCAAAGACCTGTTCTACCAGGCCTATTTGGCTTCGCTCGAAAATCGGAGCGTGGACTTTTTACCGTTGGCGAACTTGTTCGCGTTGTTCAACGGCAACGATCCGCTCAACGTTTGCAATACGCCCTAAGCGTTTTTACAGGCTGATTTGAGTTACGCGCGGATGCCGCGCCAAACGCATTGTTGATTGCGTTTTTGCCAAGCAAGCGCCGGATGATGTGCCCCCTATCCGTTTGAATAGCTTGGCGGAAAAGCAAGAGATGTGCTTGGCCGCAGCGGCATCCGCGCGTTTTTTCTGGTGGGAATGAGCAGGAATGCTTGGAAGCCGCGCTGTTCTGGGTAACCGACTGGACGCTTTGTTTCAACGCTTGAGCAGGCAGGCTTTCAAGCCAAACCAACGCGAGAGGCGCTGCCGATGGCGGGCCACCAGCGCATAGCCGATGACTTCACCGGCCAACAGCACCGGCACGGCGTAAATCAACAGCACCAGCAAGCGCCCGGGCCAGCGTTGCCATAAAAAATAATTCACCGCGAAAGCCCCGGCATAGGCGCGCCCGCCCCGCGTGATGACCTGCACTTTGCGGTCGCAAGCGGTGTAGCTGAGACCGCACCGATGCAATTCCGCTTCCGCCACCGCTTGATAAGGCTTGATTACAAAGCGCCGTTGCTTATCCATCTGCGCGGCGATTTCAGCCGCATAAGAACAGATGCCACAGTCACCATCGAAGAGCAGGTAATCCTGACCAGCCGCAATCATATACGCACTCCTTGCCGCACCACGATGGGCGAGCCGGCGGCGACAAACGCTGAAACAGGTTTACCGCTGAGCGCTGCGGCGAACTGCGCGCCATAAACTTGCGGGACAGCGCATTCAAGTAACGACGAACGCGTCTGCCAAACCAGCCAGGGCGGGTGTTCGACTTGATACTCCACGCAGCCGCCATCGCGCTGTGCGGCATAACCCCAATAATGTTCGGTGATGAATTCGGCCTCTGAGCCTGTCGTCAAGGGCTGTGGTACGCCGGTGATGTCGAGGTGCAGCCGCTGCCACTGGCTGCCTTCGCGCCAGCCGTATTCGACGGCGCTGTCCGCGGCTAACAATTCAGGATTGTCCGGACTCCGTTGCAGGCTGTGGCGCATCTGGCGCGCGACATAGTTTTCGTTGTAAACCAGCCGGGCGATGGTGGCGATGGCTTGGCGCGGGACGATCTCCTTGATGAAGACGACGCCGCGCCGCCAACCATCGGGCGCTTTGCGGCGGACGTAGAAGCGCAAGTTGATCTCTTCAAAGTTGCGATGAAACGGGATGGGCAGCCCCAGCAGCCGCGTGTCCAGGAAGAGAAAGCCGACGATGCTGACGTAACAGCGGCCCTGCCAGAAATCTAACTCGGTACCGCGCGGGAGGTAAGCTTGCAGCAACCGCGCTTCGATTTCGTAATTGAGCATTGCGAGGAAGCGCCATTCAGCAGTTAAGAAACGTTTGGCTTGCATGGCTGCTGATTATAGGGGCAAGGTCTATCAACCGCTGTGCCGCGCGTATTAAAAATTTTCCTGCGCGGGGATTTTTGCTTGATCTTTCGGGTTGCCCCCCGCAATATACGGTCTCGCTTCAGTGCCCTAAAGATTTTGACCTCATAAAAATGGTGCTTGGATTGGCGGAATAGCCAAAGGTTGAAAGTGCAAATACCTTGGGCAGCCGTCAGGAGAAAACTGTAAAGCAGGCATTGCCTCATAGTGCTTGGGCGGCGGCGAAGTAGATGCCTAACTCATCTCTTCACATCAGGTCACCGGCCAGCGCATCCATTCTGTGAAGCTCTGTCACGTGCTGAACGAATATACTGTCCCGGCAATAAGATCGTTTTAGTTGCTCCTTGAAACCACTCTCACCCAATGTTGTCGGACAGCGTTGAAAGGAAGTAGTGACACAAATATGAAGCTGACTCTCACACAACTACACACACACTTTGCGAGCTTCGCTCGGAAAAACAAACAGAATCGTCGAATTCTCTATACCGCTTCTATTCTGCTTGGCCTATTGGTTGGCGCAATCTGGTTAGGGATGCCTTTGGGGCGTCCGGCCTTGGCTGCGCTGGCCGGGCACGCCGCCACCTTGGCAGGCCCAAACAATCAAGTCGGAAAAATCTTTGCCAATACGGCGAAGCGGTTCTCCGTTTCGGCGCCCACAGGTGTAGCTACTTCCACTCCCTTAGCTGGCGTAATCAGTGGCACTGTCTTTCGTGATTGGAACGGAAACGGGAAACAAGACCCGGCGACGGCTGTCCGCATTCCGGAACTCGGCATTGGCGGAGTGACAGTCATTGCTTACAGCGTAGCCGGCCCGGCTGGCACGGCGACCTCGGCAGCCGACGGTAGTTATTCGTTGACGACGACGGATGCCGGTAATGGGCCTTATCGCGTGGAGTTCACTAACATTCCAGCAGGCTTATCTTACGGACCGGCCGGGATGACCTCCGGCACCGCCGTGCAGTTTGTGGCGACTACGCCGATTGGCGGCGTCAGCCTCGGGCTCAATGATCCCAAGGATTATTGCCAGGACAACCCATTTTTAGCCACCCCTTGTTATATTTCAGGCGACCCCACCAAGAGCGGTAATGCCGGGCCTTCCGATGTGTTGGTCACTTTCCCTTACGCGGCCGGCAGCGGCGCGCCATACAACGGATTGGTTGTGCCGCCGGGCGGTAATCAGCCATTGCCAATCCATCTGGCCGCAGCGCAAGAAACCGGCGCCGATTGGGGCGAAGCTTATCAGCGTTCAACCCGCAAACTTATTGCTGCCGCAGTAGTGCGTCGGCATTCAGGGTTTGGTCCGTTAGGTGTTGGCGGTTTGTACACGGTCACCAATCCGGGCAGCGCCACGCCGACGGTCGCCAGTTTCGTTGACGTAAAGACGATTGGGATTGATGTGGGCCCCCTGACCAATGCAGCGCGTAATCTAACCGGTGACCGCACGGCGGCGAGCGGCGATGCTCCGGCCTTCCCGGCCGTAGGTAAACAGGGCATTGGCGATCTCGAAATCACTGAGGATGGCAAGACGCTCTGGCTGATCAACCTGAACGACCGCAAGCTCTATTCGATTTTTATCAATGACCCGGCCACGGTGCCGACCGCCGCCAACGTCAGCTCCTTCACGATCCCTTCGCCCAATTGCAATGGCGGCACGTTCCGTTCCTGGGCCGTGAAAACTTACAAGAGTAAAGTTTTTGTGGGCGGTGTCTGCACGGCGGAAACTTCGCAGAATCCTGCTGATCTGAAAGCAGCCATCTACGAATTCACGCCCGGCCCCAACACCTTTGTCAGCCGGCTTGAATTCGGGTTGGGCTATACGAAAGGCATTACCTGGGTTTGGCCGGGTGTGGAGGATCGCAAGTTCTGGCGCCCGTGGACGGACGATTTCGACAAGCTGGTGGCGCCCGCCCAGAACACGGGCACGCGCAAGTTCCTGGTGCTGCCGCAACCCGTGTTGTCGGGGATCGAATTCGATATTGACGGTTCGATGATCATCGGTTTTATGGATCGCACGGGTATGCAAACCGGGTATCTGCAAGCCGATTTGTCTGGCGCCAATGCGGTGTACGAAGGCATCTCTGGCGGCGATACGCTGCGGGCGTTCAATAACAACGGCACGTTTGTATTGGAAAACAATGGCGTCGCCGGGGCCAGCGTTGGCGGCACCAATAACGGCCAGGGGCCGGGCGGCGGTGAGTTTTACTATCAGGAAGACTACATTCAGAACGGCAATCTGGTGCACCAGGAAACCTCGCTCGGTGCGCTGGGCTTGTTGCCAGGCGCCTTGCAGGTTGTGACCAATGTTTTTGATCCCTTCACGATTCGCTCGGGCGGCGTGCTGTTTATGAATAACTTCAACGGCAAGAGTGACCGCCGTTATGAAATCTTTCCCGCGCCAACCGCTGAAGACGAACGCAATGGTTTGTTTGGCAAGGCCGCCGGGTTGGGCGATTTGGAAGTGCTTTGTGATGCTGCGCCGATTGAATTGGGGAACCGCATTTGGAACGACCGCAATCGCAACGGCATTCAAGACCCCAACGAACCGGGCCGCGCCGGTGTGACCGTGCTGCTCTTCAAGGGCGGCCAACAGGTCGGCACCACCGTGACCGATGCGAACGGGCAGTATCTTTTCAACGCGGCCACCGTCACGGGCGGCATCGTCCCGAACATGGCGTATGAAATCCGCGTGAACAAAACCCAGCCCGCTTTGCTCAGCACAAGCCTTTCGCCGGCTGACAACGACAACACAGCGAATGGCGATCAACGCGATTCCGATGCCGTAATGAACGGCGGCACGGCGGTGATTGCCGTGACGAGCGGGCCGGCGGGCGCGAACGACCACAGCCTGGATATAGGCTTCTTCGACGAACGCGTTGACCTCTCATTGCTCAAGGGCGTCAGCGCCGGCCCCTATACCCCGGGGCAGAACATCACCTACACGCTGACTGTCAGCAACGCGACCAACTGCGGCGCCTTCGGCCCCTGCGGCACCGCGACCAACGTGACCATCGCCGATACTTTCCCCGCACAATTGACCTTTGTCAGCGCCAATCCGGCGGCGGCATACAACTCTGCGACCAACGTCTGGACGGTAGGCACACTCACGCCGGGCGCTTCGGCGGTGCTGACCATTACGGCCACGATCAAGGCCGGCACCGTCGGCAGCGTGCGCAACTTCGCGCAGGTACAAACGCAGGATGGCCCACTCGACATTGATTCGACGCCGGGCAATCGCAATCCCAACAACCCGCCCGTTGAAGACGACGAAGCCGAAGTCACCATCAACGTCCAAGTGGCCTCGCTGGGCGACCGCGTCTTCATTGATAAGAACGGCAACGGCTGCCAGGATTCCGGCGAGGTCGGCTTGGCGGGCGTCACCGTGATGCTGCTCGATTCGGGCGGCGCGACGCTCGACACCAAGACAACCGACGTGAACGGCAACTATCTGTTCGGCAATCTGGCGGGCGCGACCTACAGCGTCAAATTCACCGCGCCCAGCGGCTATGTGTTTACCAAACGCGCGGTCGCGGCTTGCGGCACGGACAAGGACAGCGATGCCGATCCGGCCACTGGACGCACGCAAAACGTCACGCTCGCGCCGGGGCAGAGCTTCCTCGATTTGGACGCGGGCGTTTATCAACCGGCGCTGCTGGGCGATTGCGTCTGGAACGACATGAACCGCGACGGCCTCTTCGATTCGAGCATGGAAGCCGGCGTGGCGGGCGTCACGGTCACGCTCTTCGACGCCAACAATGCGCAGGTCGCGACGACCACGACCAATGCCACCGGCAAATACAGCTTCGGCAATCTGGCGCCGGGCAATTACTTCGTGATCTTCAGCAACCTGCCGCAAGGCTTCGTCTTCAGCCCGCGCGATGTGGGCAACAACGATGCCGTGGACAGCGACGCCGATCCGGCGACGGGCCGCACCGCGCCGGTGATGCTGATGTCCGGCCAAAGCTTTTTGGATCTGGACGCGGGCATCTATCCGCGCATTGACCTTTCGCTCGCCAAGACCGCCAGCGCCCCGCCGCACATCACAGGCCAGAACGTCACCTTCACGCTCACCGTGTCGAACGCCGCCGGTTTGGCGACGGCGACCAATGTGACCGTGCGCGACGTGCTGCCGGCGGGCCTGACCTTTGTCAGCGCCAATCCGGCGGCAGCCTTCAATTCCGGCACCGGCATCTGGACGGTGGGTTCGTTGAACAGCCCCGGCAGCGCGACGTTGCAAATCGTCGCCACGATCAGCGCCGTCAGCGGCAGCGTTACCAACTGCGCACAGGTGCAGACGGCCAAGGAACTCGACGTGGATTCGACGCCGGGCAACTTCGGGCAAGCGCCGGCGGAAGACGATGAAGCTTGTGCGGCGATCAGCGTGCAATCGGCCTCGCTCGGCGATTTCGTCTGGCACGATCTGAACGCCAACGGCTGTCAGGACCCGGGAGAACCGGGCGTGCCGGGCGTGCTCGTCACGCTTTTCCAAGGCAACAACACGCAGGTGGGGACGACGACGACGGATGCCAATGGACGTTACCAATTCACCAATTTGGCGCCGGGCGATTACTACGTGATCTTCGGCTTGCCGAATACTTTCAACTTCACAGTGCCGAAACAGGCGGCCTGTGGCGACACGCGCGACAGCGACGCCAATCCGGCCACCGGACGCACGCAAACCATCACGCTCTCCGGCAACCAGAACTTCCCCGACCTCGACGCGGGGCTGGTGCAGCGCGCTTGTGTGTCCGGCTTCGTGTATGTGGACGCCAATGACGACGGGGTGAAGGATGCTGGCGAGGCGGGCATCAAGGACGTCACGGTCACGCTGACCGGCACAGACATCTTCGGCAACGTGATCTCGCAAACCACGTTGACCGATGCGGCGGGCTTCTACCAGTTCTGCAATCTAGTGCCCGGCACCTACAAAGTCACCGAGACGCAGCCGCCTACCTTCATAGACGGCAAGGATGCGGTTGGCTCGGTGGGCGGCACGCTGACCAATGACATGGTCAGCAATATCGTGCTCGGCTCCGGCGCGAACGGCGTCAACTACAACTTCGGCGAACGCCTCTCCTTCGACCTGAGCTTGCGCAAAGAGCATACCGGCAACTTCCTGCCTAACACACAAGACACCTATATGCTGACAGTGACCAACAAAGGCCCCGGCCCGACGCAGGGCGCGATCACCGTCACCGACAATTTGCCGGGCGGAATGACCTATCAGTCCGTTAGCGGCGCGGGGTGGAGTTGTAGCAGCGGTGTCAGCAGTAACCTGGTGACTTGCACCTTCAACGGCATCTTGGCGGCGAATGCTTCGACCAGCTTCACCTTGCGCGTGCGCATCTCGCAAAGCGTGCAGTGTGCGGTGGTCAACGTCGCTACCTTGACGGCCACGGGCGATACAAATTCACTGAACAATATCGCGCGCGATACCACGTTCATTGATAACTGCACGATGCCGATGCAAATGGATCCGGGGCCGCCGGCGTTGGATCCGGGGTCAATTCTGGTCTTCCCGGTCTACACGTCTGACGCGTCAAATCCGAACCGCGAGAACACCAGGATTTGTCTGACGAACACCAATCAGAAGAAGCCGATCACGGCGCACCTCTTCTTTGTGGATGGCGCTTCTTGCGCGGTGTCCGATAGCTACATTTGTCTGACGCAAAACCAAACGGCTTGCTTCCTGACCTCGGATATTGATCCGGGCACAATGGGGTATATCGTTGCCGTGGCGTCCGACGACCAGGGCTGTCCGATCAACTTCAATTGGTTGATCGGCGACGAATACGTCAAATTCGCTTCGGGTCATACCGGTAATTTGAAGGCTGAGACGTTCCCGGCGTTGAAGGACCCGGATTGTAGTCAGGCCGCGACTACCGGCACGGCGACCTTGCCCTTGGACGGTGTGACATATCGGAATCCGGGCCGCACCCTGGCCGCCTCTTCGATTCTCAGTCGCAATGATGACAACTCCACGCTGGTCGTGATTGACCGCCTGGGCGGCAATTTGGCGACGACTGCCAGCACCCTGGGCTCCATCTTCGGGATACTTTATGACGACGCTGAATCGCCCTTTAGCTTCAATGTCAACGTGCCCAGTTGTCAGCTTAAGCAGGTTTTGTCTGACAGCTTCCCGCGCACCACGCCGCGCTTCACACAGGTGATCCCGGCCGGGCGCTCCGGTTGGATGAAGTTTGCCGCGCGGGCCGACCTCCCCAGCGATGCCAACATCGGCATCATCGGCGCGGTGTTTAACTTCAATCCGAACGCGACCGCCGTGAGCGGCGCCTTCACGGGTGGACGTGCGTTGCATAAACTAACGCTTGGCAAGGATGTCTTTACCATCCCGGTCTTCCCGCCAAGCTGTTAGCCGGAAAAGACTGTGAGCGAGGCTCTTCGCACCGAATCGGTGCGAAGAGCCTTGGCTCGGTTTGCCGGTCTTGCTTGCAATACTCGCGCTGGCTTTATTGCCGCTGGCGATGACTCTGAGTTTGCTTCGTCACTTGCGGCCCAATTCAGCAACAAAACAGGCCCGCCCGCAACTTCATCGTTGTGGGCGGGCCAAATCTATGCCGCTAAACCATCCAAGCCGTGACGGCAAAACAATAGGCTGGCGTCGTGTGAACAACGCCAGCCTTTCAATCATGGGTAGTGGCTAAGTTAGGTGGGATGTGTCAGTAGCCCGCGCGTGAGCAAGGGCTTTACTGGCAGCAGA
>JAYUCP010000482.1:0-9180 GCA_043740245.1 Acidobacteriota bacterium | reverse complement strand
CTGCCTTTCAGGTCTTCGAGTTGTTTGCGGATGCGTTCGATCTGGTTGATGGCGTCTACGGTCAGATTGGTTTCGTCGGTCAGCGTCAGGCACATGTCCACGCCTTCTTTGACCTCGGCGTCGGGCACGCCTACGTTGGGGTCGGCTAGCAGGCGGAGTTGTTGCGTGACTTTGGCGCCGCCTGCTTCGAGTTCGATTTTGTAAAGGCTGGGGCCAGCGATCACGGGTTGCGCGGGCGGCTGAATGCCGTAATGCACGACGGCGCGCGTCTGGCGGCCTTGAAAACGCGGCTCCTGCCAGACTTGCGGATAGCTCGCGGGCGTAGTGCGCAACTCGACGGCGCGCGGGCCTTGGGCATAGCGCAGATTCCAGTTCAAGCTGTTCAGCCCCGCCGCGCCGGTGGCGGTCAGCTTGTTGACGAAACGGCCTTCAGCGCTGGTGATGGTGATCGTCACCGGCCCCGCGTTTTTCAGGAAGTATTGCAGGTACGCGCCCGTCGGGAAGTTGCGAATGACTTCGCCTGCCGTGCCGCCGCCTGCTGTTGCAGGATTGACAGGCGCACCACCGCCGCGTCCGCCTCCTCCGCCACCGCCGCGCCCGCCTTGCGCACCGCCACCCGCCGCACCAGCTTGTGCAGCGCCGCCGCCAGCAGGAGCGCCCGTGCCGCCACGCCCGCCAGCATTCGCCGCGCCGCCTGCCGCTGCTTCACCGCCGCCACCAAAGCCACCACCGCCAAATCCGCCAAAGCCAATCGGCGTGCTCGTAAAACCAGGCGGGCGCGAAATCAGCCGATAGGTCGCGCGCGGTTCAAACAACGTCGCCACGGCGTTGTTCACTTCAGGCCGCGCTTTTTGAATCGGCGTCAGGTCGTCGAGGATGTAAAAGCCGCGCCCCGACGTGCCGATCACCAGGTCGTTGTACGCCGGTTGAATCTCGATCCATGAAATGCCGACGTGCGGCAGATTGAGTTGCAACGACTGCCACGTCGCGCCGTCGTCGTGCGAAACGTAGAGGCCGTTTTCCGTGCCCGCGTAGAGCAAGCCCGGCACCTTCGGGTCTTCGCGCACAACACGCACGTAGCTGAACACCGACTTGGGAATGCCGCCGCCCAGCGCCTTCCACGTCTTGCCGTAATCGGTCGTCTTATAAATGTACGGGTCGCGGTTGTTGACCTGATGGCCGTCAACCGAAATGTAGGCCGTGCCGCGCGCGTGCCGCGAGGCTTCAATGTTGTTGATCGAACCCCATTTCAAAAAGCCCGGCACGTTGGCCGTCAAATCTTTTTGCCACGTCTTGCCGCCGTCGCGCGAGAGGCTGACGATGCCGTCATTCGAGCCGATCCAGAGCACGCCTTTTTCCTGCGGCGCTTCGGCCATTGAAAAAATCGTGCAGGCTTCCTCTACGCCAAGGTTGTCGTGCGTGAGGCCGCCGGATGGCCCTTGCTTGCTCTTGTCATCGGTCGTCAGGTCGGGGCTGATGATTTTCCAGGTTTGCCCGGCGTTCGTCGTAACGTGCAAAAACTGGCTGGCGACGTAGACGGTGTTGCTGTCGTGCGGCGAGATGTAAACGACGTGCGTCCAGTTCCAACGGTACTTGGAATCAATCGCGGGTGCGTCCAAAAACTTCTCCGGCCACACATCCACCGAGCGCGTCACACCCGTGCGCACGTCGTAGCGTTCGACGCCGCCCGCGTAACAAGTGCCCCAGATGATGTTCGGATTTTTCGGATCGGGAATCGAAAAGCCCGATTCGCAACCCGCCGTGCGTTGCCACGTAATGTTGCCGCCCAGACTCGCGCCCGCGCCGCGCATCGAAGATTTGTCCTGCTCACTGCCGTGCAAGCCGTAAGGCACGGCGTTGTCGGTGGCGACGTGATACATCTGCGCGATGGGCAAGGTGACGCGCGACCATTGCTGGCCGTGATTCGTCGTAATCATCACGCCCGCGTCATTGCCGATCATCATGCGGTCAGCATCGGTCGGGTCGGCCCACATATCGTGATTGTCGCCGCCCCACGGAATCGTCCGCGCCGTTTGGCCGCCATCCATCGAAACGGCCATCGAGTTGTTAGGGAAATAAACCTCATCCTGGTTCTTCGGCGAGATCAGCATGCGTGTGTAATAGTGCGGACGCTCGGCCAGGATGTGGCTGTAACTGACGACCTTCCATTGCTCGCCGCCGTCTTCTGAACGCCAGAGCGAGCCTTTGCCGTTCCAACCCGTTTCGATCAACGCATAAATACGTTGCGGATTGCTCGGCGCAATCGAAACCGCAATCTTGCCGAGCGGCGCTTCGGGCAAGCCCTGCGCGGGTGTCAGCCGCCGCCACGTCGTGCCGCCGTCGGTAGATTTGAAGACGCCGCTCCCGTTGCCCCCGCTGTATTTGCCCCAGGTGTAAATCACGAACTCCCACGTCCCGGCAAACAGGATGTTCGGGTTCGTCGGGTCCATCGCCAGCTCCGACACGCCCGTGTTCTCGTTGACGAACAGCGTCTGCTCCCAAGTCTTGCCGCCGTCTTTCGTGCGATAGACGCCGCGCTCTTTTTGCGGGCCATAGCCGTGCCCGACCGCGCCGACATACACGATGTCGGGGTTGGTGGGATGAATGATGATGCGTGAGATGCGCCCGGTGAGTTCCAATCCCATCCGCTGCCACGTTGCGCCGCCATCGGTGGATTTGTACACGCCATCGCCGATGGAGATGCCGCTGCGCACCCAACTCTCGCCCGTGCCCGCCCAGACGATTTCGTGATTCGACGGGCTGACGGCCAGCGCGCCGATGGATTGCGATTGCTGCTTGTCGAAGATCGGCTTCCACACTACGCCGCCGTCGGTGGATTTGAAGACGCCGCCGGATGCTGCGCCTGCGTAATAAACGCTCTTGTCGCCCGGCGGACTGACGACGGCAGACACGCGATTGCCTGGGGGGCCGACGTAGCGGAATTGTAAGCGGCTCACGTCCACGCCGTTGACGACGGTCGGGCCGTCGGTCATTTCGATTTGTTGTGGCGCTTGTGGCGCTTGACCGCCGCCGCCACGCTGGGCATTGAGTTGTGGAACGAGTGCGCCCAACAACACGAAGGTGACGAGTGTGAAGAGAGTGATGCGAAATCGGGTGTTCATAGTTTTTTCCTGACAATGAAAGGAAATTGCCTTAGCTAACCACTTAGCCATACAATCCGGCTATGATTAGCGTCAACGTACACGAAGCAAAAACCAAGCTCTCGCTGCTGCTCAATCGCGTCGCAGCGGGCGAAGAAGTAACAATTGCCAAAGCCGGCGTCCCCGTGGCGCGGCTGGTTCCCATCGAACCGCCGCGCCCGGCCAGCCGCCTGGGTGTGGATCAAAGCGATTGGCAAGTGCCGCGCGATTTCAACGAGCCGCTGCCCGAAGAAATTCTCAAAGCGTTCTGGGGTGAAGCCTGATGCGCGTGCTGCTCGACACCGAATGCTGGCTTTGGAGCGTGCGCGAGCCTGAGCGCCTGAATCAACGCGCGCAAACGCTGATTGACGACACGGCCAACGAACTGCTGCTCTCGGTCGCCAGCCTTTGGGAAATCACCATCAAATGGCAAATCGGCAAATTGCCTTTGCCCAAACCGCCCGCCGATTACGTGCCTGCCATGCTGCGGTTGCAACAGATCAAAACGCTGCCCATCACGCCCAGCCATATTTATCAGTTGCCCCAATTGCCCCTGCTGCACCGCGACCCTTTCGACCGTTTGTTGATTGCTCAAACGCTGGCTGAAAGCCTCACGCTGCTGACCGCCGACAATCTCATCAAACAATACAAAGTGCCCCTGATTTGGGCAGGGCGGCGCGGCAAAGGGTGAGCCTGGTTATTTCATATCGGGTGGAACGGCAGCCGTGTTGCCGTCTATAAACCGCGCAAACCAGTAAAGCTGCCAGTTCAGGCTTTCGACCAAATGCTTCGGCTCGCCGCTGCGCGTCAGGTTGTGATTCTCGCGCGGGAACATCACGATCTCGGTCGTCACGCCGTAATGCTTCAGCGCGCGGAACCATTGTTCGCCTTGTTCCAGCGGCACGCGAAAGTCGTTGTCGGAATGCAAAATCAACGTCGGCGTTTTGACGTTCTTGGCGTACTTCAACGGCGAGCGATCCCAGTACAAATCGAATTTCTCAAACAGGTCGCCGCCGAAATCGTCCTTGTGTCCGTATGCGCCGTCGCGCGTGCCTTCGTCGGAAATAAAGCTGACAACGCTGCGCAAGGTGACCGCCGCTTTGAAACGGTCGGTGTGGCCGACGATCCAATTCGTCATAAAGCCGCCGTAGCTGCCGCCCGTCACGCCCAATTTATCAGCATCAATCCACGCGTAACGTTTGAGCGCCGCGTCCACGCCGTTCATCACGTCCTGATAATCCTTGCCGCCCCATTCGCCAAAGATGCCGCGCTCGAACTTTTGCCCATAGCCGGTCGAGCCGCGCGGGTTCGTGTAAAGCACGCCGTAGCCTTTCGCCGCATAGACCTGAAACTCGTGAAACCAGTCCACGCCGTACTGTCCTGCCGGCCCGCCGTGAACATTGAGGATGAGCGGATATTTCTTGCCTTCCTGATAACCAATCGGTTTGACGATGAAACCGTCTACGTCCCAGTTGTCGGCGCTCTTGTAGGTGAAGCGTTCGACATCGGCCAATTGCAACTGCTTCCACAAGGCTTGATTCAGGTGCGTCAATTGCCGTTCGTTTTTGCCGTTGAGATCGCTGATGTAAAGATCATCGAGATGCTTGAAATCATTCACCGTGTAAACCAGCGCGCCTTTGCCGAAATCCACCGCCCGCACGGCCCGCGCGCCCGTCGTGACCTGTGCAATGGCTTTTGACGCGAGATCAACGCGGAACAAGTGATATTCGCCTTTCACGCCCGTCTCAAAAAACAGCGCGCGCCCATCGCCAGTCATTGGCGACCATTCAAGGCCAGTCGGAATCAGATCAAGCCCGTTGGCCGCGAGCACAGATGCCGCGCCGCCTGTCGCGGGCGCGAGCCAGATTTTCGGATGCTCGCGCTCTTGTGTCGTGCCCGTGAAGGCGATGGTCTTGCCATCCGGCGACCAACGCGGACTGTTGTCTGACTCTTCGTGATCGGAGATTTTAGTCAGCGCGCCGCCTGCCGCCGGAATCACCCAGACATCGCTGTTGCGATTCTGTTCGTACTCTTTGCCGGTGCGGTTTGAAACGAACGCGAGCCGCGTCCCATCGGGCGACCATTGCGGGTCGGCATCGTTCCAGTCATCGCCCTCGGTGAGTTGTTTGGCATTGCCGCTTTTGACCTCAACGACCCACAGATGCGTGCGCCGGTCGTCGAACCAGCCCGTGTCGTTGAATTTGTAGGAGGTGTTTTTGTAATGCCGCACGTCGCTGCGGTCTTTGCTGTCTTCTTTGCCAGGAGGTCGGCTGTCGCTTGGCCCAAGGCGACTGACGACCACCAGACGCGAGCCATCCGGCGACCACTGAAAAACACTGACGCCGTTTTTCAGATTCGTCACGCGCCGCGCTTCGCCGCCGTCGAGCGAGAGCACATACACCTGCGGACGCGGCTGCTCCTGTGCGCTTGCTTCAACACTTGGGCGTGCCGAAAGAAACGCGAGCGAGCGGCCATCGGGGCTCCAGCGCGGCGACGTGGCCGATTGCGGATTCGTAGTGAATTGCCACGGCGCGCGCGAACCATCCGCCGCGACCATCCAGATCGCTGAGTTGCGGCGATTCTGCGCGCGGTCAACTTTGGTCACGACATACGCGACCAGCTTGCCGTCGAGCGAAATGTGCGGATCACTGAGAAATTCAAACGCGAAGTAATCTTCGGGCGTGATCCCGCGTGTTTGCGCAAACGAGTGCGCCGCGCACAACGTCAGCAGCACGAAAATAGCGACAGGGTTACGGAGAAATTTCATCGTTCAGCCTTTGATGTTTTAGGGATTTGCCAGCACGCGCGCCGTTTGCGTGAACTGTTTGCCGCCTGCTTGCAACGTCACTGTGTATTCGCCAGGCACAAGTGGTGCGGCAGCCGGGCGACCACCACCTCCGCCGCCGCCGAACTGCTGGCCGAAATCCATCAGTGGTAACACGACGCGATTCAAACCGGCTTTCGTCGCGCCGTCCAAGGTGCGAATGGTTTTGCCGCTGGCATCTGTCAGTGTCAACGTGACTTTGTCTGGCGCGGCTTCTTTCAGGTAATAGACAAAGGTCAATCCGTTCGGCTCGTTCGGGGTCACGGCCAGGCGGTCACCGTACAAACGATAATTGCCGAGCGCGCCTTCACGTCGGCGCGCTTTCGGCTCAATCGCAAACAGGTACGCATCGGCTTGCAATGCCTTCTGCATTTCGCGCAACGGCGTGATGTCCGTGATCCAAATGCCGCGCCCGTAAGTGCCGACGACCAAGTCGCCTGCGCGCGGATGCACGATCAAATCGTGGACGGCGACGAGCGGCATATTGCCTTTCAATGCGGCCCAAGCTTTGCCACCATCCAACGAAGCATACACGCCCATATCGTTGCCGACGAAGAGCAGATCAGCGTTCACATTGTCTTCCCAAAGCACATTGATCGGACGCGTGGGCAGGTTGTTGTGAATGGCTGTCCACGTCGCGCCGAAGTCGGTTGTCTTATAGAGGAAAGCACGAAAGTCGTCTTGCCGATGGCGCGACTTGGCGACGTAGGCCGTGCCCGCCTGATAGTGCGAAGCAAACACGCGATTCGTCCAGGCGTCTTCGGGACCGCCGACGTTTGCAATCGCTTTGGTCGCGTCGAACCAGTTTGCGCCTGCGTCTTTCGTGACTTGGACTTTGCCGTCGTCAGTGCCGACCCAAATCACACCGGCTTGTTTGGGCGATTCGGAAATGGTCGTAATCGTGCAATGCTGAATCGCCGCGCCGAGCGGGCTGATTTTGTTGGCATCATTCGTGGTCAAATCGGGGCTGATTTCCTGCCACGTGTCGCCGCGATCGGTCGAACGAAACAACACTTGCGCGCCAGCATAGAGCGTCTTCGGATCGTGCGGCGAGAGGCGCAACGGCGCGACCCAATTGAAGCGCAGCAGCGGTTGATCCTGCTTCCGCGTCGGCGCAATCACTTTGCGTTCGCGCGTCTTTTGATCGAAGCGCGCGTGCCGTCCGAATTCCTGCGTGTTGTACACCCAGCGGTTGTCGGTCGGGTCAACCTGGTTGTACATCCCATCGCCGATGCCCGTGGTCGTCCAGTCTTCGATGCCGATGCTGCCCGACCAGCCGTTGCTGGGGCCGCGCCACGATTCGTGATCCTGCAAACCGGCGTAGATGTTGTACGGCTCGGCCATATCCACCGTCAGCGCGTAAACCTCGCCGAGCGGCAGGTTGTTCAAGTGGTCGCAGGTCTTCGCGCCGTCATACGAAACGTAAACGCCGCCGTCAGAGCCAGCCATCATTCGTTCAGGATTTTGCGGATCAATCCACAGCGTGCGGAAATCGCCGAAGGCGCGGCGGAAGGGGCGATACGGTTGCTGACGACCTTCCTGCGGAGGCCCGCCGCCAACGTTGCTCAAACCAATCCACGTCTTGCCGCCATCAGTCGTTTCAATCAAGTTCGAGCCCGTGATGAATACGCGCTCAGGATTGTCAGGATGTACGCGCAGGATATTGAACGCATAACCCGACTTGCGGCTCACGTCGTCTTTGTCGGCGCTCACCTTGCGCCACGTCGCGCCCGCGTCGTCGGTGCGATAGACCTCGCCACTGATGATTTGTTGCGTGCCCTGTGATGAAGAAGCCCGAAGATTGCGGTTGTCAATCACGGCATAGAGGATGTTCGGGTTCTTTTGATAAAGATCAATGCCGATGCGCCCAATCGTGCCGGTGGGCAAGCCGTTTTCCAGTTTCTTCCACTCCGTGCCGCCGTCGGTTGTCTTGTGTATACCACTGCCCGCGCCGCCATCCACGATGCGCCACGGATCGCGTTTGAGGTCATAGGCAGCGGCATACAACGTTTCCGGCTCGTTGCGGCTCAACACCAAATCAATCGCGCCCGTGCGGTCGTTGACGTACAAAACTTTCTTCCACGTCTTACCGCCGTCCGTTGTTTTGAAGACGCCGCGCTCTTCGTTCGTCGAATACAGATGCCCCATCGCGGCGACGTAAACGATGTCGGGATTGGTCGGATGCGTGACGATGCGCGTGATGTGATGGCTGTCGCGCAAGCCCATGTTTTGCCACGTCTTGCCCGCGTCGGTGGATTTGTAAATGCCATCGCCCCAGTACGCCGAACGCGCGCACGAATTGTCGCCCGTGCCGACCCAGACGATGTTTTCGTTGGTGGGCGCAACGGCCAGCGCGCCGACAGCGGCTACGTTTTGGTTATCAAAGACCGGCTCAAACGTCGTCCCGTTGTTGGTCGTCTTGAATACACCACCGTGGCGCGCCGCGACATAGAAGGTATAGAGATGCGCCTTTGCGGGCGTTTCGGGCACGGCAATGTCAGACACCCAGCCGCCGACGCGGAACGGGCCGAGATTGCGGTATTGAAAACCGTCGCGCAACACAGCCGCAAGCTGCGTTGCTTCGTTTTGTGAAGCAAAGACGCTGAACGCAAGCGCCAACAAGAGCATCAATTTTTTCATAGTTCAGATTTGGAAGACCGCATCAAGCTCGGGCGCTTTCACAACGGCTGAGTTGCCGGCGCCAAACTGGATTGCCCAGTTCGGCCCCGCCCACTTGCTGTCACCCAAGCATCGTCACGATACCATCAAGGTAAAGAACACCACTGCTAAATTTGAACAGGTAGCGCGGTTTCCGTCTTGAAACTTTGCTGGGGTGCTTGAACGGGATTAGGAAGGAGCTGCGCAGCAGTGTTATAAGGTTTGGCGAAAGAGCTTGCGCCGCACGGCATTCGGGTTAATGCTCTGTGTCGCCGGGCGTGAGCGCGACGCCGTTTCACGAACAGTTCTCGACGCCTGAGGGGCTGAAAAATTAGGCTGCCGCGCTTCCGCTGGGCCGAAGCGGCCCAGCGGAAGCGGCGCAAACCATCGTCTATCTGGCAGCTAACGCGGCAAGTTTTCTCTGCGGCGAAAACATCGAAATCAACGGTGGGGTGCTGCTGGAATAACTCAGCGCAACGGTAGTGGCTAAATCGAGTGGGACGGCGTGTCAGTAGCCCGCGCGTAAGCAAGGGCTTGATTGGCGGAAGTCAGCCCTTG
>JAYUCP010000481.1:0-3784 GCA_043740245.1 Acidobacteriota bacterium | reverse complement strand
CCGCCCGCGCACCAATGGAGGTTTTTGCCAATGGAGATTTCTAAATGACGCCAACCATGCAAGCCATCGTCTTTCACGGCAACGGCAAATGGAGTCTGGAATCCGCGCCCCGGCCAAAAATCGCCGCCGCTGACGACGTGTTGTTGCGCGTAGACCGCGCGGGCATCTGCGGCACCGACCTGCACATTCTGTCCACGCCGCCCGGCCATCCGGCCACGCCCGGCAGCATTCTGGGCCACGAATACGTCGCCACCGTCACGGACGCGGGCGATGGCGTGACGCACCTGCAACGCGGCGACCGTGTAGTGATTGATCCGAATATCACCTGCGGCCTCTGCCAATACTGCCGCGCGGGCATGACCAATGTGTGCGAACGCATGACCACGCTAGGCATCTTTCGCCACGGCGGGCTGGCCGAATACAACGTCGCGCCCGCCAAAGCGCTGCACCGCATCAGCAACGACGTGCCGGTCGAACGTGCCGCGCTGGCCGAACCGCTGGCCTGCGTCTGGCACGCTTTTGAGAAAGCCCAACTCACGCCTGGCGAAAGCGTGGCGATTCTGGGCGCGGGGCCAATTGGCTTGCTGTTCCTGCTGCTCTTCAAATCTGCCGGCGCGGGCAAAGTCTTTTTGGTCGAACCCGCCGATTACCGCCGCCAGACGGCTGAAGATTTGGGCGCGGATGGCGCGTTCAAACCGGAAGACAGCGCCGCCGCGATCAAGGCCGCGACGGGGCTGGGCGCAGACATCGTCGTGGATGCTGTCGGTTCGTTGCTGCCCGAAGCCTTGCAGTTGGTGCGCTTCGGCGGGCGCGTGATCTTGTTCGGTATGAACCTGCACGCCGAACGCACGCTCAATCAATATCATCCGACGCGCTATGAAATCTCGATCATCGGCTCGTTCATTCAACGCACAGCCTTTCCCAAAGTCGTGCGCGCGCTCGAAGCCGACATCGTGCCCGTCGAAAAACTGATCACGCATCGCCTCGGCCTGAATGAACTGGGCGCGGGCCTGGAAGCCTTGCGCAATGGCCGCGCGATCAAAGTGCTGGTGCAACCTTAAAAGGGAGATCAACATGGCAATCCGTATCGGCAACGCCCCCGTCAGTTGGGGCATTATGGAAGTCGCAGGCTGGAGCGGCCAGCAACCCTACGGCGAAGTGCTCGACGAAATCGCGCGCGCCGGTTACGTGGGCACGGAGCTTGGCCCCTACGGATACTTCCCGGCTGAGCCCGCCGAGTTACAACGCGAGTTAAACGCGCGCCAGCTTGAGTTAGTAACAGCCTTCGTGCCCATCCCGCTCGCCGACCCCACGGCGCACGAAGCCGGTTTTGTCGAAGCGCTCAACACCGCCAAGTTATTGGCCGCCGCAGGCGCGCGTTCGTTGTTATTAGCCGATGCCATGAGCCAGCGGCGCATGGCGATTGCGGGCCGCGCCGACGCCGCGCGCGACGGGTTGTCGGATGAACAGTGGCAACACGCCCTCGCCCTCGTCGCGCGCATCGCCCGCGCGTGCCGCGCGCTGGGCCTGGCCGTTTCGTTTCATCACCACGCGGGCACCTTCATCGAAACGCCCGCCGAAATTGCGCGCCTGCTCGACGGCACCGAGGCTGAGTTACTCGGCCTGTGTTTGGACACCGGCCATTATTTTTACGGCGGCGGCGACCCGGTCGAAGCCGTGCGCCAGTACGGCGCGCGCATCCGGCACTTGCATTTGAAAGACGTGCAGCCTGCCGTGTTGGACGCGGTGCGCCAGGAAGGCGTGGACTTTTTGGAAGCGGTGCGGCGCAGTGTGTTTTGCGAGTTGGGCCAGGGCGCAATTGCGTTTCCGCAAATCATTCAAGGCTTGCAAACTCGCGGCTATGACGGCTGGGCCATCGTCGAGCAGGACACCGATGTCAACCAGCCGGGTGTTGATCCGTTTGCCAGTGCCGTGCGCAGCCGCCAGTACCTGCGCACGGTGATCGGCATTTAACCCGTTGAGTTACCCAGCATTCTCCATTCTTCATTCTCAATTCTTTGCAGCAGTAGGCTTGGTTACTTAAAACATGAACGACACACCCGCCTTGCAAATGGAACGTATCCGCAAGACCTTCCCCGGCGTCGTCGCGCTGGACGAAGTTACTTTTGAGCTACTCCCGGGCGAAGTCCACGTGTTACTCGGCGAAAACGGCGCGGGCAAATCCACACTGATGAAAATCCTGAGCGGGGCGTATCAAAAAACCGGCGGCCACATTTTGCTCAACGGCCAGCCGGTCGAAATCAAAAACCCGAAACACGCCCAGCAACTCGGCATCGGCATCATCTATCAGGAGCTCAATTTGGTGCCGCAACTCAGCGCCGCTGAAAACATCTTTCTGGGACGCGAACCTATGCGTTATGGCTTAGTTGACCATCACTCCATGCAACAAGCCGCCGCGCAGTTGTTGACCGGCCTCGGCGTCGAGTTGGACGTACGCAAACCCATCCGTGAACTCAGCATCGCCCAGCAGCAAATGGTTGAAGTCGCCAAAGCCATCTCGCTCGACGCGCGCATTTTGATAATGGATGAGCCGACTTCGGCGCTGACCGAAAAAGAAATCGCCGAGTTATTCGCCCGCATCCGCCAACTCAAAGCCGGCGGCGTGGCGATTGTGTATATCTCGCATCGCATGGAAGAGTTATTCGAGATCGGCGACCGCGTCACCGTCTTGCGCGATGGCCGCAACGTCGGCACGCACGCGATCGGTGAAATCAGCAAAGCCGAGTTGATCCGGCTGATGGTCAACCGCGAATTGACCAATCAGTTTCCGAAAGTGCGCGCGCCCCACGGTGCAGAGGTTTTGCGCGTCGAAAATATAAGTAACAAAACACTGCGCAATGTCAGCTTTACGTTGCAACGAGGCGAGATTCTCGGCGTCGCTGGCCTGCTCGGCTCTGGCCGCACTGAACTTGCGCGCGCCATTTTTGGCGTGGACAAGCTCGACGCGGGCAACATCCATCTCAAAGGCAAGTTACAAGCGAGTAACTCACCGCGCCAAGCCATCAATTCCGGCCTCGGCTTTTTGACCGAAGACCGCAAAACGCAGGGGCTGGTGCTGGCGCTCACGGTCAAAGAAAACATCTGTTTGCCCAGCGTCGAAAAATTCTCGCGCTTCGGTGTCGTCAACAGTAACACCGAGCAACAGGCAGCCACTCGCTTCGTCAACGAGCTACGCATCAAAACGCCCAACTTGCAACAACAAGTCGTCAACCTGAGCGGCGGCAACCAGCAAAAAGTCGTGCTCGGCAAATGGCTGTGCAGCGAAGCCGATCTTTTTATCTTCGACGAACCGACGCGCGGGATTGACGTCGGCTCGAAAGCCGAGATTTACCAGTTGATGAACCAACTGACGGCGGCGGGCGTGGCAATCATCATGATCTCATCTGAGTTACCCGAAATTCTAGGGATGAGCGACCGCATTTTAGTTATGCATCAAGGCCGGGTCGCCGGCGAATTTACGGCGGACGAGGCGACGCAGGAAAAGCTGTTACATTGCGCGCTGGGGGAATAACCTGACAATGAAAACCCGCGAGTTACTTTTGCAATACGGCAGACAGTTCGGCACGCTGGCTGGGCTGGTGGTGCTCGCGCTCGTGCTCTGGGCGCTGACGCCGCATTTCCTGACCGTTTCGAACCTGCTCAACGTCGCGCAACAAACCACGCTGGTCGCCATCATCGCCGTCGGCATGACTTTTGTTATTATCACTGGCGGCATTGATCTTTCGGTCGGCTCCACGCTGGCCTTTGCCGGAGTGGTGATGGC
>JAYUCP010000480.1:0-3785 GCA_043740245.1 Acidobacteriota bacterium | reverse complement strand
CCGCCGATTTCAAAGATTTGGGTTTGACCGGCTGGCAAGGCCAGCGCCTCGACCAAATAAGCCAGTAAATCTTCAATCGCAATGGGCTGCGAGGGCGTGGCGACCCAGCGCGGCGCAATCATCACGGGCAAGCGTTCGGTCAAGGCGCGAATCATCTCAAAGGAGAGACTGCCGGAGCCGATGACAATCGAAGCCCGGAATTCGATGACGGGAACTCCGGCTTCCCGCAAGATCCGACCGACTTCATGGCGGCTGCGAAGATGCGCTGAAAGCCCCTCTTCACTCTCGCCCAGCCCTCCCAGGTAGATGATTTTTTGCACGTCTGCCGCGCGCGCCGCGTCGGCAAAATTTTGCGCTGCCTGCCGATCCTCAATTTCAAAATCGCCACTCGACCCCATCGAATGCACCAGGTAATAAGCTGTGTGCACGCTTTGCAACGCCGCGCGTAGACTGCTTGGATCGAGCACGTCGCCCGCGACCACTTCCGTATCCGCCGCCGCGCTGGAACGCAACGCGGCCGGCTGGCGCGCCAGGCAGCGCAAGCGCTGACCGGACTGCTCCAGGTTCTTCAGCAACCGTCCGCCGATGTAGCCAGTCGCGCCCGTCAGCAAGATGATGGGCCGCTGGTCGTTTACTTTGGTTGTAGCAGGATTGCCGGGTTGCATCTTTTCTCGATCTGAAATGTCTCTGACTCAGCTTTGCAAGAGCGTGGCTGGAATCGAACAGCAATTCCAGCCACACCACCAGACGCTTCGTCAGCCCCGTTTTAGCGTGGGGTTATTTGGGCAGGATCACACTATCAATCACGTGAATCACGCCGTTGTCCGTCTCGATGTCGGTCTTGACCACATTCGCGCCATCCACCTTGACGCCGTTGATGGTGGCAATCGTCACGCTCTGCCCATGCACCGTCTTGGCCGCCGCGAGTTTGATGACGTCAGCAGCCATGAACTTCCCGGCCAGCACGTGATAGGTCAACACGGCCTTGAGCTTCGGAATGTCCTTGAGCAAACCCTCGACGGTGCCCGCCGGCAGTTTGGCAAACGCCTCATCGGTCGGCGCCAAAACCGTAAACGGTCCCGGCCCTGAGAGCGTCTCAACCAATTCAGCCGCCTTCACTGCCGCCACCAACGTATTGAATGTGCCTGCCGCAATCGCGGTCTCTATGATATTCGCCATTGAAAAATCTCCTGCTCTTTTTGTTATTTCGTGTTGCAGCCGGAGTCAGCGACTCCGGCTTTCGCACGGCTCGGTTCATCAGCGCGAACCTTATTTGGGGATGATCACGCTATCAATCACGTGAATAACGCCATTGCTGGTCGCGATGTCGGTTTTGACGACATTCGCGTTATCAACCATCACCTTGCCGCCCTTAACCGTGATCTTGACCGAAGAACCCTGGACGGTCTTCGCCGTCTTCAGCTTCACCACATCCTTGGCCATGACGTTGCCGGCCACGACGTGATAGAGCAGGATTTTGGTCAACTTCTCTTTGTCCTTGAGCAGGGCTTCGACCGTGCCCGCCGGCAACTTGGCAAACGCCTCATCGGTCGGCGCAAACACGGTGAACGGTCCCTTGCCCTTCAACGTCTCGATCAGCCCAGCCGCTTGCAACGCGGCCGCCAGCGTTTTGAAGTTGCCCGCCGCCACGGCCGTGTCAACGATGTCCATCTTCATGTGCTTGCCGTTTGCGCCAACCGGCGCCAGCGTTATCCCCAGCGCCACGACACCGGCCAACAGCAAACTTGCGATCTTCGTCTTGAAGTTCATTGCGATTCTTCTCCTGGATTGATTGTTATGTGAGCTTTCTCGTTAGGCAGCGAATCTCCGGCTGACAACTTATGCCCGCCAAACATCTACTCCCTCCTTCAACGAGCAGCAAGATAGCAGTGTGATCATCGTCTGTCAAGCCTTTGTCCAGGAAAAATACTGAATTATTCCGTTTCTTATCATAGACATTGACTGGACAAATAAATAAGCTTATCCTGCTTATCAGGAGACTTATCAGGAGGATGGACGTGAAGAAGCTGAAAACGTTGTTGTATCCAATCCGCGCCGTTTCCAAACAAACTGGCATCAGCATTGACACGCTGCGCGCCTGGGAGAAGCGCTATCAAGTCGTCGCCCCACAGCGCGATGAGCGCGGGCGGCTTTATACCGAAGCCGATATGCAGCGCTTGCGCCTGTTGAATGCGGCGGTGGAACAAGGCCACGCGATTGGCCGTTTGGCGGCGCTCAAGAATGAAGACCTGCAGGCCCTCATCGTCAGCCCGGCGGCGGCGGCAAAAGGCGTTGAGCCAGTGAAGGCGGCACGCTCGCTACACGAGCCTGCCCCAGCGCGGCTTTCCGTTATGGAGGCCATCGAGCGGCTGGATTATGCGGAAGCGGAACGCGAACTTTCGCTGCTGGCCGCCGTCTTGCCACCGCGCGAACTGGTTCACCGCGTCGCGCTGCCCTTGATGCGGGAAGTTGGCGAAGCCTGGCACGCGGGCAGGCTGAGCATCGCGCAGGAGCACATGACCTCGGCCTTGTTGCGCAATTTGCTGGGTGCCCTGATTCCGCTTTACCGGCGCGCGACGCCGTCCGGCAAACTACTGTTTGCGACACCCAGCGGCGAACAGCACGAATTCGGGATTCTGGTGTCGGCGATGCTGGCGGCGGGCGGCGGCACGGGCATCGTTTATCTGGGAGCCAATTTGCCCGGTGAAGAGATTGTCGTCGCGGCGCAAAAGACCGCGCCGCAAGCCGTGGTGCTGGGATTCATCGGAGCCAATGGCGCAAAGGCGGGGCTGACGGAAATTCACAAGGTCGCGCACAAGCTGCCCGCCCAAATCGAATTGTGGGTCGGCGGCACACAAACAGCGGCGTTGGTCAAAGAAATCGGCAAGACGCGCGCCCTGTTGATCGAAGACTTCCAAATGCTGGAGCAACACCTGATCAGACTGGGCGCGCGATTTTAAGGCGATGAGAGTCCAACGTTTCAGCAAGCAATCCGAAATTGATGCGCCGCCCGCCGCGGTCTTCGCCTGGCACGAACAGCCGGGCGCGGTCGAACGGTTGACGCCGCCGTGGGAGCGCGTGGAAATGGTGCAACGTGCGACGGGCATACAAACTGGTGCGCGCGTGGTGTTCAAAGTCTACACCGGGCCGTTCTGGCGGCGCTGGGTGGCCGAGCATACCGAGTTCGAACCGCCGCACTTGTTCGCCGACATACAGCGGCAGGGGCCGTTCGCTTACTGGCATCATCGCCACTGTTTTGAGCCAACCGCGCGGGGCACGACGTTGATGATTGATGAGATTGATTACGCATTGCCGCTGGGCTGGCTGGGCGAACTGCTGGGGGGCCGCTTCACGCGCGCCAAATTGCAGCGAATGTTTGATTACCGCCATCGCGTGGTGGCTGAGCAACTGAACAACGGCTGAGCATGAAACAATCGGCCAACAACATCATCATTGCGCCAGCGCATCCTCTGTCACAGTTTGAAGGCAAGCGGGCCGCGCCGCGCGCCGCCGTCACTGGGTTTTCAGCGTTGATGCGCTGGAACGAGGCGGTGCGCGTGGCAGTCGGCGCGATCCTGTCCAATCGCCTGCGCTCCGGCTTGACCATCCTCGGAGTGGTGGTTGGAACGACGGTCGTGGTGCTGGTGGCCGCGCTGCTGGAAGGCGCGCAATCCTTCATCACGCAGGAGACCAAGGCGCTCGCGCCGGATGTAGTGCGCGTCGAAAAGGCCAACTTTCAGGACTTCATCGGCGACGCGCAGGCGTGGGCATTGGCACGCTCCCGG
>JAYUCP010000479.1:0-9204 GCA_043740245.1 Acidobacteriota bacterium | reverse complement strand
ATCGCCCAACTCGGCCTCATTCCGGTCGTCGCCATTCCCAAGCTGGAACACGCGCTGCCGCTGGCCGAAGCCTTGCTTGCGGGCGGCCTGCCCTGCGCTGAAATCACCTTTCGCACGGCGGCGGCGGCGGACGCCATCGGCCAAATCAAAAAACGATTCCCGGAATTGCTGCTCGGCGCAGGCACCGTGCTCACCGCCGAACAAGTAGACATGGCCTTGGGCGAAGGGGCCGAATTCATCGTCTCGCCCGGCACCAATCCGCTGGTGGTCGAACATTGCCTGACCAAACGCGCGCCCGTCTTTCCCGGCGTCTGTACGCCGACCGAAATCGAATTGGCGCTGAGCAAAGGCGTCGAGGTCTTGAAATTCTTTCCGGCGGAAGCGGCGGGCGGCGTCAAGTTTTTGCAAGCGGTTTGCGCGCCCTACGCCCACGTCAAATTTATTCCGACCGGTGGGATTGATGTGAAAAACATCGGCCAGTATCTGGCGCTTCCGCAGGTGCTGGCCTGTGGCGGCAGTTGGATGGTAAAGCCGGAGTTGTTGAACGCGGGCGCGTTTGATCGCGTGCGGCAGTTGGCGAGTGAGGCTGTGGCGTTAGTGCGCGAGTTACGACAATGAATTTACGATTCCATCCTCTCCCAACCTGTTTCGTTGTCTCTGGTGCATTGCTCATATTGTCAGCTTGCTCGAAAGGTGAGCGGGCCCGCAAGATGGAAGCCGAACTGGAAACGGTCGTCAGCCGTGAAGTTGCTGTCGGCGCTAGCAGAACTGAGGTCGAAGCGTTTATTGACCGGCTGGTCATTGATGGCGAGAAACCCAAGCGCAATCCATATCAGCGCGACCTTTCCCGATTAGCTCGACTTTATCCATTAGCGAGGAGCGCGCCGACCAACAAGGTCTGCTCATTCCCCCAAACGGACTTGGAAAAAAGCGGTTGAAACTCTACGATCAGCGGCAACAATTCGGCAGGCAGTGTGGGCATAATGAAGACTCTCGTGGAAAAGATGTCTTCAGCTTACGCGGCCTGCCGTTCCTGTTTCAAAGATCGTAAATGGATAAAGTCGAGCTTAGGCCTGCGCCGCATTCATCTGTTTCTGCTTGGCCAAGGGCGAAAGCTTGCGCAGCTTTTCGACCAGCGGCGGCAAGGTCTCTAACACGTAATCCACTTCTTCCTTCGAATTGTCTTTCCCCAGACTGAAGCGCAGCGCGCCCCGCCCGTTGTCCTGATTCAAACCCAACGCCACCAGCACGTGCGACGGTTCGACCGAACCCGAAGCGCAAGCCGAACCGGTCGAGACGGCGATGCCTTTCAGGTCGAGCGAAATCTGCAAGCCTTCCCCTTCGACATATTCAAAATTGAAATTGGCGATGTGCGGCAGCCTGCGCTGAGCGTCGCCATTGCGCGCGATGTCGGGAATCTTTTCGAGCAAGCCAGCTTCTAGATAATCGCGCAACCCGCGCAACTGCTCCATGCGTTCGGCCAGATGCAGCCGCGCCAGTTCCGCCGCTTTGCCGATGCCGACGATGAGCGGGACGCTTTCGGTGCCCGCGCGGCGGTCGCGTTCGTGATGGCCGCCGTGCATTTGGCTGGTGAGCCGCACGCCTTTGCGCACATACAACACGCCGATGCCTTTGGGGCCGTGAAATTTGTGCGCGGTCAAGGCGAGCAAGTCAACGCCGAGCGCCTGCACATCCACCGGCGTTTTGCCGATGGATTGCACGGCGTCGGTGTGCAAGTACAAATGCCGTTGGCCCGCCGCGCGCCGCGCTTTGACGAGCGCCGCGATGTCGGCGATGGGTTGCAGCGTGCCAATCTCGTTGTTGGAATGCATCAGCGTGACCAGCACCGTGTCGTCGCGCAACGCGGCTTTGACATCGCTGAGCCGCACGATGCCTTCGTGATAGACGGGCAGCCGCGTCACCGACCAGCCTTGCTTTTCGAGTTCTGCGCACGAAGCCAGCACTGCCGGATGTTCGATCTGAGAGGTGATGATGTGTTTGCCCGCCGCCGCGTGCGCAGCGGCGATGCCCTTGATGGCGAGGTTGTCGGCTTCGGTACCGCCCGAAAGAAAAGTGATCTCTGACGGTTGCGCGTTGATGAGTTGGGCGACCTGCTGGCGCGCGGTTTCGATGGCCTGTTTGGCTTGCTGGCCCCAGCGATGCGTGCTCGAAGCATTGCCGAAGGCTGCGGTGAAGTAGGGCAGCATTGCCTGCACGACTTCGTCAGCCACGCGCGTGGTCGCGCTGTTGTCGAGATAGATTTGCTTGTTTGCCATAACTGTTCTCCTGCGCCGCCAGCATAGTTTTCAGCGGGCGATTGTCAACCCAAGCTGGGCCTGGCTGAGCCTGGGTACGCACGCATCCTCGCAGAGTTGGGCGTGCTCGTCGCACAAGACGAACTAAGCCGAAGGTTACTCTTTCAGCTTCAGTCCGCCCTACGCCACGCCGCACGCTGGCGAAGCGTGTGCACCCAGGGTGCTTGTTTTGCCCGCGCCAATGTTGTAGAAAGTCAGCACCCCTTTCGGCAATCCCCTGACGCAATCGCAGTGAACTAACCGCAGAAGGAGACAATAATGAAAGTGAGTTCCCGCCTTTTTCTTTATGCGCTCGCCGCCGTGGCGCTGGGCGTTTTCAACCTGCAAGCGCAAACCCGCACCACCAGCGCGGGCCAAGCGCGCCCGACCGTCCGCACCAACGATCCGGCGGCCTATCGCTTCCCGTGGCAACACGGCTATCGCAATGGCTACGAAGACGGCTACATCAAAGGCAAGAGCGATTTCAACGACGCTGGCCCGCGCAATGCGCAAAGCAGCGAAGCCTATCGCCGCGCCGACCGTGGCTATGCCGAAAAGATGGGCAGCCTGGCCGAGTTTCAAGACGCTTATCAAATCGGTTTTGAATTGGGTTACGACGACGGCTATTTCGGGCGCGGCTATACCGTAGCGATCCCGCCGAATCTGGGCAAGGTCGTCGCCGCCGATGTCGCGGCGCATGCCGAACCCACGAACGTGGCAGAACCACCGCCCGCGCCCAGCAATCGCGCGCGCACGGCGGAACCCGCGCCCGCGCCGAAACAAGATGACCGCCGCACCACCAGTTCGCGCGCGCCGTTGGTAGTGCGCGATGGCGTGCAGATGAAAATCAGGCTGCAAACGCCGATCAGCACCAAGACCAACCGCGAAGGCGATCAATTCACCGCCATCGTGCTCGACCCATCCGAATACGCCGACGCCACGATCACCGGCCACATCGCCAAACTGACCAAGTCCGGCAAGCTGACCGGCAAGACCGAACTCGTGCTCGCCTTCGATTCGATTGAAATGCGCAACGGCCAGCACGGGCGCTTTGCCGCGCAAGTCGAACGCGTTTATGAAAGCGAACAGGTCAAGACCGTTGACGAAGAGGGCAATGTCGAATCGGGCAGCCGCACCAAAGACACCGCCGTGCGCACCGGCGGCGGCGCGGCCCTCGGCGCCATCATCGGCGCGGTGGCGGGTGGAGGCAAAGGCGCAGCCATCGGCGCGGCGGTCGGCGCTGGCGTCGGCGCTGGCTCCGTGATTTATCAAGGCAGCAAAGACCTGCAACTCGACCCCGGCACCGAGATGCTGATTCGCAGCGCGGCCCCGGCACGCGAGCAATAAAAGGATGAAGGATGAGGGATGAGGGATGAATAGGAATGAAGGCCAGTGCAAAACTCATCCTTCATCCTTCATCCTTCATCCTTCATCCTTCTTATTCATCCCTCATCCTTCATCCTTCCGATGATTACCCTGCTCACCGATTTTGGCACGACGGATTATTTCGTGCCCGCCGTCAAGGGCGTCATCCTCACGCTCCAACCTGCCGCCCAAATCATTGACCTGACGCACGACATTCCCGCCCAGGACATTCAGCACGCCGCCTTCACGCTCGGTGCGTGTTACCGCTACTTCCCGCCCGGCACGATTCACCTCGCAGTCGTTGACCCCGGCGTAGGCTCCGCGCGACGGCCCATCGTCGCCCAAGCCGGACAGCATTTTTTCGTCGGCCCCGACAACGGGCTGTTTAGCTTTGTTTATGCACGTGAACCGCAAGTGCGCGTGTATCACGCAACCCGCCCCGAATTTCAACGCCCGCAACCGAGCGCGACCTTTCACGGACGCGATGTCTTCGCCCCGCTGGCCGCCTGGCTCGCGCGCGGCATTCACCCTGCTTCGTTCGGGCCGGAGATCGGCGATTACGTCCGCCTCGCCATCCCGCAACCGCAAGTCGGCGCGCGCACCAACACCATCACCGGCGAGATCATTCATATTGACCGCTTCGGCAACTGCCTCACCAATTTCACCGCGAATGAATTGCCGCTGGCCGTTGCGTTGGGCGTGACGCCGCCGGTCTTGCATCTCGCCGGACAAAGCGTCACGCAATTCGGCACACACTTCGCGCAAGCCGCGCAGCCGGAGCAACTGTTCGCGTATTTGGGCAGTGCAGGGTATTGGGAAGTGGCGTTGTGGCAGGAGTCAGCAGCAGAGAGGTTTAGGATTGCACGCGGGGCGCAAGTGATATTGGCGGAGCTTTGAGTCAAGTTTCAAATTGCCAAGCGTCTGATGCGGTCAGGGGTGTTGATTGGGATCATCGGTGAGCAAGCCTTCAGCTTGGGCGGCTTGATTCAGTTCGTTATCGGCGGAGATGAGTGTGAGTTGGCCGACGCCGTCAGCCGTCATTTGAGCCTGAAAATCCACGACCGCCGCCAACTGCGTCGCATCGTAGCCGCGCAGCCGATGCAACTCGGCCAGATTCATTGCCGCTTCGATAAGCTGCGGCGTGACGGGCAAACTGAAATAGCGCGCGCGGAAGTCGTGGCGAAAGACATTGATGGCGGCTGTGGCGGCAGCGGCAGTAACCATCCCTGCCCGAACCCGGCGCGCCAAGGCCGCGACCACTTCGACACCTGTGATTTGGGCGATCACGATTTCATGGCGCGGTTGCGCGTCAAGCAGGGCGGCAACCCAGGCGCTGCCAAGCTCGTTGACGTAGTGTTTGACCAGGGCGCTGCTGTCAAAAAAGTAGGCCGCCATCAGCGCCGCTCCTCGATGAGGCACTCGGAAACGGGTTTACCCTGCACGTCAATGCGTTTGAAAGGCGGCCGCGCTTCGTCCGTGCTGGGCGCTTGCGGCAGGATGCGCCCGGCGGCCCGCAGCCGTTCAAAGAACGCCGCCCGCCGCTGCGTTTGCGCTTCTTCCAATACCTGCGCGGCGACTTCCGCTGGCAAGCGGTCTTGCGTTTGCGCCTGTCTTAGCAACTGTTCGTAAGCTGTTTGCGAGAGATTAATTGTAAGCTGCATCTTGTTCTCCTTGTATGCGCTCATCAGCGCCGCTCCTCAATGACGGTTTCCGAAAGCGGGTTGCCTTGCACCTGAATCGGCTGGAAATCAAGCAGTGCAAGTGGCGCCTTCGCGTCTGGCTCAGCAAATAGTTCTTGGTCGAGCACCGGCACTCGTTTGGGCGGCAGCGTTACGACCGTGCGGTTTTCCGCCTGCTGGCGCTGGCGCAGGTCGGCAACCATGGCGTGAATGTCATAGTTGAATTGCGCCGCCCACTCTTCACGAATTTTGTGCAGTTCCTCGAGGATTGGGTCTTCCAACATTTCTCACACTCCAAATTCTTCCGGCGTGCCGATGGCCGGCGGTTGATAACCCGCAGCGCGGCAGCTTTGCTCAATCGCGCCGCGCATCGTCAGGTTGGCGATATGTTTGCAGTTCCAGGTCAATAGGTAATCCATTCCGTGAACCGTTGCAACCGCGATGTGCAACGCATCCGCCGCCGCTTTGGCTGGCAGCGCGTGCCGTTTGACCAGCAGGATCGCCAACTCTTCCGCCGCTATTGGGACAGCCAGCGTTGGCAAATTCGCCAGCACCGCCATGCGTTTGGCGATTTCATTTGGATTACCCCGCTGGGCTTCTCGCAACACGACTTCCGAAGCATACAACTCATGCTTATGCCGTTCCTGATCCCACCAGTCGAGGGTGATCTGCTGCCGCGCCGCCATAATCAAATCGCGGCTGGGGCGCGCGACCAGATAGCTGATGAAGCTGGTTTCGAGGTAAATCTTCGGCATCCTCCATCCTTAGGGCCTCACTTCGGTGCGACCAGTGCCGGTATGACAAGTGAGTGGAGCCGCGCTGACGTTCGCCTTCCGCTTGCGCAGAAGCTACCAGCCCGCGTGGCCCCGCTTGATTGCGTTGTGTTCTGTCGCGTAGCAACGTAGCGACGGGGGGAGTTGTGTTCCGTCGCGTAGCGACGAGGTGAATTTAGCCGTGGGTTTTAACCCACGGGAAGGTGATGGCAAAGCCCCGGAGTCGCGTAGCGACGATTGAAACCAGCAAACATTGGCGTCCGGCATTGCCGTCAGGGTTTCAACCGTCGCTACGCGACTCGGAATCACGCGCCGCCGCTCCTCCGTGGGTTAAAACCCACGGCTAAATTCACCTCGTCGCTACGCGACGAAATCCGGCGCCGTGGTTACCGCCGTTTGTTGTTTGAGCCAACTGCCGATGCTGATCCCGACCGTGTTGATGAGTTTCGAGACGTGTTGAAATTGCCCGCCGTCTATCAATTTGAACGAGACCAGCAAGCGCGCCTGCTGCCGCAATAATTCCAGCCGCAGGTTGCTCGCTTCCAATTGCGCGCGTTTCTGTTTGGCATAGCGCGCGCGAATCAGTTCTTCCAGCAGTTCATAGAGGCTGGTGATGATGCGTTCGCCCAGCGTGTAGCGATGCGCGCGCGGCAGCCGATTGAGCAACGGAACATACCACAGGATCAAATCGCGCGTCTGTTCGATGACCGGCAATTCGCCCGGCGGCGCTTTTTTAGGTTTGGGCACTTCGCCCGGCGGGATTTGCTTCAGCTTTTGCATGGTTCAATTTCTCGAAAAAATTTCATGCGCTTCGCGCATAGGTAAAAGAGTAAGAGGGTAAGAGGGCAGAGGGCTACAGAGTCCTCGGAGCGACCACCACACGAAAACCGTAGTTGAAGTACTGGCCGCCGGGTACGTACCCACCACGATAGGCCGAACGGCAGCTCGAATCATTGACGTAGAACGCACCGCCGCGCAGCACCCGGCGACTTGAGTCTCCGCCACTCAACCAAGTTGCGCCAGTAGCCGGCGCGCCGTTGTAGCTGTCGTGCCAAACATCTTCGCACCATTCCCACACATTACCGTGCATGTCGTAAAGCCCAAACTTGTTCGCCTGTTTCTGCCCAACCAGATGCGTTATGCTACCAGCGTTGTTGCTGTACCAAGCCATCGCCTCCAACTCGCCCGCATAATCACCCGTCGTGCCCGCGCGGCAGGCGTACTCCCATTCAGCCTCGCTCGGCAGCCGATACGTTTTGCCCGTCAGCCCGCTCAGCTTTTGGCAGAAGGCTTGCGCATCTTCCCACGAGACCTGCTCAACTGGACGATTGAGATCGCCCGTGAAGCGCGCCGGATTGTTGCCCCTCACGGCTTGCCAGAGCGCCTGCGTGACTTCGGTCTTGCCCATGTAAAAGTCGGCGAGCTTGACAGGATGCTGCGGATGTTCGTCGTTGCTCCCCTGCCCATCGGGCGAACCCATCTGAAACGAACCGGCGGGCACGCGGATCATTGCCAGCTTGACGCCGTTGACGGTTTCGCTGAATTCACGGCCCAGCGCGGGCAAAGGTTGACTGGCAATCAGGCCGGAGCCTGGCACTGACTCTTCGCCCGGCTTCTGCACCGCCCAATAGCTGACGCCCGCCACGGCCAACAAACCAGCCAGCCCCACGGGCAGCCACACGCGCAAACGGCGCGGCACGGTTTTGAGCTTCGTGGTCAGGTGCGTGCGATACGGATCAACGGCAGGCACGGGCGCGGGTTCAATCGGCGGCGCAACACGGATGGGCGGCGGCAATGGTCGCGGCCTGGGTGCGGGCGGAGGCAGCGGTTGCGGCTGCGGCACCGTGATGCGCGGTTCAGGCGTCAACGCCTCGCGTAACTCCGTCGCCGAAGGATACCGCTCCGCCGCATTCTTCTGCAAAGCCTTTGCCAGCACGTCGCACAGCCAATCGGGCACCGTGGCGGGCAAAGGCTTCGGCTCGCGCGTGCGAATCACGTCCATCAGGCTGGGCCGGTCATCCGCCCAAAACGGCAGCCGCCCCGCCAGCATTTGATACAGGATCACCGCCACCGACCAGAGATCGGTCTGTTCATTGCGCACGGCCTTGAAAGCTTCGGGCGCCATGTAGGCCCAGGTGCCCGCCACCACCTTGCTGTGGATGCTGGTTTTCACCACGCGCGAGAGGCCGAAATCAGCGATGCGCGGCGTCGCGTCTTGCAACAGGATGTTGGCCGGTTTCAGATCGCGGTGAATGATCTTGCCACTGTGCAGATAGGCCAGCCCGCTCAGGATGCCGCGCGCCATTTCGAGCGCCTCGTCAATCGAAGGCGCGCCGCCGCCGTGCTCTTTCAGCCACTGTTCCATTGAACCGCCGGGCGCGTATTCGCTGATGATGACGGCTTGCTGCTCGAAGACGCGCGCCTCGATAAACTCCAACACGTTGGCGTGGCCGTGGTGGCCGGTGGCGCGCGCCCAGAGCGTGGCTTCCTGCAACAGCGCGTCCACGTCCAACTCGTCGGCGAGCGGGATTTTGAGCACGACCTCGCGGGCGTTGCGCACGGTGGCGTTGCGCGCCAGCCAGGCTTCGGCGAACGAGCCTTTGCCGAGGCGGCGGATGAGTTGATAAGGGCCGATGCGGTCGTTGGGTTTGGGCATTGGGGGAAGCTCCGTGACTTGGTGAGTCAAGCTGCGCGTTCTTCAATCACCTCTCCATCAGAAACCACCTGCTTGGCGCTGAAGGAAACGACGGGTTGGCCTGCTTGCGCCTGTTGTTCCCGCAAGTATTCAACCAGCGCGGTGATGTCATAGTTGAAGCGCGCGGCAAACTCCGCGCGGATTTGATGAAGCTCTTCGATAATCGGATTGCCGGTCACTCTGTCGTCCTCCGAGGCAGTCCGCGCTTTAAGCGGCCAGGCGTTCCCGCTCACTTTCAGCGACAACAGGGGTCACAGGCGCGGTCCGCGGTTGCGCGAACGACACCACGGGATGACCCGTTTGCACCTGTCGCGCTCGCGCATCGGCGACGATGGCGAATACGTCGTAGTTGAATTCTTTGGCGAGTTGCTCGCGGACTTGGTGTAACTCTTCGATGA
>JAYUCP010000478.1:0-3794 GCA_043740245.1 Acidobacteriota bacterium | reverse complement strand
CCGCGGAAATCCGCTGCATCCGCGTCATCCGCGTAGCTATTTCCTCTGCTTTGCTGGCATTTCTTTTACGCACAGGCTTCAGCTTACTTTTCAAGCCGCGCCACCCGCACATCAAAAATGCTGGCGAGTTGCGCATTGGGCCGCGCTTGGAATTTCACCGTGAGACGTTTTTTGCCCTGCGTCAGCGCGGCGGGCAGCGGGTATTCATAGTCGAACAACTCGCCCGGATGAATGTCCAGGGTTTGCGTGGCGACTCGCACGCCATCCACCAAAATATCAAAGGCGCGCAAACGGCCTTCGCTGCCGCGGAAGGTGCAGACCAGCGTGAGCGGTTTGTCGCCTTCGGTCTTCAACTCATAACTGAGCCAGCCGTTGCGCGCGCTGCGCCAGCGTTTGCCGTCGAATTCACCGTCGAATAGGCCATCGCCTTGGGGGTTGTGCGCGCGTTCATTTTCGGGGTCGTTGATGTCCACGGCGTCCACGGTTTGCCGTTCGATGGTTTGGCGGCGCGCTTCGACGGCGGCGAGTTCGGCGCGGCGCTTGTCCCATTCCGTGGCTGGGTAAACTTTCCAGTACACGGTGTAACGCGGTTCAAAGACGCGATAGAACGGCAGCAGCGTCACATCGTGGGGCCGCGCCAGACCGACCGTTTTGAAAATCAGCGGCGCGCCGGGGATGGGTTGAATTTTGGGCAGCACGTCTTTGACCGCGCCGATGAAACCGGGAATCTCGATGGGTTTGACGCGGCCCAGCAAAGGCGCGCTGGGGCCGTAACGGCGCGCGTCATCCAATCCAACGCGGCCCAAATCGCCCGCCAGCACGATGGGGCCAAACATTATCGCAACCATACTCGCATCGTCGGGCATGGCTTCAAGGTGCAAACTCATGGGCAAACTGAGTTGCACGGTGTCGCCGGTTTTCCAGATACGATCAAGCGTGATGTAACTGCCGGGCTTGTCCGTGACGGTTTGCGCTTTGCCGTTGAGCCTCAGCGTAACACCGTTTTGCGCCCACTGCGGATAGCGCAGCTTCAGGGCCAGTTTGACAGGCCGTGCCGCTTTGATCGTCAGCCGCGTCGTGTCGTCTTCGGGAAAGCTCGTCTCTTGGCGCAAGCTGATTCCCTGCTCTTTCCAATTCAATTCCGAAGCGATGAAGAGGTTGACGTAGAGCGCCCGATTGCCTTGAAGATCGCCGTGAAAGTAAATCGTGTCGGGATACTTCGCGTGATTTTCCAGCCCCGTGCCGACGCAGCACCAGAACGAATCATCCGGCGTCGAATAGGTTTTGAACGCGCCCGGCTTGAGCGGCACGTAATAACAAAAGCCGCCCGTCGCCGGGTCTTGCGAAGCGAGGATGTGGTTGTACAAACCGCGCTCATAAAAATCCATCTTCTCAACCGACGGCTCCCAGGCGAAGAGGTGCCGCGTCAGTTTGAGCATGTTGTAGGTGTTGCAAGTCTCAGTGCTCTCTGCGCCCAGATGTTTCGACGTGGTTTCGGGCGGGAAGAACGATTCACCGTCGCTGTTGCCGCCGATGACGAAGGAGCGCTGGTGCACAACGCGCTCCCAAAAGAAGCTGGCGATGTCGTGATAACGCTGTTCGCCTGACAATTCATAATCGCGCGCCGCGCCGATGGCCTTGGGGATTTGCGTGTTCGCGTGCAAGCCGTTGAGCGGGTCTTCGCCGCGCGCCAGCGGATCGAGCACGCGCCGGTGATCGAACTTGCGCGCGAGGCGCTGGTAATCGGCATTGCCGGTGACGGCGTAAAGGTTTTCGAGCACCTCCATCATCCCGCCGAATTCGGTTTGCAGCGCGGCCTGTTGCTGTTCATCGCTGAGGCGGTCAACACGGAACTTGACCCAGTCGGCTTGCCGTTTCAGCACGTCGAGCGCCTGTTGATTGCCGCAATGCTGATAGACATCCAGCAAGCCGGCCAGCAGTTTGTGGATCGTGTAATAGGGCGCCCAGACGCGCTGGCGTTTCTCTACGCGGTCAAAGAACTCTTCGGGAAAGGCCGCGAGATAGCCCGCGTTATAACCTTTGGCCGCGAGCGCGGTTTGCACCTTGGCGAGTTCGGCGACGACGGCGTTGGCTTTGGTCTTGAAACGTTCGTCACCCGTGCTGGCATACATCAGCGCCAGGCCCGACAGGTAATGGCCGAGGCTGTGGCCACGCAATTCGACCTCGGGCGCTTCCCAACCGCCCAGCGGTTTGGCGCTGCTCGGCAAGCCCGCCGTCACGCGGAACATATGCAGCAACCGGTCGCTGTCGAGTTCGAGCAGATACTTTTGATCGCGCAGCATCGCGGCGTTGAACGGGCCGTCGAGCAAACGCACGGCGGAAAGCGGAAAGGCATAAGCTTGCGGCGCAACCTTGTCGGCAACTTTGTTGAGCACTTTGCCGGGTGCTTTGCCAGGCGCTTTAGCAGCAACCTTGGCTTGTTTTGTCCGCGTCTGCGCGTGGTTTGTTAGCGCCATTGCGCACAGCAACGCGAGGAAGATCAGTATTCGTTTCATAGCGGTGCCTCTTGTCTGCGCTCTGGATGAGCGCGTGCTTCGTAAAGGGTGTCAGCAGAATTCAAACGCCGGCATTGTCCGCGATTTGGCGGCCAGATGAAATACGGCATTGCAAGTAGCGGGCCCATCACGTTTTCGCGTGAGGGCGCTTCAGGAACAATGGGCGGCATGGCAAGGGTAGCGCAAACTGTCTAAATCGAACCACACAAGATTGGTACAGTCGCGGCAGGCGTGTCAGTAGCCCGACCGTGTGGGAGGGCGCGCCGTCCAGTCAGACCGCTTGGGTTTGACCACAAGCCTGCCCTCCCTCACGGTCGGGCTACTGACACGGTGTCCCAATGTTGCGTGTTCTGATTTAGGCACGACGATTTCACCATATCTTTTCTTTTGGCAGGCCGCGCAGGAAGTCGAAGAGGGACGCGCGCTCGGCCGGGTGACGCTGGCGCAACGGCGCGGGGCGAGCGAGCTTGAATTGCATACGGCGCGCGCCGATGTTTTTTCCGGCATGTTCTTCGCCGGTGTCGTGATGTACTTCATCATCCTGACGACCGGCGCGACGTTGCATCAGACCGGACAACACAACATCGAAACGGCGCGGCAGGCGGCAGAGGCCTTGCGCCCTTTGGCAGGCGATGCGCTTATTTGCTTTTCACCATCGGCTTGGTTGGAACCGGCATGCTGGGCGTGCCTGTTTTGGCAGGCTCTGCCGCCTACGCCATTGCGGAGGCTTTGCATTGGCGTGGTTCTTTGGATGATCGCCCGCGCGCGTCTGCCAAATTTTATGGTGTGGTGGCGGCGGCCGTCCTGTTTGGTCTGGCGTTGGATTATCTGCATTTCAATGCCGTGCGTATTTTGTTCATCGCGGCGATAGTCAACGGGGTACTCGCGCCGCCGTTATTGGTGTTGATCGTGCTGCTGACCAGCGATCCTGAGGTGATGGGGAAGCGCGTCAATCCGCCTTGGTTGCGTTGGATTGGTTGGCTCACAGCAGTGTTGATGACATTGGCGAGCCTGGCGTTATTGTTGATTTGAGAACGCGGCAGGGCAGGGCAGTCGCTGGTTTGCTTTCAATCATCACTAGCACTCCGTCAAGCTGGAAATGATGGATGTGGGGCAGATTCGGAACCTGCCCCACTGGGCTGGTGCGATTTCGGTATCCCTCAAATTCAGCTTGATGGGGTACTAGTGGAGCTTTCCTGAAATTCTACCTCTGGTTTAGACCTGAAGCGGTCGTCCTTTGTAAGTCCACTTGAAGGGCTTCGCCAACGTAGCGTTAAA
>JAYUCP010000477.1:0-9215 GCA_043740245.1 Acidobacteriota bacterium | reverse complement strand
ATCCTGAACGATTGGGTTCTCAAAGAACTATTTCAGCGCAGTAGGGTTATGGCTTAGCTTTAGCCACATGGACACGCAGGTCTGCCCCTACGTTGCGTCCCTCATTTTCAGCTTGATGGAATACTAGCCATTGACCGCCTGCCACAACGCTTGCCACGAACGCTGCAGCAAGTCATCAATGCGCCGCCAATCGGCTTCGCTCACACCGCCCGCTTCGGCTTTGTCATCGCGGATGAGCATCGCTTCGGCGCGCAAACGGGCGTGCTCCATGAATTTGTCGGCGGGCAGTTGAAAGAGTTCAGCCTGCAATTCAGCTAATGAACGATCCAAATCGCCGGGCTGATGTTGCGCGCGTTGGCGATGGATGATCCACCATTCCAGTTCCAGTTGGGCGGCGCGTTCGACATCAAAAGGCGTATCGCTCTGCGCGCGGATGTCGCGGTAAAAGTTGCGCAGGTTCGGCAGCGCCTTTTCATAATCCGCGCGCTGCTTGCCTTCCTTGAACACAAAGGCCGCCTTGGCCGCCTGATAGGCCGCTTCGTTCGAGCGCGCAAAGGTCATGCGATATTGCGTGCGCATCAATTCGGCCAATTGCGTGAACAGCGCCAGCCGCTCCTTGGCGTAATACGAACGCCACATCGCGGTCTCGATGCGCGCGACTTCGTGCGGATCGAACTCGCGCAGCTTGGTCTGGCGCGGGACGTACAGATCATAAACAGCCCAGCCCACTGCGCCCGCCAGCAGCGCCAGCACAAACCAGCGCCCGCGTTTGCGGCGGCCAGATGGAGGAGGATTTGAATCAGCCATAAACACTCTCCGGTTGAAAGGTGGTCAACGTGTGAAGCTACGAAGCGGTTGCGGGCGGCGGATTCATTTGCAGGTAGCGGGCCAAACGCCAGCGGGCACGCGCGTTTTGCGCAACCTCAGCCCGCTGCGTTATCTTACGCCATCAAAATTTCACCTAATCAATTCGCCCGATGGCAAGCGGGCAAATCAAGCAGCGCCGCCATTTTTGCTTTTTGATTTTTGCCTTTTGATTTTCACCCTGAACCGCATTGCCCTATGAAAAAACTACAAGACAGTCTGCCCCAGCAAACCGATCAATTATTGAACCAGCACGCCGCTGAAACCGAGCGCCTGGCCAGCCAGGTGCGGCTTGGTCTGTCGTTCACTTCGCTGGCCGCCGCGCTCTGGACGTGGCAATACGCGGGGCGCGTGACGAGCATGTATCTGTTCATCACCGCCCTTTGGGGCGTCGCCTTTTTCGCCGGGAAGTTGCGCGCGAAAAGCGGCGCGCAAGACATGATGACGCTGATTGACATCACGCTCGTGCACGTCAGCCTGCTGGCCTTCATCGTGCAGGGCTTCTTTCCCTTTTACGGTGGCGGCCTGGTGCTGTTTTATTTCCCGATTCTCGTGGCCGCCGCCGCGCGCTACAACGCCGCGCTCGTGCTGAAGGCTGGAGCCTACGCCACGCTGGGCTGCCTGGCGTTGTCGTGGTATGGCGGCAGCCCGCCGTGGTTCAAGGTCGCGGCGCTCGCATTGACCACCTTCGTCGGCTTCAACGCCGCGTTCAACCCCAAAACCTTGCTGACCAAGCTGGCGCATCAAGTGGCCGAGCAAGGCTTCGCGGCTGGCGCGCAGCAAAAGGAGTATGAACTGACGGCGCAGATTCACCAGCTATTCATGCCGCCGCCGATTGTGGATTTGCCGCAGGTCTGGTTTTCGTCCAAACATGGCGCGGGTACTGAAACGGTGGGCGATTACTTCCACATCTTCAGCACGCCGCGCGGCCCGCTGCTGATCGTCGGCGACCTGCCGGGCCGCGGCGTCGAAGCGCTGGGCCACCTCGCGCGCATTCATCAGCAACTGCTGCTGGTCGTCAACCGCGAACCTGAGTTACCGAAGATCGCTGCCGAATTGAACAGCATCGTCTATGAACTCTATGCCGGCGCGCGCCCGTTCACCTGCGTGCTGGCTGAGTGGGAAGGCGAAGAGATGCGTTATCTGAACGCCGGACACCTGCCGATCATCCAGCGCACAAAGTCAGAACAATTTCAGTTGCCGATCAACAATGCGCCGCTCGGCGTCAACGCTGACGCGACGTTCAGCGAAAGCGTCGTGCCCTGTGCCGCGCGCGACCTGCTGCTGTTTTTCACCGACGGCCTTTACAGCAAAGTCACCAGCGAGCGCGACAAAGGCATCGCCGAAATCGCGCGCCTGGCCGCGGAATTCACCGGCGCCGAAGTCACCACGCTGTGCCACCGCATCTTTGATTGCGCCCAACCGGGCTACGATGCGCTGAAAGACGACGCGACGATGGTCGTGATCCGGCGGCAACCGGTCGGATAAATCAAAAGGCAAAAGGCAAAAATCAAAAGGCAAAAATATGGCAGCGCCACGAGACCTCGATGAACGATTGCTCGAATTTGCAGCGCGTATCGTGCGGTTCGTGCAGATACTGCCAAACAACTTAATTGGTAAACGCATTGGCGATCAACTGCTGCGTAGTGGGACTTCGGTGGGCGCAAACTATGAAGAGGCACAAGGCGCGGAGTCGCACAACGATTTCGTGCACAAGCTGCAAATCGCTTTGAAAGAGATCCGTGAAACGAACTATTGGTTACGCGTGCTCGAACGCGCCGGCGTGATGACCAACCAGGAAGCGAAAGATTTGATTGACGAATCCAGACAGCTTCGCGCAATGCTCTCAAAGGCTGTCGCAACCGCCAAAGGCACGAGCAAAACGAAGTGAGTGCAACGTGACGCAAAACCATTTTTGATTTTTGATTTTTGCCTTTTGCCTTTTGATTTTTATGCTGATTTTAGGCATCGAAAGCTCCTGCGATGAAACCGCCGCCGCCGTCATTGAAGACGGCGCGCGCGTGCGTTCAAACGTCATCTATTCGCAGATCGCCACGCATCAACGCTACGGCGGCGTCGTGCCCGAACTCGCCTCGCGCGAGCATCTGGAAAAGATCGAAGGCGTCGTCGCCGAAGCCTTGCAACAAGCCGGCGTCACGCATCAGACGATTGACGCTATCGCCGTCACCCAAGGCCCCGGGCTGGTCGGTTCCCTGCTCGTCGGCATCAACTTCGCCAAGGGCGCGGCCTTTGCTGCGGGCAAACCCTTCCTCGGCGTCAATCACATCGAAGGCCACGTCTATTCGGTCGCGTTTGAATATCCGCCGGTCGAATACCCGGCGCTGGCGCTGGTCGTGTCGGGCGGACATACGAATCTGTTTTTGCTGCCCGCAGCCGAACGCTACAAAGTCGTGGGCCGCACGCGCGATGATGCGGCGGGCGAGGCGTTTGATAAAGTGTCCAAACTGATCGGCCTCGGCTATCCCGGCGGCCCGGTGATTGACCGGCTGGCCGCGCGCGGCAACAAACGCGCGATCATCTTCCCGCTGGCCGAAATCAAAGATCAGCCGCTGGATTATTCGTTCAGCGGCTTGAAGACCGCCGTGTTGCGCCACGTGCGCGAACACGCGATCGAACCGGTCGCTGATCCGGCCAATCCATCCGAGCAAATCCTCGACCTCTGCGCTTCGTTTCAAAACGCCGTCGTGCGCGCGCTGGTGCGTTCGATGCGCAAGGCCGCGCAGATTTATCAACCGCGCACCTTGCTGCTGGCGGGCGGCGTCGCCTGCAATAGCGAATTGCGCGCCGCCGTGCGCGGGTTGGCGGATGAATTGAAAGTCCCTGCTTACATCCCCGCGCCGATTTACACCACCGACAACGCCGCGATGATCGCGGCGGCGGCTTATCCGAAGCTGTTGCGCGGCGAGCGTTCTGGCTGGGAGATGTCGGCGGATGTGAGCATGCGCTTGCAAAACGTGGATGTGGAAGAGCGGAAGCCAGGGAAGAAGGTGCGGTACCGGCTGTGAAGCTTTACTGCGCAGTGACGCAGTTTTATAGTGCGGCTATGTCTAAGCGGGACAAAATCCACTACGCGGTGCGCAACGCCCTGGTCAAAGACGGCTGGGAAATCACGGCGGACCCGTTCGAGATTGAGTACGAAGACGCCGTGCTGCGCGCCGATCTTGCGGCTGATCGCACGTTGGCCGCCGAGCGCGCGGGCGAAAAGATCGTCGTCGAGATCAAAAGCTTTCTCAGCGCTTCGCCCGTCCATGAATTGCAGGCGGCGGTCGGCCAATATCAGATGTACCTGATGTGCCTGGAAGCCGTCGCACCCGAACATCAACTCTATCTCGCCTTGAGCGAAGCGGTCTGGGGCAAGTTGCAGAAGCTGCGCATCGCGCAACGGTTTCTGCAACGCTTTCCCGCCCGCTTGCTCATCGTGAATCTGCAAACCGAGGAGATTGTGTTATGGAAAAGCTGACGCATTACCGCCAACTGCTGCGGCAACTGCTGGAACATTACGCGCAGCCCCGTCCCAGTTACCCGGCCACCGGCGTGGACAAGGTGTTGATCGTGGATGAAGCGCGCGGGCATTTCATGCTGCTCAAAATCGGCTGGCACGAAGCCCGGCGCGTCGAATGGCTGATGCTTTACGTGCGCCTCAAAGACGGCAAAATCCACATCGAAGCCGACGCCACCGAAGACGGCTTGGCCACCGAACTGCTCGCGGCGGGCGTGCCGGCTGCCGACATCGTGCTGGCATTTCAACATCCCCAGGAACGCCAATACGCCGAACCCGTCGCCGCTTGAAACCTGCCTAAGCCCCATTCCCAAAAAATTTTTGGCTGCGCCCAAAGCGGCGCAGGGGGCTGGTGCATACGCACCTGCGCTTCGCGCACCGCCCCAGGAACAGTGGTCAGAGCCGATCAAGAAGGGGGACGCGCCACCACCAGCCGAAAACCGGAATCGCCGTGACGGAGGCCCGGCGAGTAGTAGTAACGAAAGACGGCACGCACGAAATCATTGTCGTAGAACCACGCGCCGCCCCGCAGGACACGATTTGTATCCGTGTTCAACTTTTCTTTGCGCGCATCAAGCTGCGGTTTCACTTCCGGCTTTCTGTATTCGCTCAGACACCATTCCCACACGTTGCCGCTCATATCCAACACGCCGTCAGGCGATTTTCCGTCAGGGAAAATTCCCACGGCGCTCGTCTTTCCAATACCGGTTTCGCCAACGTTACCTTGTTCGGCTTTGAACTCATTGCCGTAAGGGTAAATCAAGCCCGTCACGCCGCGCGCTGCACGCTCCCATTCAACTTCCGTCGGCAATCTAACCGCCCACTTGTCCACGCGTTTCAAATCGAAGCCGCCGCCCATACGCCACGATAGCCAACGGCAAAAGGCCAGCGCCTGATACCAATTCACCGTTTCGCGCGGATGGTTGGGGAAGTTGAAACCAGGTTCCTCGATGCGTCGCTCGTCTTCGTCTGCCGCGAGTCCCGCAAACCAACGCGCATCGGCGTAACCCTTCGGGTCATCGAGAAAGGTTTGGAACTGTGCATTGGTCACGGGAAAGCGGCTCATCCAAAACGTAGGCAACGTGAGCCGCTGCGGCTTGGCTGGCGTATACCAATCGGGATCGTCAGCCTGCTTTTCAGCGCCGTACTGAAACTCGCCGCCATGAATTTCTACCCAATCAATGCTGGGCAGGCCGTCGCGGGTGACGCCGGTGACGTTCTCGCGGTTGTCGAGGTTGAGTTGGCCGAGCGCGCGTCCGATGGCGGCGCGGGCTTGCGGCTCAGGGTCGCTGTGCACGTCGGTCAGGCGTGGCAGCCATTTTTCACGCAACTGTTCGAGCGTGGCCTCACACGTAGCTTTTGCCAACACCGCGCCACTTTCGTTGATGCAACGTGCTGCCAGTTCAGGTTGAGCGTCGGCCAGCCAATTAACGACGGGCGTACAGTCTTCATAAAGGCCCGCAAAAAGAATCGTAGCCTCTTCCCAGTTCGTGCTCTTCCACCAGGCGTCGCGCGGCCAGATTTCGTCAGCGCGCCAGCCGCCAGCGCAGAACTTGTCATACATGTATTTGGCGGCGAAATACTCTTGAAACAACTGATGCGAAAAGCGCACCTGTTCGCCCAACTTGAGCAGGGTGACGTTGTGGGCGAGATAAAGCAGCCGCGCGCCGAGCAGCGTCTTGACTTCGGTTTTAGGCAATGCGGTACGGGCTTTGCCTTTGTCATCGAGTCGCGTTTGCATAGCGAAGGCGACTTTGCACAGTCCGCCGATCACCTGGTCGCATTCGTCGGCAGTGATGAGGTTGCGCTCGCGTTCGCGTTGCAACAGCCCTTCGACGAACTGGCGGAACAACTCGCCGCGATTGTCAGGCAGCGCGTTGTCGTTCCGGCTGAACTCAGCCGTCAGCATCGAAAGCAGCAAGGGATTGCTGGCCAATTGCATTTGGCTGCTGGGTTTCGCCCGTTGCTTGAGCCAATACAGCCAGCGGTTATCTTCGTTGCCCCACTCATGCTCATACGACCAGTTCGTATCAGCGGGCAATTCACTGCCGCGCCAGAAGTCCTGCTCGTGTTGCGCACCGACTTTGGCGATGAAATCGGAGTGATATTCGTGTGTCGTTTCTCCCGCCAGTTTCCAAAACAACGCTTCGCCCGACGCTTCGTCCAGATAGCCTTTGACGAACCGACGCACCTGCACATAGTCAAGCGGAGCGACGGTGAGCTTATCAAAGCCCAACTCAGCTTCTTTATAATCCAACTCGCGGCACGAGACGACCGCCAATAATTTGCTGTTATGCCGGGAGCATTCCGCGATGAATTGCCGCACTAGCGGGTATTTATGCAGGCGTTGCTCAACCGGCAATTCGTTCAAGCTATCCAGCAACAAGGCGGCGCGTTTTTGCGCCAGCAAGACATCGAGATAAACGCCGAGGTCGCCGTCTTCGTCTGAGTCGGGGTCATAGTTGCACAATTGCTCGGCGATAAAATCGCGCAAGGGCTGGGCTGGCGCAGTCCAAAAACCCAAATGAATGAACAAGGGCAACGGTGCTTCTTCATCTTGCACAGCCGCTGCCGCCAATTCTGCCGCCAGCTTGCCCAGCGTCGTCGTCTTGCCGCCGCCAGGGTCGCCCAACAGCACGACACGCCGCCGCTTGCGAATCACCGGAATCGCATCAGGGAACCGCGTCACGGCGGGTTGTTTGACGCGGTTCGGCTGATACAACTCAAATATCTGTTCCATTGGTTGGCGTATTGCCTCCACGCCGCCGCCCAGCGGCGTGTAACAAATATCTGCATTGCGGACGATTTTATTTTGCAACCAACGCAGGTAAGCCAATTGAGCGGCGCGCGGCACACTGGGCGCGTTGGGCGTTCCACCGAGTTTGGCTTCCAATCCGTCGAAGCGTTCGCGCATTTCGTCGAACCCCTCTCGCATGACCAAAGGCAAGGCGGCGAAGGCTTGTTCGAGGTTTTGCGCAGCGGCGAATAAAGGCGCGAGCCAGATTTGCGCTTCGGCGGCGTAGTCGCGTTGCCGCAAGCCTTCGGCAACGTCTTCAAGGCGTTGGATGAGCGCCGTGTTGTTGAGGGCGAGCATGGCGCGCAAGGCGTCGGGCGTGAGGGCGTTGTCTTGCAAGCGGCACAGGATTTCGGCGAGTTGCTGGTTTTGGTGCGCGTTGGCGACGGCCTGATCGTGGTTGAGCGCGGCGTGCAAGGCTGCGCGAAAGTAGTTGTGCCAGTCGCTTTGTAAGGCCTCAATGAGAGCTTCGCCCGGCAAATCGCCGCATAGTTTCTCGATGTCGGCGCTGACGCGGTTGAGCAGCGCGGCGCGCAATTCGATTTCGCGCGCGTCGTCGTGGGTGAAGGGACGCGCGAGCAAACGTTCAAGCTCGTTGCCGGCGGGCAGTTCGGGCATCGCGGCTTCGCTCGTGCGGATGATGGCGAGATGTCCCCAGACTCTGCGAATGGCGCGCGGCAACCATTCGCGTTCGTCGGGCGCAGGCGGCAACAATAATTGGTTGGACGCTGATGCGACGTTGAAGACGCGCTGCCAACTCGTGCGCGAAGGCATAGGCGACGGCAAGCTCGCATCCAACGCGTATTGCCCCAACTGACATAACTCGGCGAAGAACTCTTTGAAGTCATCGCCTGCGAGCATGGCTTCAATGTTGATGTTCAGGACGCGGGCGCGGGCGTGCATTACGTGCAAGACGGCTTGCCAATAGGCCGTATAAACCGCGCGTTGCACCGCCTGTCCAGCGTCAGGTTTGAGCTGCGCGAAACGCGCGCGCAATTGTTTGAATTTATCGCTCGTCAACGCTTTGCCGGCACTTTTGAGAGTGTCCGTGAAGAGCGCGCCGAGGATGCTAAGTACAGGTTCCATGCCAAGTCGTGAGTAAGTCGTTTGTAGATGACAGCCAGCGGGCAACTGCGGCTGGCTGCGGCGGCGAATATACGCGGGGCGTTCGGGGTGGGCAACTAAATCGGAACCACCGACCTTGGGACAAGGCCGTCGCGAGGCGGCTCCGCGCACTATCGCGCGGGCGATTTGCGGCTCGAACAAAACCAAGCTGAGGGTTTGAAAGAGAAGCATTGAGCAAGGCGCGCGCGTGGTGGTGAGCTTTTGTTTGTCGCAGCCGTGGTTTTATACTGCGGCTATGGCGAGAGACAGGATTCACAACGCAGTCAAAAACGCGCTGGTCAAAGAAGGCTGGCAAATCATAGCCGACCCTTACCAGATTGAATACGAAGGCGTGAAGGTTTACGCCGATCTTGCGGCAGAAGCCCCGATCGCCGCCGAAAAGGCGGGCCGCAAAATTGTGGTTGAAATCAAAAGCTTCCTGGGGCGCTCGTTTATCCACGAGTTTGAAGCCGCACTCGGCCAATACACGCTTTGACAAAAGCTGCTGCGGCAAACCGCGCCGGAATACCAGTTGTATCTCGCTGTGAGCGAAGCGGTGTACGACGATTTTTTCAACCTGGGCGGCATTCGCTTTATCGTGCAAGACACGCCCATCTTGCTGCTGATCATCAAACTCGACACTGAGGAGGTTCAACAATGGATAAGCTGACCCGTTACCGCCAACTTATCAAAGACACGTTGACGGCGCATTTGGAATTAGCCAAGCGTTTTCCCAAACCTGGCATTGAATCCTTGCTGATCGCGGACGAAGCGCGCGGCCACTATCAACTCTTCGACCTCGGCTGGGCTGAACACAAACGCGTTCGTAACCTGCAGGTCTACGTGCGGCTGCGCAATGGCAAAATCTGGATTGAACATGATTTGACCGAAGATGGCATCGCCACCGAATTGCTCGCGGCAGGCGTGCCGGAA
>JAYUCP010000476.1:0-23024 GCA_043740245.1 Acidobacteriota bacterium | reverse complement strand
TTACGCATGTGTCGGTAGCCCGCGCGTGAGCAAGGGCTTTTTTCACGAAATCCAAGCCCTTCCTTACGGTCGGGCTACTGACACGGCTGCATTTGCGTAAGTCCTGCCTTATTAGAAGTCCCAAGGAGAGTTGTTTTTCATGCCTGTCTTTAATGGAAGCGAGACCCCCACCGACGGCAAGCGCATCACCGTGGAGAACGGTCAGCTTGTTGTCCCCGCCAATCCCATCATCCCGTTTATCGAAGGCGATGGCATCGGACGCGACATCTGGCGCGCGTCGGTGCGCGTGTTTGACGCGGCTGTTGCGAAGGCCTACGGCGGGCAGCGCCGCGTCGCCTGGTACGAAATCTTCGCGGGCGAAAAAGCTTTTACCAAGTTCAACGAATGGCTGCCCAAGGGCACGCTCGATGCTATTCAGCATTTCGTCGTCGCGATCAAGGGGCCGTTGACGACGCCGGTGGGTGGCGGCATACGCTCGCTCAACGTGACGTTGCGCCAGGTGCTTGACCTGTACGCCTGTGTGCGCCCGGTGCGTTATTTCAACGGCGTGGGCGCGCCGGTCAAACATCCTGAGAAGCTGGACGTGGTGATCTTCCGTGAGAACACCGAGGATGTTTACGCGGGCATCGAATTCCAGGAAGGCTCTGATCGTGCGAAGAAGCTGATCGAGTTCTTGAAGGACTACGGCTATAACATCAACGAGGATTCGGGCATCGGCATCAAGCCCATCTCGATCACGGCGACGAAAAACCTGGTGCGCCGCGCGATCAAATACGCCATCGCGCGCCACAAGACCGTCGTCACGCTCGTGCACAAGGGCAACATCATGAAGTACACCGAAGGCGCTTTCCGTGATTGGGGCTATCAACTCGCCAAAGAAGAGTTCCGCGCGCACATCGTCACCGAAGACGAATTATGGAAAGACCACAACGGCCAGATGCCAGAGGGCAAAATCCTGATCAACGACCGCATCGCCGATGCGATGTTCCAGCAGGTATTGCTGCGGCCTGATGAATATCAAGTCCTCGCTACGCCAAACTTGAATGGCGATTACCTGTCGGATGCCTGTGCGGCACAGGTGGGCGGTTTGGGCTTGGCGCCGGGCGCGAACATCGGCGATAACGCGGCGGTGTTTGAGGCTACGCACGGCACCGCGCCGAAGTATGCCGACAAGGATGTGATCAATCCGGGTTCGGTGATGCTGTCGGGCGTGATGATGTTCGAGCACATGGGCTGGGACGAAGCGGCCAAACTCATCACGGACGGCATCGTCAAAACGATTGACCAGAAGCGCGTCACCTACGACCTGGAACGCCAGATGGAGGGCGCGACCAAGGTCAAGACGAGCGAATTTGCGGACGCGATTATTGAGAATATGTGAATGAGAGGGACTTGGGGTTAGGGGCTGGGGGCTAGTTGAAATACTACTGGCCCCTAGCCCCTACCTCTCCCTTGGAGGTTTTATGGCTAGAAAGAAAATCACCGTTGTGGGGGCGGGCAATGTGGGCGCGACGACGGCGCATTGGCTGGTTTCAAAGGAACTGGGCGATGTCGTGCTGGTGGACATCATCGAAGGCATGCCGCAGGGCAAGGCGCTCGATTTGGCGCAGGCTGGGCCGGTCGAAGGCTACGACAGCCGTTTGGTCGGCACGAATGGCTACAAAGAGACGGCCAATTCGGATGTGGTCGTCATCACGTCGGGCATCGCGCGCAAGCCGGGCATGAGCCGCGACGATCTGCTCAACACCAATGCGGGCATCGTCGCCAGCGTGACCACGGAGATCGTCAAGCATTCGCCCAACTGCATCATCATCGTCGTCTCGAATCCGCTGGACGCGATGACGCAGGTGGCGTGGAAAAAATCCGGCTTCCCGAAGCAGCGCGTGCTGGGCATGGCCGGCATCCTGGATTCGGCGCGCATGCGCTGTTTTCTGGCCGAGGCCTTGAACGTGTCGGTCGAGAACGTGACGGCCTTCGTGCTGGGCGGGCACGGCGACACGATGGTGCCGCTGCCGCGCTATTCCACCTGCGCGGGCATTCCGATCACGGAGTTGTTGCCGAAAGAAGTCGTTGAACAGATCGTGACGCGCACGGCCAATGGCGGTGCTGAGATCGTCAGTTTGCTCAAGACCGGCTCGGCTTACTACGCGCCTTCTGCGGCGGCGGTCGAAATGGTCGAGGCGATCCTGAAAGATAAGAAAAAGATTCTGCCCTGCGCCGTGCTGCTCGAAGGCGAATACGGTATCAACGGCCTGTTCGTCGGCGTGCCGGTCAAGATTGGCGCGGGCGGCATCGAAGAAATCATCCAGATCAACCTGACCACGGACGAGCGCGCGGCGCTGCACAAATCGGCGGCCTCGGTGCAGGAGTTGGTGGATAAGTTGAATCTGTGAGCAAGCTGAATTTTGCGTGAGCTGGCTTAAACGTGGCTGCCGCAATCTCGAGCGCCCTTGTGGCAACGAGTTTGCGGCAGTCGCGTTTTATTGTTGAGGCAAGGAGTGCGACGTGACAAATACTGGAGAAGTTTACTTTGCACTCTATGGGGACAACTTCGAGCCTGAAGAACTCACGCATTTTGTGGGCATCGAACCGACGTCTGTTCGTCGAAAAGCACTGCCGTTACCGAAACAGTCAAGTTGGCGGGTTTCGTCAGGCAAGTTAGAGAATGACGTCATTGACATCTACGAAGTGTCTAGCGTGCTAATCGCACGCTTGCTCCCATACGCTGAAAAAATTGTTGAGGCAAAGCATCAATTCAAACTTGATGCCGTCTTGCAAGTTATACTTTGGATTTCAACGGATGAATCGAACTCGACGCCAGCAATTGGGTTTGAAACTGAAGCTATCTCGTTCTTGAATATCGTAGGCGCGAGCATTGATATTGATACATATCTCAATGTGACCTAACCATTCGTTCTAACTGGCCGTTTCGGCGGCTGAACTCAACCAGTGGGCTGAGCCAGTGGGCTGAGCCAGTGTCCACAGGAGGAAGTACCAAGTGAGTGAAGAAGTAAAAGAACTGAGCGGCAAAGAGAAAATTCTGGCCGAGCTGAAAACGCTCGAATACGAATTTATGGTCGAATTGCCGCGGGCCTTGCGCACGGCAGCGGCGCTCGGTGATTTGTCGGAGAATTCCGAATACAAATATGCCCGCGAGCGGCAAGATTATGTGCGCGCGCGCATCCGCAACCTGCAACAGCAAATGGCCAAACTGTCGAGCATTGACCTGACCCGGTTGCCGCATGACCGCGCTTCGTATGGCTCGACCTTGTTGCTCAAAGATTTGGATCGCGGCGAAGAGGTTACTTACCGGCTGGTGACGCCCGAAGAGGCTGATTACGAAAAGGGGCTGATCTCGACGGCTTCGCCCATCGGCAAGAGCCTGCTCAACAAAGAAGAGGGCGACGAGGTCAACGTCCAAACGCCCAACGGCGTGCGCACCTTTGAGATCGTCACGCTGCGCACGATTCACGATGATGATTAGCGGCGCGTGACAGTAGCCCGACCGTAAGAGAGGGCAAGCACCCAACAGAACCGAGTGCGTGTGTCCTGACGCCGGCCCTCTCTTACGGTCGGGCTACAGGAACGTTGAATAATCGAAGCGGAGGCCGTTTTCTTGCCTGTCCAAAAACAACATCTTGTCCAACGGTTGCTGACGGTCGCCTTGTTGCTCAGTGTCTTTGTGCTGAGCGCCGGAACGATCATGTTTTTAGCCTGGCGCGGCCGCACGGTTTACGTGCCGAACGTGATCGGCAAAACGGAAGAGTCAGCAGCGGCGGAGTTGGAAGACGCTGGCTTGCGGTTGCAGCGCAAAGGCCGCACGCACAGCGATCAAGTGCCGCTGGACGCCGTCTGCGACCAATCGCCAGCGGCAGGCTCGGTCGTCAAGACCGGCCAGATCGTGCGCGTGAGTTTGAGTTTGGGCGCGCCGCCGGCTGAGACCAAACCGGCGAAAAAGATCGCCAGCAAAGAGGCCAAGCAGTAAGGCCGCGCTTGCAAGAATCCGGCGCTAGGGCGTTCACCCGTTGCGCTCATCGTTAGATTCCAACTGGGTCGCAGACACTTTTGCATGACCGATTCCCGCATCATCGAACTCGCGCCCTCCATACTTTCGGCGGACTTTACCCAACTGGGCAAGCAAATCGCCACGGTGGAGCAGGCGGGCGCGGACATCATTCACGTGGATGTGATGGATGGCCATTTCGTCCCGAATCTGACGGTCGGCCCGTTTATCGTCGAATGGGTGCGCCGGGCGACGCGGTTACCGATTGACGCGCATTTAATGCTCGAAGACCCCGACAAATACATCGGGGCCTTTGCCAGCGCGGGCGCGCAGATGATCTCAGTACATCCCGAAACGACCTATCATTTGCACCGCACGCTCAATTACATCCGGCAAGCCGGTTGTCAGGCGGGCGTCGTGCTCAATCCGGCCACGCCGCTGAGCGCGCTTGAAGAGGTGCTGGGCGAGGTGGATTACGTGCTGGTGATGTCGGTCAATCCGGGCTTCGGCGGGCAACGCTTCATCACTGCGGCGTTGGATAAATTGCGTCGCTTGCGCCGGTTGATGCAGGAACGCCGCGCGCCCGTCCGACTTGAGATTGACGGCGGCGTGACGGTTGAGAATGCCGCCGAGGTGGTCGCGGCGGGGGCTGATATTTTAGTGGCCGGGTCGGCGATTTTCGGCAAGCCTGATCCGGCGGCGGCCTTGCGCGAGTTGCGCGCGGCGGCGGAAGCGGCGACAATGCCGTCTCGCCAATTGGCTTGAAACCACTGACTTGAAACCGGCAGACGGCAAATCGCTTTTCATAGGAGTTTGCGTTTATGACATCGAAACGACTTGTCCTCACAACCCTGGCACTGACGCTCGTGCTCGCCGCGTGCGGCGGCAAAGACAAGGTCAAGAACGAGAACGAATACAAACCGGGCCGCGACAAAGAACTGTATGAGACGGCTGAGAATAAGCTCAAAAAAGGCCGTTTTGACGAAGCGCGCTTGCTCTATAACGTCGTCATCACGACCTATCCCGATAGCGAATATCTGCCGCTGTCGAAGCTTTCCATCGCCGATTCGTTTTACCTCGAAGGCGGCTCCAGCAATCTGGAGCAGGCCATCGGCGGCTACAAAGATTTCGCGCAATACTTCCCGACGCATCCGCTCACTTGCGCGGTCAAACTCAAGATCGCCCATTCGCACATGCGCCAGATGAACGCCTTCAACCGCGACTGGACGCCGGCCAAGAAGGCCGAACTGCAATTGAAGGCCACCGAAATCAGTTGTCGCAATTCGCCGCTCTTGGCGCAGATTCAGCAAAACCTGACCGAAGTGCAGCAACTTATGGGGCTGCACGAACGCGAAATCGGCAACTTTTATATGGACAATCGTAAAGCCTACAAAGCCGCCGAGGGCCGCTTCCGCGAAATCGTCAACAACTATCCCAATTTCTCCTACCGGGACGAAGCGCTTTATAAACTCGGCGTGGCCTTGATCGAACAGGAACAGCCGGAAGAGGCTTCGCAGTATTTCACCGATTTGCTGAAAAAATTCCCGAAGAGCGAGCACGCGGCAGAGGCCAAGAAGTATCTCGAAAAACTCGGCAAGCCGATTCCCGAACCTGATCCAGACGCGGTCACGCCGGAACGTCCGGGCCGCGTGGGCCGGATGAAACTGATTCTAGGCATGAACGATTTGGATATTTCCAAAGACGGCGTCTTGGTCAGCAAGGAAGGCGACACCAAGGCCGACGAAGCCGAGAAGCTGCAAAAACCGATTGAAGCCATCGGCGGGGTCGGTTCGGTGCGCGCTTCGACAAAAGGCCCGACGAACACGCCGCCCGCGCCCGGCAGTACGGAAGCGGCCAGCGTGGCAGAGCCGGTGAAAACCAACGGAAAAGCTAATGCCGCAACTGAGAAAACTGCGGCGCCGACAAAGAAGGCCAACGACAAAGGCAAAGACGACAAGAAGAAAAAAAAGAAAGGCATTCTGGGCGGAATCTTCAAATAGGCGCCGTTCGCAGAACATTTCAGACGCTTAAGCAAAAGACACAAGGCATAGGCTTTGTGTCTTTTGCCGTTTATGGTAAAAAGCGCCAGCCAGTTTGCCGTCGCAATGGGTTTTAGCGTGAACAAACAGGCAATGGGTTTTGAGTGACAGGCGACTCTTTCCGCACAGACGACACAGACCATTCGGACAAAGGACACACGCGAGCGGCGCGGAGCAGCATGGGACAAAAGCATGGAGAGGCTTTAGCCTGTCTGCGGGCTCTCCAAGACAGGCTAAAGCCTGAACTCCATGCGCTCGTGCGTCAGTCCCGGAAGAGATTCATTACGAAAAAGTGAGCGCGCTGATTCCGCAACTGATCCCGGATTCAGACACTTGAGTGACGGAGGCTAACGTGGGATATAAAATTTTGCTGGCCGATGACAGTGTGACCGTGCAGAAAATCGTCACCCTGACGTTCAGCGACGAAGGCGTGGATGTCGTCCCCGTCAACAGCGGCGATGAAGCGATCAGCCGCTTGCATTACATGCATCCGGCGCTGGTCATGGCCGATGTTTCGCTGCCCGGCAAGAACGGTTATGAAATCTGCGAGTTCGTCAAAAGCCATCCCGAACTCAAAAACACGCCGGTCATCCTGCTCGTGCCCGCCTTTGAACCCTTTGACGACGCGCGCGCGGCCCGCGTCGGCGCCGATCATCATTTGACCAAGCCCTTCCAATCCATTCGCACGCTGATCGCCACGGTCAAAAACCTGATCGAACCGCCCGCCAAACCGGTGGCGCAACCGATTGTCTGGCCTACGACGCAATCACCGGCAACCGCTCTTGCAAACGGCGCGCTCGCCGAAGCTGAACTGGCTGTCGAGCCTCCGGACACAGGCGATTTGCCGCCACCGCTTGCCACGCCGGTTCAGCCGGAACTGCACGAAGTAGCTTTCGACAACCTGCTCGAACTTGACGATGTGCTCGAACTGGATGACGTGTTGCCGTCCGCGCCGCTTGTTTTCGCGCCGCCCAAATTCGTGGCCCCTGCGGCAGCGCCCGCCGGCACGATCACACAGGCGGTCAAGCTGACTTCGGTCGAAGCCATCACCACGGCCAGCATTCCGCAAAGCGTCATTGACGACATCGCCGCGCGCGTCACGACACAAGTCTCGCAGCAACTCTCGGCGCACTTCTCGCAATTCGCCACGCAAATGTTCGAGCACCTCACCACGCGGCTGGCCCAGGACATCGCGCCGCGCGTGGCCAGCGAAGTGCTCGCGCGCCTGAATCAATCGGCCATGCCCGCGCCCGTCCTCTATCGCGCGGAAATTACGGACGCGGTGTTGGATCTTTAGCGCTTTAACAACCCGACTCTTCGCTAGAAAAGACCGCCCCTCGTAGTCACGAATTTATTCGTTCAGCGTCGTGACTGAACGAATAAATTCGTTACTACGAGGGGCGGTTGTCAGTTCACACCTGATTAGCGATACTTGCGGCCTTATTCGCATCGCTGCAAAAACCCAGGCAATTATGGAAATTCCCAAGACCTACGAACCCAAAGACTGCGAAGGCCGCTGGTACCCTTACTGGGAACAGAACCGCTACTTCACGCCCGAAACCAAACTCGACCCCAAAGCGCCCGTGTTTACGATGGTCATTCCGCCGCCCAACGTGACCGGTTATTTGCACATGGGCCACGCGCTCAATCACACGCTGCAAGACGTGCTGGCGCGCTGGCGGCGTATGTCTGGCGACCGCGTATTGTGGCTGCCCGGCACCGATCACGCGGGCATCGCCACGCAAATGGTGGTCGAACGGCAATTGGAAAAAGAAGGCAGTTCGCGCCGCGAACTGGGCCGCGAGAAGTTTGTCGAGCGCGTCTGGCAATGGCGCGCGCATTCGGGCGGCACGATTCAGAAACAGATGCGCATTGTCGGCGATTCGGTGGATTGGACGCGCGAACGCTTCACGATGGATGACGGGCTGTCGAACGCGGTCAAAGAAGTCTTCGTGCGGCTCTATGACGACGGGCTGATCTATCGCGGCGAATACATGGTCAACTGGTCGCCGGGTTTGCAGACGGCGATTTCCGATCTCGAAGTCGAGATGAAAGCGGTCAAGAGCAACCTCTGGCACATCGCCTATCCGATTGGCCGAAACGTGACGGAGCGCGTCGAAGGTTTGGCAGAAGCGTATGCCGCGGCAAACGAAGACGAGCAGAAATCAGGCTTGCTCTCGACGCCCGCCGGCGATTTTATCGTCGTGGCGACGACGCGGCCTGAAACAATGCTGGGCGATACGGCGGTGGCTTTCAATCCTTGCGATGAACGCTACGCCAACGTCATCGGCAAACAAGCGACCTTGCCGCTGGTCGGGCGCACGATTCCGTTCATCCAAGATGAAGTCGTCGAGAAAGACTTCGGCACCGGCTTCGTCAAAGTCACGCCCGCGCACGATCCGAACGACTTTGCGATGGGCAAACGTCACAACCTCGAATTCATTCAAGTCATCGGCAAGGACGCGCGTGTCACCGACGCTGCGCCTGAAGTGTATCGCGGTCTGACCCGCGAAGCCGCCCGCAAACAAGTCATCGCCGATTTGGAAGAACTCGGCCTGCTGCTCAAAACCGAGGACTACACGCACAACGTCGGCCATTGCCAACGCAGCGGCACGGTGGTCGAACCGCTGCTCTCGACGCAATGGTTCCTGCGTATGAAGGAACTGGCCGAACCGGCCATCGCCGCCGTGCGCGATGGCCGCACGCGCATCATCCCGGAAAGCGTCAGCAAGATTTATTTCAACTGGCTGGAGAACATTCAGGACTGGTGCATCTCACGCCAACTCTGGTGGGGCCATCGCATCCCGGCCTGGTACACGCCAGACGGCGCAATCGTCGTCGCGCGTGACGAAGCCGAAGCGCGCGCGCGCCTGCAAACACAAGGCCTCGATTCAACCATCGCGTTGACCGAAGACGAGGACGTGCTGGACACCTGGTTCTCATCCCAGCTTTGGCCTTTCTCCACGCTGGGCTGGCCGGACAATGACGAAGACTTGAAGCAGTATTACCCGACCGACGTGCTGGTGACGGCCAACGACATCATCTTTTTCTGGGTCGCGCGGATGATGATGATGGGCTTGAAATTCATGGGCGAAGTGCCCTTCCGCACGGTCTACATCAACGCGCTCGTGCTCGACCCGCACGGCCAGAAGATGTCGAAGACCAAGGGCAACGTGGTTGACCCGCTCGATGTGTTCGACAAATACGGCACCGACGCCGCGCGCTTCGCCCTAACCGCCGCGTCCACCGCCGGACTGACGCTGACCTTGCAGGAATCAAAGCTGGAATCGGCGCGCAACTTCGCCAACAAGATTTGGAACGCGACGCGCTTCGTCTTGCTGAATTGCGAAGACATTTTTGAAAGCGGCGAACCCGTCGAATGGGAGACCGAACTCGCGCCGCCCGAACTGGCTGACCTGTGGATACTGAGCCGCTTCAATCGCACGGCGCTCGACGTGCACGACGCGCTCACCGAGTTCCGCTTTCACGAAGCGGCGGCGCTGCTCTATCACTTTTTCTGGGACAACTTCTGCGACTGGTACATAGAGTTATCGAAACCGCTCGTCACCGCCAAAGAAATCACGCCGCCAAGCACGGCGGTCAAGCAGCGCATCATCTACATCCTCGAACGCAGCCTGCGATTGCTGCACCCGCTGATGCCCTTCATCACCGAAGAGCTTTGGCAGCGGCTGCCGCGCACGCAAAACAAAAACGGCGAAACGATCTGCCTGGCCGAGTTCCCCCAGCACAACGCCGCGCAACTGGACGGGCGCGCCGAACGCGAGATGGAACTGGTGATCGAACTCATCACCAAACTGCGCAGCATCCGCGCCACCTTCAACATCGCGCCCTCGGTGCTGTTGAAAGCCCAAATCGCGCCCGCCGATGCCGCCAGCCAGGCCGTACTCGAAAAGATGGCCCCGCACATCAAACGCCTCGCGCGCCTGGAGGCGTTGGAACTGGTCGAACAACTCACGGCTGAAAAAGGTTGCGCGCGCGCTGTCATTGCCGGCGTAGAAGTCTCAGTCCCGCTGGCCGGCCTGATTGATTTTGATAAAGAGAAAGCGCGCCTAGACAAAGAGGCCGGGAAGCTGGCGAACGAATTGGCCGGTTTGGAAAAACGTTTGGGCAACGCCGATTTCATCAACCGCGCCGCCGCCGAAGTAGTCGAGGCTTCGCGTGCCCGCGCCACTGAGTTGCAAGAGCAAATTGCCAAATTGCAGGCGATGATCGCCGCACTGTAAGGCGTCCGTCATCGTTCTGCGCAGACAGCCAAGGCAGCCCGCGCGCGTGTTTCGCGCGACTGCCGGGCGCGCGCCGTTTCCGCGCAAGGGTTTGCTGATCGAGCCGCGCAACCCCGGTTGGGTTGCGCTACCGTGACCGTCAACACACAAAACCGAAAGGAAATCTCCATGACCAAGCGAATGATTCAGGCTGTGGTTGCACTGCTGTTGTTACCCATGCTTTTTGTTAGCGCCGCCACCACGCAACCACAGCAACAACCAAACGGGGCTGACTGGGCAAAAATCGAAGCAGAGACCATGCGCCACTTCCAGGCAATCTTGCGCATGGACACCAGCAATCCGCCGGGCAATGAAAAACTGGTGGTGGACTATCTGAAAGCCGTGCTGGATAAGGAAGGCATCGAGAACAAAACCTTCGCCAACGATCCCAACCGCCCAAACCTGGTGGCGCGTTTGCGGGGCAATGGCAAGAAACGTCCCGTGCTGATTATGGGGCACACCGACGTCGTCAAGGTTGATCCGGCCAAATGGACGCATCCGCCGTTTTCAGCGACGCGCGAGGGCGGCTATGTCTACGGGCGCGGCACGGTGGATGACAAGGATAACGCTGTGGCCTGTCTGATGGTGATGGTCATGCTCAAACGGCTGAACGTGCCGCTCGACCGCGATGTAGTCTTCCTGGCCGAAGCGGGCGAAGAGGCCAGCACGCAATTCGGGATTGCCTTCATGGTCGAAAAATACTGGCCGGAAATTGACGCCGAGTTTTGCTTTGCCGAAGGCGGCGGCGTCACGCGCACGGGCGGCCAGATCAAATTCGCCTCGGTGCAGACCTCCGAAAAGATTCCGAACGGCGTGACGCTCACCGCGCGCGGCCCAGCGGGGCACGGTTCGGTGCCCTTGCGCACGAACGCCGTCGTACACCTGTCGCAAGCCATCACCAAGCTCTCCGCGTGGTCAACGCCGATGCGTTTGAACGATACGACCAGGACATACTTTGAGCGGCTCGCCAGCATCAGCGCGCCGGAAGAAGCGAATCGTTATCGCAACGTTGCCAACCCTGAAATGTCCGCCGCGATTCAGGAATACTTCGCCGTCAACGAACCGCGCCATCATTCGATGCTGCGCACTTCGATCTCGCCGAACATCATCAAGGGCGGCTATCAGATCAATGTGATTCCATCCGAAGCCGAAGCCACGCTGGACGTGCGCGCCTTACCGGATGAGAACCTGGACAACCTGCTCGCGGAGATTCGCAAAGTCATCAACGACCCTGCGGTCACCGTCGCCAAGAACGACCGCAACACGCGCCCCATCGCGCGGCCTTCGCGCATTGATGCCGAAGCCTTCCGCGTGCTGGAAGCCGCTGTCAAACAGCATTACAACACCGTAACGCTGCCGACGATGAGCACCGGTGCGACTGACATGGCGTATCTGCGCGCCAAAGGCGTCGAGTGTTACGGCGTCGGGCCGCTGACCGACAGCGAAGACGGGCCGAAAGGCTTCGGCGCGCACAGCGATCAAGAGCGCGTGCTGGAAGAAGCCATTCACAAGTTCGTGCGCTTTCATTGGGACATCGTGGTCAATCTGGCGAAGGCGAAGTAGCTATTCGAAGCTATGGCCGATGACGAAGGAGTTGCTGATTTCGACAACCTGATAGGACTCGAACAACTGGATAGCTGTCTCGAAATTTTGCTCAAACAGGGAAAACAATCGTTGGTTGATGATGTTGCCGGTGGTGAGCATCAATAATTGCGCAGGCTTTTGTTGCAAAATGTGCAGCTTCAGGAAGTCGCTATCTTTGGTAATGACCGCGCGGCCTGCGGCATCCGCAATTCGCACAATTTCCAGATCCGCCGAGAGGCTTTGCGCTGGCAAGTCGTTTGTATGAATGGCGTCGAAACCTTTTGCGGCGAGCCAGAGTTTGAGGCGATAGGGCAATTGTGCGTCAACTAGGAATTTCATCAGGCCGCGATTACTTGATGGATGGAATTCACTTTAACCAGTTTGCCCGCGAACGTAAGACAGGCTTGCAAGTCTTCTTTTTCCAGATCGGGATAATCGGCCAAAATGTCCGCAAAGGTCATGCCTGCGCCGAGCAAGTCCAGAATCATTTCGACCGGATAACGCATATTCCGAATGGTCGGCTTGCCAAAGCAAACTGCGGGGTTGAGTGTGATTCGTTGTAAAAGCGTTTCTTCCATGCAGCGTAAGGTAGCACAAGTCCAAATACCACGAAATGCTGCCAGAGTTAAGATGCGGCAGCACATCTTCAATTGGAGAACCACAAGATGAAAATTTTTCTCTTGAGCTTGTTGCTCGTTTTCCTTTCCTTTTCACTCGTGTGCGCCCAGAACGCGCGCACTTATGACCTCATCATCCGCAACGGCACGCTCTATGACGGCACGGGCGCCAAACCGCGCCGCGCCGATGTCGGTATCAAAGGCGACAAGATTGCCGCGATTGGCGATTTGTCCAAAGCCAAAGCCGCGACCGTCGTGGATGCCAAGGGCCTGGCCGTCGCGCCCGGTTTCATCAACATGCTCTCGCACTCCGAGACCTCGCTGATTGTGGATTACCGCTCGCTCAGCGAATTGCGGCAGGGCGTGACGACGCAGATTTTCGGCGAGTCTTCGATGGGCCCCTTGAGCGACGAGATGAAACGCACGGCGTTGGCCGCGCAAGGCGATTACAAATTCGACATGCCCTGGACGACGCTGGCCGAATATCTGAAGTACCTCGAAACGCGCGGCGTCTCGCAAAACGTCGCCTCGTTCATCGGCGCGGGCACCGTGCGCACGCACGTCATCGGCCTCGAAGACAAAGCGCCCACGCCCGCACAGCTTGAACAAATGAAAGACTTGGTGCGCCGCGAGATGGAAGCGGGCGCGCTGGGCGTGACGACGGCGCTGATTTATCCGCCCAACTTTTTCGCCAAGACCGATGAGTTGATCGCGCTCTGCAAAGTCGCGTCGCAATATCGTGGCAAATACATCGCGCACATCCGCAGCGAAGCGAACCAGTTTATGGAGGCCGTCGAAGAAACCATCCGCATCGCGCGCGAGGCCAAGCTGCCCGCCGAGATTTATCATCTCAAAGCGTCGGGCGAACAGAACTGGCCGAAGCTGGACGCCGTCATCAAACGCATCAACGAGGCGCGCCGGCAGGGCTTGAAGATCACGGCGGATATGTACACCTACACGGCGGGCGCGACCGGGCTGACTTCGACGATGCCGCCGTGGGTGTTGGATGGCGGCTACGAGGCACTTTACAAACGGCTGCAAGACCCGGCCACGCGCCGCAAAATCGCCGCCGAGATGCGCACGCCGACCAACGAGTGGGAAAACATGTTCCTGCTGCCCGGCTCGCTCGACCGCATTCTGCTGGCCGGCTTTCGCAACGAAAAATTGAAACCGCTGACCGGCAAGACACTGGCCGAAGTCGCCAAACTGCGCGGCGCCGATCCGACCGACACCGTGATGGATTTGATTCTCGAAGATCGTTCGCGCGTCGGCACGGTCTATTTCATGATGTCGGAAGCGAACATCAAAAAGCAGATTGCCCAACCCTGGGTCTCGTTCGGTTCCGACGCCTCGTCAATGGCGGCGGAAGGCGCGTTCTTGAAATCATCCACGCACCCGCGCGCCTATGGATGCTTTGCGCGGCTGTTGGGCAAATACGTGCGCGAGGAAAAAGTCATCACGCTCGAAGAAGCCGTGCGCCGCTTGTCGGGCTTGCCCGCCGCGACGCTGGAGCTTGATCGGCGCGGGTTGTTAAAGCCGGGCTATTACGCCGATGTCGTCGTCTTCGATCCGCAGACGATTGGCGACAAGGCGACGTTTGAACAGCCGCATCAGTACTCGGTCGGCGTGCAGCATGTGTTCGTCAACGGCAAGCAAGTTTTGAAAGACGGCGAGCACACGGGCGCGAAAGCGGGGCGCGCGGTGTATGGACCGGGCAAAGTGCGGTAAACGATTGCTTGCTACAAAAAAACCTCGGAAAATTGGCAGGCTTAACCAGTTTTTCCCGCCTTCTCTAGTGCAGGCTCGCAAGCTGCTTGATACCTTTTTGCAGGTCTGCCAATATCATTGCGTTGAGCTAACACTCGTTGTTTTGTCTTCAACGGTTTCAACTCAGTGTCCGCTAAAATGGCTTGCTGTGGTAACGACGTAAAAGGAGAAAATGCTCATGGGAAATCAAAAATTTGATTTGTCTGTCAGAAACCTCAATGCGCTGGTGGACTTGGCGCGCTTCCGGCCAGACAGATTTGACCTCTTCAAGCTGCTCCTCAATCCCTACATAGATGGGATTGAGGTCACACAAGGAATCCAATACTACAAGGCAGAACGTCACCTCACCGACGCCAATGATCGCGGCGAGGACAATTCGGTCAGACTGGTTGCCAATAAGCCAGCTTGGGTGCGTGTTTACGTCCGCACTGGTCTTTTGGGGAGCGATACTGTCATTACCGGGGAGTTACAGGTGGAGTATCAAGCACTGCCATTTCTGTGGTTTCCAGCAGGCACGTTTTCGCCCCAACCGGCAGGGGCGGTCGTGACGACGCAACGCGACCCGGATTATGCGACCGAACGCTCCACGCTTGGCGCTACGCTTAACTTCATTCTTCCGCAAGAAACGATGTGGGGCAGGCTGCGACTGCGCGCCAAAATCTGGCCGCAAGGTGGCGACGCAAATGCACCCGTTGCTACGCACGAGGTCATTTTGGATGTGACGCTCAAACAAACCTTATCATTGCGCGGCATCTTGATTAGCTACAACGGCCCTGACCCAACGGTCAATCCGGCCAATCCGCCTACGATCAATCTGCCTGCGCCGACCGTCGCCGATTTGCAGGCCACTGCACCTTGGACATTGACGACGAATCCAGTGGAAGCACAGGGCGTCTTCGCCAGTGCGGGCACATTGAATTGGGGGACGCCATTAACAGGAGTGGCGACAAATCCGGGCGGTTGCTCAATTCAGTGGATTAGTCTCAATGCGGCCGTGGCACAAGTCATGGCAAATGACGGTAACCGTACCGACGTAATTTACTATGGCCTATTGCCTACCGGCACTCCTATTGCCAATGTGGGCGGCTGTGAATCAAGCGGCGTTAGCACGGGGCCAAATGGGGTCCAAGTTACGATGGCCCATGAGGTCGGGCACGGTGCTGGTTTGAATCACGCTCCGTGCAATACTCCAGGCGATCCCAACTATCCCGCTTATGAACCTTATGACCCGGTGAACAATCCGACCGCTTCGTTGGGAGAATATGGTCTCGATATCAATGATGGTACGATCCATCCGCCTGCAGAAAAAGACTACATGTCATACTGCGGCCCCTTTGCCTGGGTAAATTGGATTTCGCTCTATCATCATTCGCGGCTGATTAACAACGGTAGATTCAATCCGCGCACAGTGGGGGTTTCTCATTGGCACCCGCCTGAACTGGTAGACCCGTTCCTGTGGCCCTGGGAGTATATTCCTGACCCGCCACAGTGGGAACGCGGGCCGGGAGATTGGCGCATGAAAGCAGAACGGCTGATTTCAATCATCGGCGTGATAAATGAAACACGCGAATTACAAGTGCAAAGCGTGCAGCGTGTGACTGCGTTGCGTAATTTGGGCGGCACGCACGCGACGGCCTTCGTCGCGCAACTGATGGGGCAGGAAGGCCGCGTGATCGCCAGCGCGCCTGTCATGCGCTTGGCCGCCAACGGCTGTGGTTGCGGTCAAGGACACGATGCAGAGGGGGCGAACGTTGGCCCCTTCGCATTCCAGGCGCTGTTGTCCGACACCGAGCCTGGCGCCGCCTTGCGCATTGTGCGGCGTGGCCGTGATGAAGAACCTGACAAAGAAGTTTGGGTCAGGCACGCTCCCAAACACGCCCCGAAGATTGCTGCGTTCGAGGTGCGCGTGAGCAAAGAGCAGGGGCAGGCGAAATGGGCAGTGACTGGCAATGCCGGCCAAGAACTTGAATTTGCCTTGCAATATTCCAAAGACGCCGGAAAGTCATGGAACGGGTTGGTAGTTGGCGTGCGCGAAACCAGCTATCAGTTTGCGCTCATTGGCCTGCCTAGCGGAGCAGTCATCTTCCGGCTATTGGCACACAATGGGTTCTTCACCGCAACAACTGAATCCAAAGCTGTCCAAATCGCGCCACGTCCCCCGCTCATCAGCATTCTATCTCCGCAGGCAAACCGGCCGTTAGTCGCAGGTCTGCCGTTGCGGTTGTGGGCTGCGGTCACGACAGATACCGGCACGCGGCTTGACCCGGAAGCCTATCAATGGATGGTGGATGGTAAAGAGGTAGGACGCGGTGTGGAGGTTTGGATTACGGCGCCGAAAGCGGGAGAGCACGACTGCACTTTGACCGTGAAAGGTCCCGGCGGACAGAGTCAAGTGCGCGTCAAATTCGCCACACTCGATTTGGCAGAGCTTGCAGTATCACCGAGTCCACGCCCGGCGCCGCCCGCGCCTGGTCAGCGGATGGTCAATAAGAAAAACCGTAAATCCAAAAAATAACTGCAAGCAAGTGAGCATCTGCCCCCCGGTAGCCAGGCTCCCTCATTTGCGCGGGTTGTTGGATTTTGAGACCTGCATATATGAGGGAGCCTGTGCGCTCTGGGAAAACGCCGTGAACACTATCTTCAGCATGGACGCCATCGTTTACTTGTTTTAGCATCACGCCCGCGTTTGCCAGCAAACTTGGCAGCGCAACTCGCAATCATTCGCGCAACACTTGACCGACCATACCTTGTCACGGAGGCTTCTGACTATGCGAAACACGCGTGCACTCCTCTGGCTGGCCGTTTGCGGCTGGCTCACTCTCTGCTCGTTCTCGACACCAGCGCAGAAAAGGACGATTGACGACGCCACGTTGCGCAACGTCGAAAGCCGCGCGGGCGAATGGCTGACGCACGGGCGCGATTATGCCGAAACGCGCTTTGCGCCGCTCAAACAGATCAACACCGAAAGCGTCAAACAACTCGGCCTGGCTTGGTCATTTGATACGCAAACGGATCGTGGGTTGGAAGCCACGCCGTTGGTCGCGGACGGGGTAATGTACACGACCGGTTCGTGGAGCATCGTCTACGCGCTCGACGCCAAGACCGGCAAGCTGCTTTGGAAATACGATCCGCAAGTGCCGCACCGTTTCGGCGCGAAAGCCTGCTGCGACGTGGTCAATCGCGGCGTCGCGCTGTATCAGGGCAAAGTTTATGTCGGCACGCTGGATGGCCGCTTGATCGCCCTCAACGCCGCGACGGGCAAGCTTGCGTGGTCGGTGGTGACGGTGGATCAAACGCAGTCATACACCATCACTGCCGCGCCGCGCGTGGTCAAAGGCAACGTCATCATCGGAAATGGCGGCGGCGAATACGGCGTGCGCGGTTATGTGTCGGCCTATAACGCGGCGACCGGCAAACAGGCGTGGCGCTTTTACACCGTGCCGGGCGACCCGTCGAAGCCGTTCGAGAACGAAGCGTTGAAAAAAGCCGCAGCCACTTGGAAAGGCGAATGGTGGAAGGTGGGCGGCGGCGGCACCCCGTGGGATTCCGTGGCGTATGACCCGCAACTCGATCTGCTTTACGTCGGCACGGGCAACGGTTCGCCGTGGAATCAGCACGTGCGCAGCCCCGGCGGCGGCGACAACTTGTATTTGTCTTCGATCCTCGCGCTGCGTCCGGCGACGGGCGAATTGGTCTGGCACTATCAAACGACGCCGGGCGATCAGTGGGATTACACCGCGACACAGCACATGATTTTGACCGAACTGACCATCAATGGCCGCGCGCGCAAGGTGTTGATGCAGGCGCCGAAAAACGGTTTCTTTTACGTGCTGGATCGCGCGACGGGCGAACTGCTTTCGGCGGAAGCTTACGGGACGTTGACGTGGGCCAAAGGCGTAGACAAACAAACCGGGCGGCCCATCGAAAACCCCGGCGTGCGTTATCCCGAAGCGCCTTCGCAGCAAATGCCCGGCCCGCTGGGTGCGCACAACTGGATGCCGATGTCTTTCAATCCGCAGACGGGGCTGGTTTACATCCCGGCGCAAGAGAATGGCTTCGTCTACATCCGCGATCAGCGGTTTCAATTTCGGCAAGGCTTGTGGAATGTGGGCTTGGACTGGACGCCGTTCGTCGAATTGCCCGCCGCAGGGCCGACCGGGCATTTGCTGGCCTGGGACCCGGTCGCACAAAAGGAACGCTGGCGCGTGCCCTATCAAGTGATGTGGAACGGCGGCACGCTGACGACGGCGGGCAATCTGGTGTTTCAAGGCACGGGTGATGGCCGCTTCGTCGCCTACAGCGCGGACAAAGGCGAAAAGCTGTGGGAGGTCAATGTCGGCACGGGCGTGATCGCTACGCCGATGACGTATGAGTTGGGCGGCGTGCAATACGTCGCGATCATGGCCGGTTGGGGCGGCGCGTTTGCGTTGACGGGCGGCTATTCGACCGCGCCGGTCGTGCCGGGACGTGTGCTGACCTTTGCGTTGAATGGTAAGGGCGCGTTGGCAAAGAGCGCGCCGCCCGCAATGCCAAAGGTCGCGCCGCTGGAACTCACCGCGTCGAAAGAAACGATTGCGTTGGGCGCGGGTCTCTTCGCGCAGCACTGCTCGGTCTGTCACGGGTTGGTGGCGGTGGGCGGCGGTGGCGTATTGCCCGATTTGAAGCTGTCCGCACCGGGCACTTTCGGCAAGTATCAAGCGATCGTGCGTGACGGCGCGTTTGTCGAGGCCGGCATGCCCGCCTTCAAACAGGCGTTGTCAGTCGAACAGGTCGAAGCCATTCGCGCGTATGTGCTGAGTCTGCGCAATGCCCAGGCCAAAAAGCCGTGAGCGATGTTCCGCCTTCACCAACGACAACTTTGCCTTTTCAATTACTGCTGCGCCCGTATGTTTCTGATTGTCCGTTCAGCTTGGCCGCGCCTTTTGCCCTGTATATTGGCGGTCTGGTTGGCGAGTGGTTACCTGCCGGTGGCCGTGCACGCGCAATACCGCTTCGATCAATGGACGGCGGACAATGGCCTGCCGCAAAACAGTGTTTACGCGCTCGTTAAAACACGCGACGGGTATTTATGGCTGGCAACCAATGATGGATTGGCGCGTTTTGACGGTGTGCGCTTCACCGTTTTCAACAAAGCCAATACGCCTGTGCTGCCGAGCAATACTGTGTTCGGTTTGTATGAGGATCGCGACGGCGCGTTGTGGTTTGCAGGCGATAAACTGGTGCGTTACCGCGCGGGCGAATTCAAGGCCTACGCTTTGCCGGGGCAAACATTGCGTGCCGTCACGGGCGACGCCAGTGGCAGATTGTGGGCACTGGCAGAACACGCCGTCTGGGAATTCAACCAGGAACAATTCACCAAGCGTGCTGAACCCGGGACGGCGCACTGGTTTCATCAATATCAGTTTGACCGCCCGGATGGTTTCTGGTGGGACGGTGAACCGTTGCGGCGTTACGCGCACGGCGAATTGACAACGTGGTCACGTGCCGGCTTTGGGCTGACGGAACGCGCTGACATTCGCACGATCCTCGAAGACGCGCAAGGCGCGCTGTGGTTGGCGGTTCACAACAAAGGCATTTTCAAAGTTGTCGCTGGTCACGTGGTGCAACACTTCGATGCGCACAATGGTTTGCCCAACAATCGCGTTCAGCGAGTTTTCAAACCGGGCGGCGCGGGTTGCGCCGCGCAACAGGCTGATTTGTGGCTGGCGGGCGAGGGTTGGTTGATGCGGTTGAAAGACGGCGTCTTGACCAGTCAACCCTTGCCGACAACCACCGAACCCCTTGATGTTCGCACTGTGCTCGAAGATTGCGAAGGCAATCTCTGGCTGGGCACCGTTCGGCACGGACTCATTCGTGTGCGCCCACAACTCATTACTGCTTACTCCGTGCCGCAGGGCTTGGCGTCCAGCAACGTTTATCCATTGCTCGAAGACCGCGACGGCCACCTCTGGGCCGGGTCGTGGCCGAACGGGTGCAGTCGCTTTAGCGCCGGGCGTTTTGTCAACTATCCACATCCGCGCATCGGTTATCCGCGCGCTTTGGCGCTCGATCCGGCAGGGCACGTCGCCGTGGGGATGCAAAACGGTTACGGCTTGTGGCAAGCAGGCCGCTTCACACTGGAGCAAGTTCCCGCGCTCAAGTCCGTCGCACCGCAAGGCGTCCTCATCTATGAACCTGTTATCTTGCATTGGGATCGCACGGGCGCGCTGTGGCTGGGCGCGGATCACGTTGGCGTGTTGCGCCAGCAGCAAGGCGTAACGACGCATTGGCCACCCGCTGAGGGCCAGATGTTTGACGCGCCCAAGACCATCCTCGAAAGCCGCGACGGCAGCCTCTGGATTGGCGGATACGGCGGGCTGGCGCGTTATCAAAACGGACAAATGACGTATTTCACCGCGAAGGACGGTTTGCCCGGCGACACGGTGCGCAGCCTTTACGAAGACGACGCGGGCGTGTTGTGGGTAGGCACCTATGACAGCGGTTTGGGGCGTTACGCCAATGGGCGCTGGACGACTTACACCACGCGCGAAGGGCTTTTTGACAACGGCGTCTTCGCCATTCTCGAAGACGCGCAAGGCTTCTTTTGGATGAGCAGCAATCGCGGCATTCATCGCGTCAGCAAGTTTGAATTGAATGAACTTGCCGCCGGACGCTTGCGCATCGTTACAGCGACGGCTTACAGCAAAGCGGACGGTATGCGCAACGCCGAATGCAACGGCGGGGCGTGGCCGAGCGGCGTGCGCACGCGCGATGGCAAACTGTGGTTTCCGACGCAAGACGGCGTAGCAGTGATTGACCCCGCCAAACTCAACGCCGTGCAATTGCCTTCACCACCCGTGCAGATCGAAGAATGTCTGGTGGACGGCGTCGCCACGCCGCTCGACAAACCCATTCGCCTGGAACCGGGCCACGCAAGTTTTGAAATTCGTTATACAGCGCTGAGCTTTACCAATTCAGACAAGCTGCCGTTTCGCTATCGGCTGCGCGGGTTGGACGATAACTGGGTGGTCGCGGGTACGCGGCGCAGTGTGACCTATTCGTATGTGCCGCCTGGCGAATATCAGTTTCAAGTGATCGCCGCCAATCGAGACGGTGTGTGGAATACGACGGGCGCCAGCATTGCGATTCAAGTGCTGCCCCCACTTTGGCGGCGCTGGTGGTTCGTTATGTTGGCGAGTGCGGCGGTGCTGGGTATAGGTGTAGCGGCGTATAAAACTCGCGTCGGCCAACTGGAGCGCGCGCGGCAGGCGCAAGAAAATTTCTCACGGCAATTGCTCACTTCGCAGGAGCGCGAACGCCAGCGCATCGCCGCCGAGTTGCACGACAGTCTGGGCCAGCGCCTGGTCGTCATCAAAAATCTGGCCTTGCTGTTGTTGCAAAACAAGCTCGGCCCCGCACAGGCGCACGTGCAAATCGGCGATATTTCCGAAGAGAGTTCGCGCGCCATTCACGAAGTCAAAGAAATCTCCTACAATTTGCGCCCCCACCAGTTAGAGCAAGTCGGACTCACCAAGACTTTGCACGGCCTGGTCAATCAGGTCGCGCGCGCTTCCGGCATTGCGCTGACTGCCGAACTCGATCCACTCGATCAACTCTTCGCGCCCGCTGACGAAATCAATTTTTACCGCATCGTGCAGGAAGGCTTGAACAATATCGTCAAGCATTCCGGCGCGACCGCTGCCCAATTGGTGATTCTCTGCAAAGACACGCAGGTCGAAATGACCTTGCAGGACAACGGGCGCGGGATGGCTAATGCGGAACGCGGAAGGCGGAATTGAGTCCGTCAGCCGGGGGCTTCGGGCTGACCGGTATCGCCGAGCGCGTGCGGATGCTGGGCGGGACTTATACGCTCGAATCAGCGCCCGGCGCGGGCACACGTATGCAGATCAACCTGGTTTTGCCTCATGAACCAAGCGCCTGACATTCGCATCGTGATCGCCGACGATCATCCGATCGTGCGCAGCGGCTTGCGCATAAACATCGAATCAGACCCGCATCTGCACGTCATCGTCGAAGCGGGCGACGGCCACGCCGCGCTCGCCGCCATCGAACAACACCAGCCCGACGTTGCCGTCCTCGATGTGAACATGCCCGGCTTGAGCGGCTTTGAAGTGATGCGCCAGTTGCGCGCACGCAAGCTGCCCGTCGCCGTCATCTTCCTGACCATCCACAGCGACGAAGTCATGTTCAACGAAGCCCTCGATCTGGGCGCGCTCGGTTACGTGCTGAAAGAGAGCGCCGTCACCGACATCGTCGCCGGCGTCAAAGCCGTCGCGGCGGGCCGTCCGTTCATCTCTTCCGCGCTGAGCGGCCACCTGCTCAATCGCAGCGCCCGCGCCACCGGATTGGCCGAACACAAACCCGGCCTCAGCGACTTGACCGCCACCGAACGCCGCATCGTGCGCCTGATCGCCCAACAGAAAGAAAGCAAAGACATCGCCGAAGAATTAACCATCAGCTACCGCACGGTCGAAAACCACCGCGCCAACATCTGCCGCAAACTCGACCTGCAAGGCCACAACGCGCTGTTGCGCTTTGCGCTCGAACATAAATCGGAGTTGCTGTAGTTACGACGATGCGGTACAGGGAGTGGTAGCGCAATGAGATTAAGGCAAGGAAATTACGTAGGGGCAGACCTGTGTGTCTGCCCCGGTCGGGTAAGACGCATTCGAGTGGGTTTGACGCCACCGGGGCAGAAACGCTGGTCTGCCCCTACGCTGACCGCCCCTTG
>JAYUCP010000475.1:0-9253 GCA_043740245.1 Acidobacteriota bacterium | reverse complement strand
CACCCGCGCCGCGCGCCGACAAGATCGCCTTGCTGCGCCGCGCGACTTTTGATTTGACGGGCCTGCCGCCGACGCCTGAAGAGGTCAGCGCCTTTGTGTCAGACCGTTCGCCGCGCGCGTTTGAAAAGGTGGTTGACCGCTTGCTGGCGAGTCCGCAGTACGGCGAGAAATGGGCGCGGCACTGGCTCGATCTGGCGCGCTATGCCGAGAGCGATGGTTTCAAGGCCGATGACACGCGGCCCAATGTGTGGCGTTATCGCGATTACGTCATCAAGGCGTTCAACACGGACAAACCCTACGACCGGTTTGTCAAAGAACAAATCGCGGGCGATGAATTGTGGCCGGACGATCCTGAAGCGCTGGTGGCGACGGGTTTCAATCGCCACTACCCCGACGAATACAACGCGCGCAACCTGATGCAGCGGCGGCAGGAGATTCTGAACGACATCACCGACACCGTCGGCGCGGTCTTCCTCGGCACAACATACGGCTGCGCGCGCTGCCACGATCACAAGTTCGATCCCGTGTTGCAGAAGGATTATTACCGGCTGCAAGCCTTCTTCGCCGCCACGCGCGCGAAGGATGATTACGTGCTGGCCCCGCGCGCCGAGCAGGCAGCATACGAACGCAAACGCGCGGCGTGGGAAGCGCAGACCAAAGACTTGCGCGAGCAAATCGAAAAACTGGAAGCGCCCGCCAAACAGGCGTTGTATGACGACAGCTTTGAAAAGTATCCGGCCGAGATTCAAACCGCGATCACCACACCGCCCGAAAAGCGCGACACGATGCAATGGCTGATGTACCACAAGGCCCAATGGCAATTGCATTACGGCGTGGACGAGGACGGCAATGGCATCGGCAACAAACTGAAGGGCGATCAGAAGAAGCAGTGGGAAGCGTTGCGCAAACAACTTGAGGCCTTCGACAACATCAAGCCGCAACCGCTGCCCATCGGTTCGGGCATGACCGACGTGGGGCCGGAAGCGCCGAAGCATTTTCTGTTGAAAGGCGGCGGCTATGACAACTACGGCGCGGAAGTGCAGCCCGGTTACTTGTCCGTCATAGATCGCAACGACGCCAAGATTGAGCCGTGCGACAAGGTTAATTCGACGGGGCGGCGCACGACGTTGGCGAACTGGCTGACCGATCCGAGCAATCCGCTGGTGGCGCGGGTGATGGTGAATCGGCTGTGGCATCACCATTTCGGGCGCGGCATCGTCGGCACGCCCAACGACTTCGGCCAGATGCGCGAGGTCGAGACGCACCGCGAATTGTTGGATTGGCTCGCCCGCACCTTTGTCGAACAAGGCTGGAGCATGAAAAAGATGCATCGCTTGTTGATGCTCTCGAACGCCTATCAACAGGCGACGGCGTTCAATGAACAGGCCGCGCAAGCTGATCCCGACAACAAATTGCTCTGGCGCTTTCGGCGGCAGCGGCTGAGCGGCGAAGAGATTCGCGACGCCATCCTGGCGATTAGCGGCCAACTCAACCCGCAGATGGGGGGCCCTAGCGTCTTCCCCGAAATCCCGAAGGAGATGGACGTGCGCGGCGGCTGGAATCGCAAGGAGAGCGAGGCGGCGCGCAACCGGCGCAGCGTCTACGTGTTTATGCGGCGCAATTCGCGCTACCCCATGTTCCAGGCCTTCGACTTGCCTGACTCGCACGAAAGCTGCGCACGCCGCAATGTTACGACGACTGCGCCACAGGCGTTGAACCTATTGAATGACAAAGTGATTTTGCGCGCGGCGCAGGCTTTCGCCGGGCGCGTGTTGCAGATGGCGGGCGCGGATGCGAATGCGCAGATTGTCACGGCGTATCAGTTGGCGCTGGCGCGCAAACCGGCAGCGGAAGAGATCAAGGCGGCGCTGGGCTTTTTGCAACAGCAGGCGGCGCTCATCCAACCGCGAATCGAAGCGAAGCAGGCCGTGGCCGTGCCGCTGAATTTGCCGAGCAATGTCGAGCCAGCGCGGGCGGCGGCGTTGATTGATTTTTGCCACGTGCTGTTCAACGCGAACGAGTTCGTGTATGTCAACTGATGGCAGGCCAACGCACAACCCGGCCAACCCGAGCGGACGCTGCGCGCGCTGATTACGACGGCGCGTGGAAAGAAGTGATCGAAGGCTATCTGCGCGAGTTCATGGATTACTTCTTTCCCGCCGCCAGCGCCGGCATAGACTGGACACGTCCGGTGCGTTTCCTTGATAAGGAGTTGCAAAAGATTGTGCCCAGCGGCTTGGTGCAGAAGGGTGTGGTGGACAAGCTGTTTGAGGCTTACGCGCTCGATGGCGCCGAATGTTTGATCGCTGTGCACCTGGAAGCGCAGAACGAGCCGATCGAGAATCTCGAAGAGCGCGTCTTCGAATATCACTACCGCATCTATGAAAAGCTGAGGCGTCCGGTAGCGAGCCTGGTCTTGCTGACGGACAAACGGGCTGATTGGCGTCCGCACAAATTTGAGCGCACGACGCTGGGCTGTAAACTCACGCTGGAGTTTCCGGTTGCCAAGCTCATTGACTTTGACACGCCGGAGTTGGCGCGTCAGTTGAACCCGTTTTCTTTGGTCACGCGCGCACATCGCCGGGCACAGGCGAGCAAAGGCAAACCGCAAAAGCGATATGACCTGCGCCTGACCTTACAGGCCGAGGTAGCAGAGGAAATCAGGCAGATCGCCGATGGGACTCAGCGCCGTGCGGCGATCGCTTACTGGGAAGGCGCGCTGAAATTCGTCGAGTGGGTGATGCGCATGCCAGCCGGGATGGAAATAAAATTCGAGGAAGAGTTCAACACCCGATATGGAGAAGCTGCGATGGAGTTCATGACTTACAGGGAACAGATAGGTTTTGATAAGGGCAGGATCAAAGGTGAGATCACAGGCGAGATCAAAGGCGAGATCAAAGGCGAGATCAAGCTGCTGCTCAAAGTGCTGTCAGCGCGCTTCGGCGAGCCGCCGAAGCAGGTAAAAGAAGCCGTGGCGCGCATTGATAACGCAACTATATTGGAGCGCCTTGCAGAAATTGCCGCCACATGCGTATCAGTGGATGAGTTTGAGCGGGCGCTGCCCAACTAAGCGTGTTCAACAGAGAGAATGAAAATGAATGACCCAACCAAAGCCTTGTCGCGCCGCCGCGATTTCCTGCTGCAATCCAGCGCGGGGCTGTGTTCACTGGCGTTGACCTCAATGCTGGCGGAAGACGGCTTGGCCGCTCAACAAAAGCAACCGCTTGATCCGCTTGCGCCCAAACCGCCGCATCACCGCGCGCGCGCCAAATCGGTCATCTTCCTGTTTATGGAAGGCGGGCCGAGCCATCTGGACACCTTCGATCCGAAACCGGAGTTGCTGAAACTCGCCGGGAAGCCGATGCCGGAATCGTTCGGGCGGCCGATCACGGCGATGGGTACGGCGTCGAATACGATTATGCCGAGCAAGCGCGTGTTCAAACCCTATGGGCAGAGCGGGCTGCTGGTCAGCGATTGGCTGCCGCACACGGCCGAGCACGCGGATGATCTGGCGATCATTCGTTCGTGCTGGGCCGATGGCTTGAATCACGTGGGCTCGGTTTGCCAAATGAACACGGGTTCGATCCTGGCCGGGCGTCCTTCATTGGGTGCGTGGGCGACTTACGGCCTGGGCACGGCGAATCAGAATCTGCCGACCTTCGTCGTGATGGCCGATGGCGCGGAGGTGTTGGGCGGCACGAAGAATTGGAGCGCCGGTTTTCTGCCCGCCGTTTATCAAGGCACGCAGTTCCGCGCCAGCGCCAATCCGGTTTATTACGTCACGCCGCCCGAAACTGTCAGCGAAGAACAGCAGCGCGGCAAGATTGATTTTCTGGCGCAGATGAATCGCCGTTACTCCGCCGACAAACCGGATGACACCGAATTGCTGGCGCGCTTGAATTCGTATGAACTCGCCTACCGCATGCAAGCCGCTGCGCCCGAGGCCGTTGATCTGAGCAAAGAGACCGAGGCGACAAAGCATCTGTACGGCATCGGCAATCCCGTGACCGACAAATACGGGACGATGTGTTTGCTGGCGCGGCGCTTGGTCGAACGCGATGTGCGCTTCATTCAACTCTATTCCGGTTCGGGCAGCGCCTGGGATGCGCACAACAATATCGAGGGCAATCATTCGAAGATGTGCGCGTCCAGCGATCAGCCGATTGCCGGGTTGTTGACCGATCTGAAAGCGCGCGGCTTGCTCGACACGACGCTGGTCGTGTGGGGCGGGGAATTCGGGCGCACGCCTTTCAACGAGAAAGGCGACGGGCGCGATCACAATCCGTGGGGCTTCACGATGTGGATGGCGGGCGCGGGAATCAAAGGCGGACAAATCATCGGCGCGACGGATGAGATCGGTTTGAAAGCCATCGAGAAGCGCGCCCACGTGCACGATTTGCACGCGACGATTTTGCATTTGATGGGACTCAATCAGTTCAAGACGGCTTACAAGCACAATGGACGGCTGGAAGTGCCGACCGTTGTCGAAGGCCGCGTGATTCCCGAACTCGTTGCGTAAGAAGTATTGAGGTGTCTATGGTTGCTCAACCTGCTGAATATCTAACTGTCGTAAACCACATGCCTGTTGGCACGACACTGTCTTGGCCTGGTTTTGTCTGGCAGGATTTTGAAACGCTGGCCGCACAACTCGGCGACCGCCGGGATGTGCGGCTCAGTTACTATCAAGGGAAAGTGGAGATTGCCATGCCCAGCCCTGAACACGAAGAGTATGTAGACTTGATTCAAGACCTGACGCGCTTGCTCGTCCGCGAAAAGGGTTTGCGAATGGAGTCGCGCGGCACGGCCTTGCTGAAACGGGCGTTGGGCGAAACGGGCGCGCAACCGGATGGCTGTTTTTACATCCAGCACGCGGCGCAAATCATCGGCAAGCGCACGCTCGACCTCAGCGTTGATCCGCCGCCCGACATCATCGTCGAAGTTGATCTGAGCAGCCGTTCGTTGGGCAAGTTTCCGATATACGCGGCGCTCAACATCCCTGAAATCTGGCGTTACGATGGAACGCTCTTTGAGATTTATCACCTCAACCCACAAGGCTATGTCGCCGCCGCAGCCAGCCGCGCGTTCCCGTTGCTGACGGCAACTGTCATGACTGAGTTACTCACCCAAAGTAAGCAAAGCGGCCAGGATGAGGCACTCACGGCTTTTCAGGCTTGGCTGAAACAACCCTAAATCGCGCGTTTCTGACTTACGCATTGCACCTCTGGAGAAACTGGTTATGTCACTAAAACCCCGCACGCTGTTACTCGCATCGCTCTTACTGTTCACCGCACTCGTCACGCCGTTTCAGCAACAGGCGCGGCAAAACGCGCAAAGCCAGAACGCGCCCGACCTGGGCCTTGCCTCGCGCACGGGCTTGGTTGTCTCGGCATCTTCATATGCCTCTGATGCGGGCGCGGCGATTTTGCAACAAGGCGGCAATGCCGTGGATGCCGCCGTGGTGACGGCCTTTGCTTTGGCGGTTACTTGGCCGTCAGCAGGCAACATCGGCGGCGGCGGATTCATGGTCGTGCGCCGTCCGAATGGCGAGGCCGCCACGATTGATTACCGCGAAGCCGCGCCGCGCCAGGCCACGCCCACGATGTACCTCAATGACAAAGGCGAGATTAACCGCAGCCTCACCGCCGCCGGTTATCTTGCGCCCGGCGTTCCCGGCACGGTGCGCGGTTTGGAACTGGCGCATAAAAAATTCGGCAAGCTGCCGTGGAAACAGGTCGTGCTGCCTGCCGTGAAACTGGCGGAAGAAGGCTTCGTCCTGTCTGAATCACTAGCGCGCGGCATCAACAGCCTGGTGGATAGCGCGGCGGGCAAGTTCGCGGCGACCGTTGCGGCGTATGGCAAACCGGGCGGCGGCAAGTGGGCAGCGGGCGACAAACTCGTCCTCACGGATTTGGGCAAGACGCTGCGCGCCATTGCCGTCAACGGCCCGGATGTTTTTTACAAGGGCTGGATCGCCGATTTGATCGCGGCGGATATGCAGGCCAATGGCGGGTTGATTACGAAAGAAGACCTAGCAGCGTATCAAGCCAAACAGCGCCAGCCCGTCACCGGCAGCTATCGCGGCTACGACATCATCGCGATGCCGCCGCCGAGTTCGGGCGGTGTGGCGCTGATCGAGATGCTCAACATTTTGGAGAACTTCGACCTCAAACAACACGACCGTTTTGCGCCCGAAACCTTGCACCTGATGATCGAAGCCATGCGCCGCGCTTATCTCGACCGCGCGCGCTTTCTGGGCGATCCTGATTTCGCCGAAATACCAATCGCCAAACTGCTCTCAAAGGACTACGCCAAGACGCTCGCCGCCGGCATCAATCCGAACAAGGCATCGAGCAGCGTCGAACTGGGCAAAGACATCGTGACGATTGCCCCGGCGCACGAGAGCGACGAGACAACGCATTTTTCGGTGCTCGATAAAAATGGCATGGCCGTCTCCAATACCTACACGCTCGAAAGCGGCTACGGCTCGCACGTCGTGGTCAAGGGCGCGGGCTTTCTGCTCAACAACGAGATGGGCGATTTCAACAAGAAGCCGGGCGAGACCAACGAACGCGGCGACATCGGCACGCCCGCAAATCTGATTGCGCCGGGTAAACGTATGCTCAGTTCGATGACCCCCACCATCGTGACCCGCAACGGCAAGACGGTGCTGGTGACCGGTTCGCCCGGCGGGCGCACCATCATCAACACGGCGCTGTGCATCATCCTGAACGTGACGGAATTTGGCATGAACGGGCGGCAGGCCGTGGATGCCGCGCGCATGCATCACCAATGGCTGCCCGACAGCACGACGATTGAAGAAGGCGTGGCGCTGGAACCGGCGCTGACACGGTTGAAAGAAATGGGCCACAGCATTCGGCAGGGCGGGCGGCAAGGCGATGGGAACTCAATCCTAGTGGATGCTAAAACGAAAGTGGCTTATGGAATCAATGATAAGCGTAACGTCAGTTCTAAGGCGTCAAAGTAAGCTGAAGATAAAACCTGCATACAACCAGCTACGGCGAACTCGACAGTTCGCCGTACATTTTTTAGGAGGGCTGAATGCCTCGTTTATTTGAGCAAGAACTCACCCGCCGCCTGACCTGGCTACGGCCTGCACGCGCAGCATCATGGATTTCGAAACATGCGCTAAATTTTTCGAGGCTGGTGAACTGAGGGAACGCGCAAGCTGTGCCGTAGACTGTCCAGTCAGCGGTAGCCTTGAAATTGCGCCCCCTTCGTTCCGGCAGGGTTGCCGCTGCGTCCTCCGCAGACTAGACAGTCTACGGCACGGCGCGCACCCAGCCTCTTTATCCATATTTATCCATCTTTATTCATCTTTATCCATCCGAGGCAAAAGCTATGCGACCTGAACTCGACTTTTTCAATCTCAATTCGCAACTCTCTGACGAAGAGAAAATGATGCGCGACAGCGTGCGCCAATTTGTCAGCGAACGCATTCAACCCATCATCGCCGACTGTTACGAAGCGGGCCGATTCCCCAAGGAACTCATCCCCGAATTCGCCCAACTCGGCCTGCTCGGTTCCAACCTGCCCGAAAAGTATGGCTGCGCCGGCATCAACAATGTGGCGTATGGCCTGGTCACGCAGGAACTGGAAGCCGGTGATTCAGGCGTGCGCAGCTTCGTCTCGGTGCAAAGCTCGTTGTGCATGTATCCGATCTACGCCTTTGGCAGCGAAGAGCAACGGCTGAAATACCTGCCCGGCATGGCCAAGGGCGAGATCATCGCCTGCTTCGGTTTGACCGAAGCCAACTCCGGCTCCGACCCCGGCAGCATGCGCACGCGCGCCAAACGCACTAAAGACGGCTGGCTGATCAACGGCAGCAAGGCCTGGATCACCAACGGCGCCATCGCCGACATCGCCATTGTCTGGGCCAAGGTCGAAGACGAGAACGACAAGATTCGCGGCTTCATCATTCCTACCAATACTCCTGGCTTTAGCGCGCCCGAAATCAAACACAAACTTTCCTTGCGCGCTTCGGTTACGTCCGAACTGTTTTTCCAGGACGTGCTCGTGCCCGAAGAAAACCTGTTGCCCGGCACTGGCGGATTGAAAAGCCCGCTGATGTGTTTGACGCAAGCGCGCTACGGCATCGCCTGGGGCGTGGTCGGCGCGGCGATGGCCTGCTTTCAAACGGCGCTCGATTACAGCAAGAACCGCATTCAATTCAGCCGCCCGCTGGCCGGTTATCAGCTCACGCAAAAGAAGCTGGCCGAGATGTACACCGAAATCAGCAAGGCGCAGTTGTTGTGTCTGCGCCTGGGCCGCATGAAAGACGCGGGCGAAATGGAACCGGTGCACGTTTCGATGGCGAAGATGAACAACGTGGCGATGGCGCTCGACTGCGCGCGCACGGCCCGCAGCATCCTCGGCGGCAACGGGATCATGGGTGAATACGGCGTGATGCGGCACCTGTGCAATCTCGAAACTGTTTACACCTACGAAGGCACACACGAAGTGCATATGTTGACGATTGGACGGTACCTGACAGGGTTGAATGCTTTTGAGTAAACCAGCTTTATGTTTGATGTAATCGCTTTCGACGCAGACGACACGCTCTGGCACAACGAGCCGCATTACCGCGACATGCAACTGCGCGTCAGTGAAATGCTGGCGCGTTACCACGAACCCGCCTGGGTGATGCAACGCCTGTATGAGACCGAGATTCGCAACCTTGGACATTACGGCTACGGTGCAAAAGGCTTCACCCTCTCGCTGATCGAGACCGCCATCGAATTGACCGAAGGCCGCATCAGCGGCGGCGAAATCGCCCGGATCATTGCCTTGTCCAAAGCCATGCTCAGCGCGCCGATTGAATTGCTGGACGGCGTGCGCGAAACCATTGCGCAACTAGCCGCCACGCACGAACTGATGGTCATCACCAAAGGCGACCTGTTCGATCAAGAGGCCAAGCTGGCGCGTTCGGGACTGGGCGATTACTTCCGCCACATCGAAATCGTGCCCGACAAAACGACTGCTGTTTACGCCGCGATCACCGCGCGGCACCAGTTCAATCCGCAACGCTTCCTGATGGTCGGCAACTCGCTCAAATCGGATGTGCTGCCCGTGCTGGCGCTGGGCGGACACGCGGTTTACATCCCGTATCAAACGACGTGGGAGCACGAGCGCGTGCCGGAAGCGGAGTTGGCGGACAAGCATTTTCATGAACTCGCGCACATCGGGGCGTTGCCCGCTTGGCTGAACGAATGGCAGACGACGTGTCAGTAGCCCG
>JAYUCP010000474.1:0-58317 GCA_043740245.1 Acidobacteriota bacterium | reverse complement strand
GAAAAATCGGAATCACCTGGCCGTGGCGAAAGCGTCTGTTTGCCCGCTGCTTTCGCTACCCTTGCACCAAAACTGCTTGCTTCTCCCAAAGCGGGGCGGAAGGTAGCATATGTGGAAAACACTGTAAAGGTCTTATTTGACAAAGGTTTCAGCAGTGAAACTTAAAGCCAGGCCTGACGACTTAAATAAATGCTTTACGCCATCTGTGGAAAACTTCCCGACAAGCCGTTTGGCCGAGGGTTTGAAGAGTACTGCCAACAAATTTGCTGTTTTCGTGTGCACTCAAAATAATTTCATTTGTTTAGTCAATGAAACGGCTGTTGCATAGCGAAACCACATAAACGAAAACGCGCCGCCAAGCTCATTAAGCCTGGCAGCGCGTTACTGTTTGCAGGAAATGCTAAGCCGCAAGCTTCTTGGCTTTGGGCTTTTTGCCGACCAGCGCGTCTTCAATCATCTGCTCGACTTCTTCCGTCGTTTGCTTCGTGACGTAGGAGATTTCGCGGATCAGCAAATAGCGGGCACGTCCCATCATCTGTTGCTCTTCGGGCGAAAGCGTTTTGCTTTTGCTCAGTTTCGCCATGGTCTTGAGCGAATCGGCGATTTCGTTGATTTCGCCGGAAGCCATGCGCTCGGCGTTCTTGGCATTGCGCTTGCGATGGTCGCTGGCGACCTCAATATCCTTGCTCAAAAATTTGAGCAGCTTGGGAATGTCGGTCTTTTCAATCAGTTTGCGGACACCGACATCTTCGGCCTTGTTGACCGGCACCCGCACGATGGTTGTTTCCTGAAAGTCTAAGGGCTGTAATTCGTAGCACTTAACGGTCATTCCGCCAGCGGCCAACTCCACCACGCCAGCGACACGGCAAATGCCTAAACGCGGATAGATAACTTTGTTGCCTTCTCTGTATGACAATGTTCGGTCTCCTCACACACCGTGAAATTTTCGTGCACTATAGCACGAAAATGCCGGTTTGCGGGGGGCATCTTTTTTATTTTCTGTAGTTTGCTGGTCTGGCTTTGCGAAAATGCTTGATTTATAAGGCTTTTACTGGCTTGGGCTAAGGGAAAAGCCACAATGAAAGGAGTTATGAGCAAAACAAACCCAAACGAGGCTTTGTGGCTATTGCCGTCTTTGACCAATGTTTTGCGTCCCAAAGGTACCGATCCCCTTTAGTGTGAAGGCAAAGATATAGCGCGTCTCGTTGCGCACCCCAGCATTGAAGGTAGAGCTATTGACTTGAACGCTGCAACAATCCCAGGCCCAACCTGCTGAAGAGACCAGTGCGGTCAGGCTGCGATAAGGCGACCCGTCAAAGCTCTTGCGTGCGCTACCGTCAAAGTACTTATTGCGCAGATCGTAAATGATCGTGAACCCGCCATACGGCCCACGCCCCGGGTTGCCGGCAAAGGCGGAAAAGTCGAATTGATTGCCAGGCAGGCTGGAGGGATCAAACGGCAATTCATTGCGGAATTTGTCCACGGCGACACGGCGCGTGTAATACCAGGAATTGCTCACCTGAAAGATGCCCTTGGCGAGGCCGCCGCCAAACACCACATCGCGCAATTGGTGGAATTCGGTGTCGTAATTCAGTTTCACATCGGCAAAGAGCAAATCGTTCGGCCGCATACGAGCACTGACGTTGAGCGGCGAGGCGTTGCGTTTCAGCCCCGCATAGTTAAATCCAGTCAAGGTCATCAATGGCAGGAATTGATTGCGCGTGCAATTCGAACTGAGAAATTCCGCCTGCGTGCAGCTTTTGAATGCGCCCCCAAAAGTCGGATCGAAGAAGTATTTCTGCGCGACAGTTAAGTCCAGCCATTCGTGCGCCTGTGTGCTTTGCCCGTTGGCAGACGGACGTTTGACGAAAAAGCGGTTGGTCACACCGTATTCGATCTCGTTGGTTTCGGCCGCGACATCACGCTCGTCCGAACGAATCGTGCGCGCAAAGTCCGCTATCCCGACAATGCGGCGGTATTCGGCATAAGGCTCGATAACGTGTTTGAACCAGGGCGAATTGTCTTTGTGGCGATAGACCTTGGCCAAGGCGGGCGGCCGAATGTCTAAATTGACCTCGGCGTAATTGCGGAACAAGTTCGACCCGACAACCTGCCGTTGTACCGGATCGAGACTGTCGCTATAAAAAGTCGAACGCACCGCCAAGCTCGGCGTCAAGGTGAACCCGCCGATAGGTTTCAGCGGAAAGGTGAAGCGCGGAAAGAAATCCAACCGCTGGACGATTGAGGGCGTTTTGAGCAACGCCTGATCGCCGCGCGTTTCGCTGCGCCGCACGCCGCCCAACGATGATTCGAGTGAGAAATAGAAGGGCAGCTTTTCTGAAATCTTGGTGCTGCGTTTGTTCAATTCAACCGCCGGGAACTGGCGCAGCTTGACGATCTGATCGTCGCCCACCAAACCGCCCTCGGGGTTGCGAATGTATTTCCCAGCGCTCGACAGAAAGCGCCCGATAAAAAAGCTTTGTTCGCCAAAGAGCGCGTTGAAGCTGTATGAACGCCAGTTCTTGTTCAGATAAAAGATCGAGCGCTCTTCCGGCGAAATGGCGGTCAGGACGTTATCGGCAAAAACATTGCGAAAGGTATACGACGAAGTGATGTTGACATCGGCGACGGCGACAAACCCGTTTTTGAAATAGTGCACCGCGTCGGCATAAAAACTGGTGCCGCTGGCATCCTCGCCCTTTTGACCGAACAAACGATCCAGCACCGTGAACGAACCGAGGTAAAGGTGCGAGGTCTCGTTCGTGCGCGCCCGAAAATCGAACCCTAGTCCGATGCCGCGCTTCGAGTAATAGTCCGTGCGAAAGAGGATGTCCGCGCTGCGGCCCAATGTTTGGTAGTAAGCGATGCGCGCCGTGCGTCCTTTCAAATTCGACGAACCGGTGCTCGGCAGCAAAAAACCCGATGAGCGATCATTCTTGCTGATTGAGATGGAGGCGTAAGGCACCCACAACACCGGCACGCCTTTGACGCGAAAGAACGCGTTATAAACCTTCGCGCGATGATCCACGCGGATGCGCGCGCGTTTCGCCGTGAAGGTCCATTTCGGCACGCGGTCGCCACACGCCGTCAAACTCGCATTGCTCAAGTTATAAGTATCTTCGCCCGTCTTGTCCGCCCGCGCGGCATCAATCGTCAGCACCGTGCCGTCGCGCGTGCTGTTGGTAAAGCCGGTCGGGTTGAAGATCGAACCGCGCTCGGTCTTCAGATTGAACTCCATCCGCTCACCGACAAACTTTTCACCGCTTTGTTGAAAGTAGACGTTGCCCTCCGCAAGTACATCTGCCGTGGTCTCGTTGTAAGTCAGGCGGTCAGCAAATAAGAAAATCTCACCATACTGCCCTGAGTAATAACCTTCGACTTTGCCGCTACAGATAACGACGTCGCCTTGTGCCTCTTTATTGTCAGCGTGCAGCGTTAACTCACCGCCCGAAGTCGGAGCAACCTGTGCTATCAGCCTATTCGGCACAGCCGGTTCCTGGCGCTGGGCTTTGCGTTGGGCCTCAGCCGCGCCAATAGGATTCTCGACTTTCTTTTCGATTTGAACCGGCAGTTGCGCAAACGTGACTGGAAACGCAGCGCTGAGGAGGAAGATGACAAACAGGAAAGACTTCGCTTGAGGCATGGAATGTGGGGCGTTGGGTTACGACTTCAAATCTGCGGGGGAGCACAGTTGCGGGCGGTCAGGCGAAACAGACAGGGGCGGCACTTACGCGCGGCGCGCCCACATGGTCGCGGCAAAAATCTTGCCGTAAAGTTCATCCGGCACTTCGACCTGTTCGCTTTCTTCGAGCGATTCACGCACGCCTTCGACCAGACGGCGGCAGCTTGCGCACACGGCAAAATGCTCGTGGAAGATGCGCTCATACGAAGATTCAATCAACCCGTCGAAGTAATCGGAAATCAGCGCATCCAGCGTCCGGCAACTCAGCATCTCGCCCGCCGTCGTCGCGCTGATGATCCGGCGTTCGACATCGGTCAGCAAGGCGATCTCACGCATCTGCGCCTCTTTCAATTCGTGGCAGGCATCAATCGCCTCGCGCACGTCATTGAACGTATGGTGGCACGGACGGCACGCCAACAGATGCTCCGCGAACGAGCGCCGCGTCGGACGATCCAAGTTATGATCCAGATAATCGCTGATTAAATCTTCGAAGTGTAGATGCTCCAGCACCGATTGATTCATTGCTTTTGAACTCCCTTGCAGAATCACGCGCGCATTGTAGGGACGCGCTCCCTAGATTTCAAGCCGGACATTCGAGCCTGATGAGAGCATTGAACCTGCCCCTATGTCCACCTTCTTACCGCCACAACCAACCACCGTCACTTCGCTCTACGAATCAAGCGCGAGAAAGTTCACGGCGAGTAATAGCGGTTTGCGGTTGCCTGCGACCGTGTGGTGCGCTTGCACCCTCGCAGGCTAAGCGTGCATGCCATCTCCCAGTGCCGGAAAGGTTTCACTGTGAGGTCAGGCTTGTGAGGGCGCAGACGCACCTAATCGTCAGTGGGTTGCGTGCCAACGGCTGGACTGATGCAGAGTAAGCGAATGATGGTTCGGACGGAGTGAATTCGCCGCCGCATGACAACCGGAGGAATGAATTGGGCAAGGCCGTTTTGTTTTGTGCGAACGCAGCGGCATTTTTCAACCGAAGCTATTGACCTTCCCGAAACGCCATATTAGACTCGCGCCCGTTTTGACGTGCCTCACTTCATCTCGACTTTGCCGATAACCAGCAGCATTACACGGTTCTTCCGACATATAGTTGCCGACATAAGTTGAATGACACTCACTGGGAATTTTCTTGACTCTTTTGTGCAGCGACCCGGCAAAGCTGCACGCTGCTAGCCCCGTTATCCTGTCGTATTTGCGCCCGCGACAGGAACATTCAGATAAATCGTTTCTACAAAGCCATCTCTGCGGTGGCAGGATGGTGTCTTTTTCTTTCGGCCTGAGTTTGCGCTGAAGAGGCGTCCGGTCGGCTTCCCCGCAATTCGCAACATTCGTCCAAGCAAACTGCTTCGCTAAAGTGAAAGTCGGCCTGACAGGCTTGGCTATCAAAGTCTTGCCGTCCACGCTGCAATTCGCTGGCACGGGGCTGATTTATGTTCTTCCATTTCGGTCTCAACCGGTTGCCTGCGCCAAGCATGGCAATCGAGCCGAGCAGGCGTGTCGTTATGAAGATCAATCATCGTTATGCGATTGAAAAAGAAATCGGGCGGGGCGGCGTGGGAGTGGTGTATCTGGCACGCGATGAACACGTGAATGGCCGCCGCGTCGTGATCAAAGTCTTGCTCGACGCTTTCAACCCCTCCAGCCGGAGTCTCTGGTTACGGCATAAGTTCCATGAAGAGTTGAAGGCGTTGGCGCGGTTGCAACATCCGGGGATTGTCACGGTGCATGACGCCGGTGAGTTGCCGGACGGCCAGCCGTTCATCGTGATGGAATTTATTCAAGGCGTCGCCTTGAGCGAGGTGCTGAGCGGCGGCCCGCTGCCCGCACAACGCGTCGCGCAGATCGTGCGGCAAATCGGCCAGGCACTGAGCGCCGCCCATCGTGAAAAGGTTTATCACCGCGACCTCAAGCCCGCGAACGTCATGCTACAGGTGCTGGCGGACGGTCAGGAGATCGTCAAACTGATTGATTTCGGCATCGCGACGGTCAAAGACTCCCAGACCAACGACACCCAAACAAAAGTAGCTGGGACACTGCCTTACATGGCCCCGGAACAATTGCTCGGCCAACCGACGGCGCTTAGCGACGTTTACGCGTTGGGCGTAGTGGCGTATGAAATGCTGACGGGTGCGTTGCCTTTCGGCACGCAGCCGCCCGCGCAGCTTTACCAAATGCAACGCGACGGGCAATTTCCCCGGCCCAGCGCCTTGCGCCCTGACCTGCCCAAAGCCGCCGAGGCGGCACTCATTCGTGCGCTCGCTTTTCATCAGGATGAACGCTTCCGGCAGGCGCAGGATTTCGGCGAGGAACTGGCGCGCGCTTTAACCGAAAAGTCGCCGGAAGTGGACGGCTTGCGCGTGGCATTGCTTTACCGGCGCGGCGCGCAACCTGATGAGCGCGTGTTGCAACTGCTTGAAACGCAACTGCAAACTTATGGCTGCCAGGTTTTCGTGGATCGCCATCTGCCCGTCGGCGTTGAATGGGCGCGCGCGATCGAACAACGGCTGCGCGCGGCGGATGCCGTCATTCCCTTGTTGTCGGCGGCTTCAGTCGCCAGCGAAATGCTCGCCTATGAAATTCAGGTCGCGCACGAAGCCGCGCAACAACAACGGAAGTTACGCTTGTTGCCCGTGCGTGTTTGTTATCAGGAAGCGTTGCCCGCCGAATTGGGGCGCGTGCTCAATCCAATTCAGCAAGCGTTTTGGGAAGGTTCGCAAGACGACATGCCGCTGGTCAGACGTTTGCTCGCCAGCTTGGCGTCGCCACCGCCACCGCCGGAGCCGGTCAAACTCGAACAGCCCGGCGGCGCCGTACCGCTCAAATCCCAATTTTATGTCGTCCGCCCGACCGACGAAGAGTTTCAAGCGGCCATCGCCCGCCGCGACAGCATCGTGCTGGTCAAAGGCGCGCGGCAGATGGGCAAGACGTCGTTGCTCGCGCGTGGGCTGCAACAAGCCCGCGCCAGCGGCGCGCGCGTCGTCCTCACCGATTTGCAAACGCTCAATGCCACACACCTGGCGTCGGTCGAAGCATTCTTTCTGGCGTTGGCGGAAACTATCGCCGAACAACTCGATCTCGATTTCGATCCGGCGCAACACTGGAAAGCGCAAAGCGGCCCCAGCATGAATTTCGCGCGCTTCCTGCGCCGCGCCGTGCTGGGGCAGGTGTCGGAGCATTTGCTCTGGGGTTTGGACGAAGTGGATCGGTTGTTCACTTGTCCATTCGGCAGCGAAGTCTTCGGCCTCTTCCGCTCGTGGCACAACGCGCGTTCGCTCGACCCGGCGGCGCCCTGGCATCGGCTGACGCTCGCCATCGCCTACGCCACCGAAGCACATCTGTTCATCACCGACGTGAATCAATCGCCCTTCAACGTCGGCACACGGCTGGCGCTGGCCGATTTCACGCCCGCGCAAGTCGCCGAGTTGAATCAGCGTTACGGCGCGCCGCTGCGTACGCCTGAAGAACTCGCGCACTTTGTCCAACTCGTCGGCGGGCAGCCTTATCTCGTGCGGCACGGCTTGCACGAGTTGGTGGCGAGCCGCTTGTCGTTCGCCGAATTCGCCGCGCGCGTGAGCCGTGACGAAGGCATGTTCGGCGATCATTTGCGGCGCATGTTGATGTTGCTTGCGCAGGACGCGGGGCTGGTCGAGACCGTGCGCGCGATCCTGCAAAACCAGCCGGTGACGGCACAGGAAAACTTCTACCGCTTACGCAGCGCGGGGGTGATGTCCGGGGAGACGGTGCAAGAGGCGCGGCCACGCTGCCAGCTTTACGCTCACTATCTGCGGAAACACCTGCTATGACCGGACAGGCGGCGAAACCTTTTTACGTGACCGGCGGCACGCTGCACGACGACGCGCCCAGCTATGTGCAACGCGCGGCGGACGGGCAGCTTTACGCGGGGCTGCGGCGCGGCGCGTTCTGTTACGTGCTCACCTCGCGGCAAATGGGCAAGTCCAGCCTGATGGTGCGCACGGCGCAACGCTTGCGGCGCACGGGCGCTTCCGTCGTCGTGCTCGACCTTACCGCCATCGGCCAGAACCTCAGCGCCGAGCAATGGTATGAAGGATTGCTCAGTCTGATGGGGCAGCAACTGCAACTTGAAGACGAACTCGAAGATTTCTGGTTCGCCCACGCGCGCCTCGGCCCGTTGCAACGCTGGCGGCGCGCGTTGCATGAGATCGTCTTGCCCGCTGCCCCTTACTCGCTCGTTGTTTTCATTGATGAAATTGACGCGGTGCGCAGCCTGCCATTCTCGACCGATGAATTTTTCGCGGGCATCCGCGAGTTTTATAACCAGCGCGCGCAAGACCCGGCCTTGCAACGCCTGACGTTTTGCCTGCTGGGCGTGGCCTCGCCTTCCGACCTCATCCGCGACACGCGCACGACGCCGTTCAACATCGGCGAGCGCATCGAACTGCACGATTTCACCGAAGCCGAAGCCGCGCCGCTCGCCCTCGGGCTGGGACGTTCCTCGCAAACAGGCAAGCTCCTGTTGCGGCGCATACTGCACTGGACGGGCGGGCACCCTTATCTCACCCAACAACTCTGCCAGACGCTGGCGGCCAACAACCAAGCTGCGACGAATAACGACGTGGATCGCTGCTGCACCGAGCTTTTTCTCTCGGCCCGCGCGCGTGAACGCGACGACAATCTGCTCTTCGTGCGTGAACGGCTCTTGCACAGCGAAGGCGATCTGACCGGCCTGCTCGAACTTTACGCCCGCATCCGCGGCGGCAAACGCGTGCGCGACGAAGAGCAGAATCCATTGGTCAATGTCTTGCGGCTGGCCGGCATCGCGCGCGTCGCCGACGAGCGGCTGGTTGTGCGCAACCGGATTTACGAACACGTCTTTGACGCCACATGGATTCAAGCCAACTTGCCCGCAGCGGATGTGCGGCGGCAGCAGGCGGCTTACCGGCGCGGCCTCTGGCGCGCGGCGGCGTGGAGCGCCGTCATCATTCTACTTATGGCGGGTTTCATTCAATTCGCGTTGCGCGGCTGGCGGCAAGCCGAACAGCAGGAACGCATGAACCGCCGTTTGCTTTACGCCGCGCAAATGAATCTGGCGCAACAGGCGTGGGAAAGCGGCAACTTGCACCGCGTCGCCGAGTTGCTGGAACAACAACAGCCACAGCCGGGGCAGCCGGATTTGCGCGGTTTTGAATGGCATTACCTGCAACGCCTCTGCCACGACGACCGGCGCACGGACGAGCACACCAGCGAAGTCTGGTCGGTCGCCTTCAGCCCCGATGGCCGCCAGTTTGTCGCGGGCGGCGCTGATGGACAGGTACGGCTCTGGCGCACTGATCAGCCGCAACCCGTGCGCACGTGGAAAGCGCACGACAGCGAAATCAAAACGCTCACCTTTGCCGCCGACAACCAAACGCTCATCACCGGCAGCAGTGATCAAACCGTCAAGGGGTGGGACACGATCAACGGCGCGGCGCTGGCGACCCTCACCGGTCACGCCAACGCCGTGCATTCGGTCGCGCTTTCCGCCGATCAACATTGGCTGTTCACCGCCAGCGATGACGGCGTCGTTAAACTCTGGGAATGGCCCGCGCGGCGTTTGCAAGCCACGCTGCAAGAAGCCGTGCGCCCGATTCTCGCGTGCGCGCTCGCACCTGATGGCCGCACGCTGGCGCTGGGCAGCGCGGCGGGCACGGTCGAACTGTGGGATGTCGCGGCGCAACGCAAACGCGCCACGTTACACTTACCCACCGGCGAAGTCTTCGTCCGCGCCGTCGCCTTCTCACCCGACAGTCAAAACCTTGCGGCGGGCAGCGGCAGCGGCCTCGTGCAAGTCTGGCAAGTGAATAGCACGACGCCACTGCTCACGCTGCCCGGTGACGGCCATGCGATTTTCGCGCTGGCCTTTGCGCCCGGCGGCCAATGGCTGGCCGCTGGCGGCGAAAACCAAACAGTGACGCTGCATGCCCTGACGCAACCCAACTCACACCGCGTTTTCAAAGGGCATTGGGGCGCGGTGCAGTGCCTCGCCTTTTCCGCCGACGGCCAGCGCTTGCTCAGCGGCGGACGCGACCGGCACGTCAAGCTATGGGAATTGAAAGCAACGCAAGGGCTGACGACGCTCGCCACGCAAATGAAAACAATCAACGCCCTCGCCTTTGCGCCTGACAACAGCGCACTCGCAACAGCCGGAGAATCCCTCGTTAAATTCTGGGAGCCGCCGTACACGCAGATCGCCCAAACCATCAACACGCAATCCACCACGCAATCCAACACGCAATCCAACACGCAATCCGGCGCGATTACCGCGTTGGCCTTCGACTCGCACAAGCAGCAAGTCGCCATCGCCAGCAGCAACGAGACCGTCACACTCTGGCAGCGCGCCAACGGCCAGGCTGTGCGCATTTCGTTTACCGGTACAGGCGAAATCCGCGCGCTCGCCTTCTCGCCCGATGGCCGCCTCGTGGCGGGCGGCGGACAAGCCAGCGACCGCCCTGGCGGTGAAGCCCGCTTCGTCTGGCTGTGGGACGCCGCCACGGGGCAGGAGCTTGCGCGCTTGTCCGGTCACACCGAAATCATTCAAGCCCTCGCCTTTTCGCCCGATGGCGGCACGTTGGCTTCGGCCAGTCGCGGCGGCCTGGTTAAGCTGTGGGATGTTGCGCAACGCCGCCTGGCCGCAACCATCGCGGTGCACGACCACTCGTTGCCGGTGAACGCGCTGGCCTTTGCGCCCGATGGCCGCAGCTTCGCCACGGGCAGTGAAAACGGCGCGGTCGCCTTTTGGGAAGTCGCCAGCCGCCGCCCGCGCCTCGCGCTGAGCGGCCACGCGCAAGCCGTACTCACACTCGCTTTCACGCCCGACGGCAAATCGCTGGCAACCGGCGGACGCGATCAAACCGTCAAGTTTTGGGGCGTGGAAACCGGGCAGGAACTCGCGACATTCAAAACCCACACCAGCGAAGTGCGGGCGCTCGCTTTCTCGCACACGCGCAGTGGCGACCTGCTGGCCACCGCCAGCGCGGACGGCATACTCAAGCTCTGGCGCACGACGCCTTAACTCAATTCCCCCGTCATCGGCACGACGGGTTTACGACAGGAGCATCCCAATGTCATCCCTCAATCCGTATCGCGCTGCGCTGCTGGCCTGCGGCTTGCTGTTGCTCGCGCTTCCCATTGCCTACGCACAAAGCATCACCGGCGTCACGGCTGGCAAAGTCACCGACGCCAAAAACAAAGCCATTCCCGGCGCGCTCGTGATCATGGAAAACGAGAAACTCCCTCTCCGTTCGGCCAAAGGCAAAGCCACCACAGAAGCCGACGGCTATTTCACCATCCCCGGCTTGCGCCCCGGCCCTTATTTGCTGAGCGTCGAGAAAGAAGGCTACAAACCCTTCCGCAAACAGCCGGTCATCATTGATGCGATGGGCCGCATCAGCGCCAGCCCGGTCAAGATCGAAACGCGCGCGGGCAGCGTGCAGGGCCAAATCGCCGCCGCCGCGCAACTGCACATCATGCTGGCCTCCGTCGAAGCCGGCGCCATCAACGATTCCACCGCGCGCCTAGCCGATTTGCAGCAACTTGGCAGCTTCGCCCTGCGCACAGACTTTGCGGGCGCAACCGGACTGCACGCACGCACGACGCCGGGGCAGAATGCGCCCACGACACTGCCCCAAGCGTCCGCCACGCCCGCGCCGCAAATCGCCGGCAAAGTGCCCGACGCGGGGCGCTTGCAATTGCAGCCACTGTCGGGCGAACGCTCTGAGTTGGTGAACAACAATCAGGTCAAAAATCTGCAGCTCAAGGGGCGCGACATTCTCGATTTCCTGCGGCTGGTGCCCGGCGTCGTGATTTCAAAAGACGCGACGGCGGAAGGCGTGCTCTCTGATCCGGGACGGTTCACCCAATTTTCGATCAATGGCACGCGCAAGAATCAGCACGAGATTGTCGTGGACGGCATGTCCAACCTCGACACGCGCGACAACGGCGCGCAACACGTCACGTTCAATCCCGACGCCGTCGCCGAGATCAAAATCCTGACCGCGAATTATCAGGCCGAATACGGCAAGTCAGCCGGCGGCTTGATTCAAATCGTCACCAAGTCGGGCACGACCGAGTTTCACGGCGGGCTGCGCTATTACCACCGGCACGAAGGACTGAATGCCAACGGCTTTTTCAACAACGCCGCCGGGCGCTTTGGCGACGACGACGGCATCAAGCCGGGCGACAAGTGCTTTGGCGCGGGGCCGTGTTTTGGACAGGAACGTTTGCCCCGGCCTATCAATCGGTATCGCAGTTTCGGCTATGAACTCGGTGGCCCGGTTTATGTGCCGCATTTCAGCAAAGGCGTGAAACGGCTCGACAATCTTTTCTTTTATGTGAACCAGGAATTTTATCGGCAGCGTGTGCCCAACGTGCCGCGCACTTTGCGGGTGCCGACGGTGGAAGAGCGCGAAGGAAAATTCGGGAGTACCATCATTCCAAAGAATCAGTTTTTTCAGGGTGGCCGTTTGCTAAACCTGTTTCCTTTGCCCAACCGTGTGCCGACGGATGACAATTGGCAGAGAAATTATGTTTCCCAAACTTCCAGCACTTATCCGCGCGGCGAAACCATCGCGCGCGTTGATTACAAGCTCAGCGAAGCGACCGACGCCGCCGCCCGCTTTGCGCGCAACACCGACAACCAGGAACTGCCCTTCGGATTGCAAAGCACGCTCAACGCCGAAAACGTCGCCCGCATCGAGTCAACGGCTTTGAACTCGCGGAACTTCGAGAGCGGAAACCTCGGCTTTCCGCGCCCCGGATTGAATTTCGCGCTCACGGTTTCCCATACGTTCAGCCCCACGCTCACCGGTGAATTGATTGTCGGCGTGAGCCAGAATCGCTTGCAAATCAAACCCGACCCGAGCCGCGGCACGCAAGCGGCTAACGGCCTGAACTTCCCGGTGCTTTTTCCCAACAGCAACCCGCAACGATTTTTGCCGAACCTGGATTTCGGTTTTATCGGACGGCTGGCGCCTAACATCGGTGATTTTGTGACAACGCGCCGCCCTGAATCCAGATACTCCGGGCTGCCGTTCAAAAGCTTCAACGACACGGTCAACCTGGCCGCGAATCTGTCGAAGGTCTGGAACCATCACCTGCTCAAGGGCGGCGCTTCGTTACAGGAAAATCGCCGCGAACAATCGGCGCTGGTGGATAACCTGGGCACTGTCTCGTTTATTACGGCAGGCGATGACCAGCAGGGTTTTGCCCGGATGTTGTTGGGCAATTTCGTCAGCTATTCGCAAACCAGCGCCGCGCCGGTCGGGCGGTTTCGCTATCGCAACGTGGAAGGCTACGCGCAGGATTTGTGGCGCGTGAACGACCGGCTGGTGCTCGATTTCGGCCTGCGCTTTTCGCGGTATCAGCCCGAATACGACGCCCGCTTGCAAACCTCGTTCTTTGACCCGCAACGTTTCGATCCCACCAAGCCAGTGAAATCCAACGGCGTCTTCAACGGCTTCGCGCTCGCCGGGCAAGGCTATCCGCGCAGTGGGTTGGACGGACGCGGCGCGCAGTTGGGGCCGCGTTTCGGTTTTGCGTATGACGTGTTCGGCACGGGCAGCACCATCTTGCGCGGCGGCTTCGGCATTTTTTATGACCGGGTGCAAGGCGGGATTGCAGCGGAGATGTTGCGCAATCCGCCAGCGGTCACCACCAGTTTTGTTGCCAGCGGCGCGCTGGACAAAGTTGACCCAACCGCCGCCACGGAAATTTCGGCGGGCAGGTTTCCAGTGTTCGGCATCGCGCGTGACAGCAAAATCCCCACGGTTTACAGCTACAGTCTGAACCTGCAACGCGACATCGGTTTCGACACGGTGGTGGATGTGGCTTACGTCGGCACGCTGGGCCGCCACTTCGCCCAGGCGCGCGACATCAACGCCCAGCCTTATGGCCTGAAGCCGGATGGCACGTCTGCCTTTGCTCGCCCTTTCACCGGCTATCGGGAAATTCGCTATTACGAATTTGGCGGTACGTCGAACTATCACGCCTTGCAGGTTTCAGCGCGGCGGCGCTTTTCGCGCAACCTCACGTTCAGCGTCGCCTACACCTGGTCAAAAGCCTTCACGACGGCCAGTGAAGACCTCGAACGGACAAACGCTTTCAACGTCCGCGCCTTCGATTACCGGCTGGCGGCGTATGACCGCACGCACGTGTTCACCGCCAGTTATGTTTACTCCCTGCCGAAACTCAGCGATGTGCTGGGCGGATTCAAGCTCCTCAAACCGCTTTTCGACGGCTGGCAAATTTCGGGCATCACGCAATTCAGCAGCGGACAGCCTTACGAATTGTTAAACCTAAGCGGTGGCACGGGCGGGGCGTTGACCGGCTCGTCCACAGAACTGGCGCGCGTTTTCGTTCATTACGACCAACTGCGCACAGACCCGGACGATGGATTGCAGGTAGACCCCAGAGCCTTTTACTTGCAAGCACCGTTACCGCCAGGTGAAACGCACCCCACGCCTTGGCCGCGCATGTATTTGCGCGGGCCAGGCATCAATAATTTCGACCTGGCGATTTATAAAAACTTTCCGCTGGGCGGCGACGTCCGTTATCTGCAATTGCGCCTAGAGCTATTCAATGCGTTCAACCACACGCAATTCAGTAGCGTAAATGTGCGCGGGTTTGCGGATAATGCGAACTTCATCGCTTTCCCCACAAGGCGTGGTACGTATTGCAACTTCCAAGGCAAAGAGTCTTTTGTCATTCAGGGTACCAATTGCAATAACCCCAACGGCCCTAAAGTGGATTTGTCGAAACGCCCGCTCGGCACCCTCTTCGGCGATTACAGCAGCGCCCGCGAACCACGCATTTTGCAAGTGGCGGCGAAGCTATTCTTTTGACCATTTTCTTTTTGCAACAGGCGCTGGCAGATGACTCGAACTGCCAGCGCCCGTTCCTTTGGCAATCAACTAAAGTAGTGAGGTTGAAGAACGAAAAAGCCGGAAGCAGTTGGCGGAACGTATCTGGATTGGGTACTAAACTTGCCGGAGCCGATGGACGAACAGTACCAAACTCAATTGAGTGAATACGAGGAGGAACAGAAAATGCCTTATGTGACTACGGCTGAACGAATAGGAATCAAAAAGGGACTACAACAAGGCAGTGCCAGAATTGCGTTACAGCTTTACCAGCATCGCTTCGGTACGCCGGATGAAGCGAAGCAAGCGCAAATTCGCGCGTTGTCGGTTGAGCAAGCTGAAGAACTGAGTGCGGCGCTGCTGGATTTCACTACGCGGGCGGAAGCGGAAGCCTGGCTGCGAGAACATCCGCCGCTCACCGCAGCGTCAGCGCCTGACAGTGTTGCGAATTGAGGTGCGCGGGCTTGGAGCAACGCTTACCCCAAAGGCAAAACCTTTGTTGGCGGTGATGCCAAGCTGCTCGATGCAGCGGTGCAAGCGGGCTTCACTGTCGTCCAAGTGTAACTACTTCGTCCGTGGCTTTCGTCAGCATTCATTTGCAGGTGCGGCTGACGGGACGTGATAAGCCCAGGGTCATCATCGGCTTCTGCAAAGATTCGTTAGCGTGATATGCGCCAAGCACCAAGGGAACAAGCGGAGGAAAGTTTATGGAATACGCAGTAGTCATCACGAAAGAGCCGGCGTCGCGCTGGCAGACAATGATACAAGGCTGGCCTGATTGTGCGGCTGAGGCGGAAACGCGCGAGCAGGTGATTGCTGCCGTCAAAGCGCGTCTGGCCGAACGGCTGCGCCACACCGAAGTGATCCACATCGAAGCGCCCGCGCCCGCGTTGTCAAATGGCGCGGCGGACTACACAACCTTTGCGGAAGAATGGCCGGACTTCGGCGTCTTCCGCGACGACCCTACGCTGGCTGAATTGTTTGACGACATCGAACGCCGTCGTGGTGCGTATTTAGCCGAGGCTTGGTCATGAATGTACGCGATGTGCTCAAGTTGCTGAACGCTGACGGCTGGTACCTGGTTGCCACCGAAGGCAGTCATCGGCAATAAAGCATCCGGTAAAAAAAGGCCGCGTGACTGTGCCCGGCAAGCCTAATGATGATTTGCCGCTCGGCACCTTGCACAGCATCTTGCGGCAAGCCGGACTCAAAAATTAAGGAGATAGAAATGATGCGTTATGCCATTGTCATTGAAAAAGCGGAGCACAATTATGCCGCTTACGTGCCTGATTTGCCGGGTTGTGTCACGACCGGGCAAACCGTGGAAGAGACCGAGCAACAGATCCGCGCAGCGATCGAGTTTCACTTGCGTGGGATGCGCGAAGACGGACTGCCAATTCCAGCGCCGCGCAGTCACGTTGAATACGTGGAAGTTGCGGCCTGAGCCGTCAGGCAACAACCAGGATATTGATATGAGGTTCACACGTTCGCTGACGCCGCTAATCCTGGCCTCGCTGTGCGCTTCAGAATTGTCTTTCCCGAGCCGGCGAGCGCCACCGTGCTGGCTGCGCTGCTGAAACAACACGCCAGCCGTAAACGCTATGCCGATGTGATGATTGCCGCGCTGGCCCGTGCCGGCAATCATATCGTCGTGACCCGCAATCAGCAGGACTTTGTTGACCTGCTGCCGAGACAGCAATTGCAAAACTGGATTGACGATCCGCCCACGAATTGAGCGCAACGCCAGTGCGCTTTTGCCAGGAGCGAAGATGTTCGCTACACGCACGCACACAGCCTTTCTCGAACGATACGCCAAGCCGATCTCAGTGGCGCTGATCCTGCCCGCACTGGCCGCTTCGATCACCTATCCATTGCTCTCCCAGCCAGCCACCGCGCAAGGCATCACGTACGCGCTGTCCGGCAAGGCGGCCAAATCAGCCACAGCCACAATCGCCCGTCTTGGCCGCGCAGTGGGCAGCCCATATAATCGCCCCGTCCGCAGCTTTGATCTGCAAGGAGCAAACCCATGACAAGCCAGGCAGATTACGACAGTCCGTGGAAAGACGTGCTCGACCTCTTGTTTGAGGCCGCCATGGAGTTTTTCTTTCCACCGGCGCACGCGCAAATAGACTGGTCGCGCGGCTATGAATTCCTCGACAAGGAACTGCAAAAGATCACGGCGGACGCGGCCCTCGGACGGCGCGTGGTAGACAAGTTAGTCAAGGTCTGGCTCAAGACGGGGCAGGAACTCTGGGTCTTGCTGCACCTTGAGGTGCAGGGACAACGCGAAACTGATTTCGAGTGGCGCGTCCTGGTCTATCACTTCCGCATTCTCGACCGCTTCGCCGCGCCGGTGGCGACATTTGTGGTTCTCACGGACGAAGAGGCAAGCTGGCGGCCCAGCGAATACAGCACGGAGTTGTTGGGCACGGAGTTACGGCTCAAATTTTCGACCGCGAAGCTGCTGGATTACGGCGACCGTTGGGATGAACTGGAACAGAGCGACAACCCGTTTGCCGTTGTAGTGCAAGCTCATTTGACCGCGCTGCGCACGCGCCACAACGCGCCGGAACGCTTACAATGGAAGCTGCAATTGACCAAACGGCTCTATGCGCGCGGCTTCAGCCGGCAGCAGGTCGTCAGCCTGTTCCGCTTTCTGGATTGGGTGCTGGCGCTGCCGGCGGATTTGGCGCTGCAATTCAAGACGAAACTGAGCGAATACGAGGAGGAAAACAAAATGCAATACGTGACTTCAATCGAACGCATGGGAATCGAACAAGGCATGCAACAAGGCATGCAACAAGGCATGCAATTGGGCAGTGCCAGAATTACTTTACTTCAGTTGCAGCATCGCTTCGGCCCGCTGGACGAAACGACGCAAGCGCACATTCGCGCGTTACCGGTGGCGCAAGTGGAAGAACTGAGCGCGGCGCTGCTGGACTTCACCACGCGGGCTGAGCTGGAAGCGTGGTTGCAACAACACTCGCCAGCCACAGCAACGCCAGCGTCTGAGAGTGTTGTGAATTGATGTTTGGCGGCGGCCACGCGCACAAGGAGGCTAATAATGAGGTTCACACGATTGTCGGCAATCATCAGCCTGATCCTGCTGAGCGCCGCGCTTGCCTATCAATTGCTCTCCAAGCCAGCCACCGCGCAAGGCATCACATACGCGCTGTCCGGCAAGGCAGCCAAATCAGCCGCACCACACTCGCCGCAGCGTAAGCCTGGTTTTCAATTTCAACCTGTGGCCTTCAGCAACAGGGCTGAGCCGGAGGGCGCGCAGCAACGCGGGGTAGTCAAGCCGGATTTCGTCGGCGCGAACCCGCAGGTGCGGCTGACGGGACGCGACGCGATGAGACGGGAGCGGCATTCGTTAGCCTGAAAGGTTCGTACGGTTTGGTTGCTCAGCCTGGTGAGCTGACATAACATAACCGTCGTGAAAGGTGAGTGCATCAATGGTCAAGGTTTATCTGGAAACCAGTTTCGTCAGTTATTTGGTTGCGCGGCGCAGCCGGGATTTGATCGTTGCCGGGCGGCAGCAATTGACCATTGATTGGTGGGAACAGCAGCGCGCCAAGTTCGAGCTTTTCATCTCCGAGACCGTTTTGGAGGAAGCCGGACGCGGCGATGCCGACGAAATCACCAAACGTATGAAGGTGCTGGCGGGTATCCCGCTTTTAGATGTCAGCGACGAAGCCTTGCGACTGGCTGACGAATTGCTCAAACGCGGCACGTTGCCTGCCAAAGCCGCTATTGATGCGGTGCATATCGCAGTGGCGACGGTTCACCGGATGGATTATCTGCTCACCTGGAACTGCAAACACATTGCCAACGGACACGTGCGGAAACTGGCTGGCCGCTATTTCCGCGCGGCTGGTTATGAACCGGCAGTCATCTGCACCCCGGAAGAATTGGGAGACGAGTTAGGAGAAGATTTATGACGCCTGATCCAATCATCGAAGAACTTCATCGCATCCGCGCAGAAATCGCGGCGCAATTTCACTACGACGTATTTGCCATCGGCGCGATGCTGCAAGCCCGGCAACGGGCGGCAGATCGTCCAGTCGTTTCTTTCAGCGCCCCGCCGCCTGAAGCCACGCCCGCGCCCACGGACAAAGCGGTCGAGCAAGCGGAGGAACTGAGCGCGGCGCTGCTTGATTTCTCCACGCGGGCCGAGGCGGAAGCATGGTTGCAACAACACCCGCCGCTCACCAAAGCGCCTGCGCCTGCCAGCATTGTGAATTAGCTTGCGGCAGTGGTCGCGCGCGCGAGGAGGCTGAAAATGCGATTCACACATTTGCCGTCAGGCGAGTGCGCTGGTGCCTTTGTGTTGTTGGCAGACGCAGATAACAACCACTGGCAAGCGTGCCGATAGCTAAAACAAACAAATGGTTACGCCACAGATTGTCATTGACACCAACGTGCTCGTTGCCGGCTTACGCTCAAACCGCGGCACGGCCTTTCGCCTGCTGTCACTGGTTGGCACGGGGCGCTTCGACATTCACCTTTCCGTCCCGCTGGTGTTGGAGTACGAAGAAATTTTGCTCCGTGAGTTGCCTCACCTGATGGTCAGTCAAGCGGCGGTCGAGCGCATCATTGACTATCATTGCCAGGTCGCCACGCATCACGAAATCTACTTTCTCTGGCGACCCTTTTTGCGCGATCAGGATGACGACATGGTTTTGGAGCTTGCCGTCAAAGCCGGCTGTGATAGCATCGTCACCTACAACAAGCGTGATTTTACCGGTATTGAACAGTTTGGTTTGCAGACCGTCACACCGGCGGATTTCTTGCGCAGCATCGGAGCATTGCTATGAATACCTTGAGTGTCCAGTTTCCTAAATCGCTGCATAAAAACCTGCACGAGTTGGCGCAGCGTGAAGGGATTTCGGTTGACCAGTTCGTCTCGTTGGCCGTGGCCGAAAAGATTGCGGCGTTGACGACTGAATCTTATCTCGCGGAACGCGCGCGCCGCGCCAGCCGCGCGAGTTATGAAGCCGCGTTGACTGAAGTGCCGGATGTCGAGCCGGAACCATTCGACAAATTGCCGGAGCATTAACTACGGAGAGAAGCAAGATGAAGACAGAAACGCACGACACGCTGACCACGTTGAACATTCCCGTGCTGGCTTCGCAGAAAAGCTATCTTGAACAGCGGGCAGCCTTGGAAGGACTGGCTGAACCGGGCGATTACCTGCGCCAGATCATCCGTGCCGACCAGCAACGCCAGGCCCAAGCGGAGTTAGAACAATTGCTGGTCAACGCTATTGAAAGCGACAACTGGATTGAAGGCACACCGGAGTACTGGGCGCAAAAGAAAGCCGAACTCGCCGCGAAATACCAGACGCAGGCCAAGCAATGAAGCTGAAGCAGGGCTATTTTCTTTCGGCAGACGCCGACAATGATTTCGCCGAACAGTTTGCCTACTTCTGTGAGGCTGCTGGCTGGGAAGTCGCTGACCGTTTCTTCGCCGCGACGTTGGCGGCATTTGACCGCATCTGTGCAATGCCGGAGATCGGCAACCGCCGCCGCTTCAACAACCCTGTGCTCGTCAATGTGCGCGTGTGGCCCATCAAGGGCTTCGATAAGTACCGCATCTTTTATCGCCCGCTCGGCAATCGAATCGAGATTCTGCGTATCCTGCACGCGGCCAGAGATGTGGACGCGATCTTTGAAGACGAAGGTTAATCACGCCCCTGACCGTAATCTGTTGAAAAGAGGATTAGATCTGCCAGCGACATAGCAGTTTGTTTCCCCCGCGCAAAAACTTGACGCACGCCTGGCGGTGAGCGGCGTCCGAAAAGTTTTTGAGTAGAGTTGCCAAAAGCGCTTGGATCGTAGCGCCATTCGAATTCGCCCATGCTATATTCCGCCGCGCCGCAACGGTCATTGCTCATCGCTCGCGCCGCTCAGACTGAAGTGAAACGGCTGTTGCTGCTTCATCCTGAATTTATCCCGGTATCATCATCGTAATTTTGGGCGAGGTGGCGCGGTGACTCACAACCCTCTCGCGCCCGCTTCGCCAGCGACTAACGATGCGGTACGGGGAGCGGTAGCGACTTGGTTCTGCGCACTTTGTAGCACCGGCAGCGCCAGGTCGCTACCGCTCCCCGTACCGCATTGGCGGCTGTGCCGCTTTACCGTAAACATCAAAAATCCCTCCTCACAGAAAACAATTCATCGGCTTATCAGCATCAGGCGATGATCTGATTGATGACCCGCCCGTGCACATCCGTCAAACGCCGCTGAATGCCGTTGTGATAGAAGCTCAAGCGTTCGTGATCAATCCCCAGCAGGTGCAGCAGCGTGGCGTGAATGTCATACACCTCGGTCGGGTTCTTGCGATCCAGCGGTTTGTAGCCAAACTCATCGCTCGCGCCATAGGTCACGCCGCCCTTGATGCCGCCGCCGCAGAGCCAGTTCGTAAAGCAATACGGATTGTGATCGCGGCCCGTGCCGGCCTGGCTCGAAGGCATGCGGCCAAATTCCGTCGTCCACAAAATGACTGTGTCTTCTAGCAGGCCGCGTTGTTTGAGGTCTTGAATAAACGCCGCGCAGCCGCGCGCCATGCCGGTTGCCAATGGCCCGTGATCGCGCCGCACATCTTCGTGCGAATCCCAGTTGCGGCGCGGGAAGCCGTTGTCGTTGCCGCTCCAAATCTGTATGAAGCGCACGCCGCGTTCCAACAAACGCCGCGCGGCCAGGCATTTTTGCGCGAAGTAAAACGTCTCTTCGGCATCGTTGATCTCTTTCGGCCACGTCTGTGGGCCGCGCTCCAAGCCGTAAAGTTTCAACACGTGTTCCGGCTCGGCCTTGAGGTTCAACGCTTCGGGCGCGGCGAGTTGCATCTTGGCGGCGAGTTCATAGCTGTGAATGCGCCCTTCCAGCCGCTGATCGCCTGCGCGCGTCGTGGCGTGCGTGCGGTTGATTTCGGCCAGCAATTTTTGCGTGGCCGCTTCACTCTCCACTGTGATGTAGCTGCCCGTTTTGTGCGGGAACAGATCGGCCACGGGCGCGTCAGTGCCGGGATAAATCACCGTGCCGCTGTGTTGCGCGGGCAGGAACGCGGCATCCCAATTCTTCACGCCGTTCGAGGCCAGGCCGCGATGATCGGGCATCACCACATACGTCGGCAGGTTGTCGTTCAGCGAACCCAGGCCGTAACTCACCCAACAACCCGCGCCAGGGAAGCCGGGCAGCAAAAAGCCCGTCGCTTGCAACAGCGTCGCCGTGCTGTGGACGCCGGATTTGCTGACCATGTTGTGCACAAAGGCGAGGTCATCCACGACAGCGCCGAGCGCGGCCACCGGCTCGCTGAGCAGCTTGCCGCTCTGGCCGTAAGGCTGAAAACTCCACAGCGGTTTCAGCCACGGCCCCAAGCCATCCTGAAAGGTCTCGACCGCTTCGCCGAAATCGCTGGGCTGGCCGTGGCGTTTGACGAGTTCCGGTTTGTAGTCAAACAGATCGAGGTGGCTGGCCGCGCCAGCCATAAAAAAATGCACGACGCGTTTGGCTTTGGCGGCCTCTTGGGAGTGATGACGAAGCTTTGAGCCTTGCGCCATTGCGTCCTCGCCCGCCAGCATTGCAGCCAATGCGAGGCCGCCCAGGCCGCCGCCCGCTTGCCAAAGGAATTCGCGGCGCGAAGGCCAGCCGCGCGTTTGACGCTGTTGGAAAGGTGATTGGTCGCTCATAAGGTCATCCGCAGTTGGGCCGCAACCGCACGTACTCAAATTCAAACGGTCGTTGATTGATACCGCTTTTGGGCGGCGCGATCCATTGGGCGAGCTTGCCCGGCGCGGTCACGGGCGTCATCAGCCCGCGCACGTATTCGCGATCAGCCAGCGTTGGCAACCATTCAGCGCTGCGCTGCGCGAATTCATCCGCTGTAATTGCGTTGCCGCGCACGTCGAAATGATGCCCGGCATATGCGCCGACGTGGCGATGGAAGCGTTTGCTCGGCAAGTAGAGCCGTTCGGCGATCTCTGCCTCAGCCAGCAGTTTGTTCCAGCGCGCCAGCCCGCGTTCGCAATCCCGGCTGTATTCGCCGCGCAGCACTTCGTTGAGCGCATTACGCAGCGGCACTTCGCGCGCACGGACTTGTCCGTTTGCGATGATTTCGAGGTTGAGGCTGCCCTCCGCCGCGACGTGATCCGTGTATTTCTTTTGCTCTTCGTATCGGCCTTTCAGCCCCGCCGCAAAGAAGTCCGCCGCGTTTGAACTGATCTCGCCGCCAAACAGGTCGAGCGAATAGCTATACCAATAATTGATGTATTTCTGAATGATCTCGAGCGGGATGCCGCCCAGTTCGCGCGCGTCGCCGTGTTTACTCGCTTTCATCAACTGCGCGGTGCGCTGCACGACGCGGCCCACGCCGTTTTCGCCGACCGAAAGATGATACGCCTCTTCGGTCAGCATAAAGCGGCAGGTGCGCGCGAGCGGCTCAAAGCCCGATTCAGCCAATGCCGCCAACTGATACTTGCCATCGCGGTCGGTGAACATCGTAAAGGCGAAAAAGTTCAGCCAGTCGTCGCACGGTTGATTGAAGGCTTGCAGGATGCGCGGTTTGTCCGGATCGCCGCTACGGCGCTGCAACAATTCATCGGCCTCTTCGCGCCCATCGCGTCCGAAATAACCGTGCAGCAAATAGACCATCGCCCACAGATGACGGCCCTCTTCGACGTTCACCTGAAACAGATTGCGCAGGTCATAAAGCGACGGACAAGTCTTGCCGAGTTGCCGTTGCTGCTCGACCGAAGCGGGTTCGGTGTCGCCCTGCGTGACGATGATGCGGCGCAGCGCGTTGCGGAATTCGCCCGGCACTTCCTGATAGACGGGCTTGCCGTAATTGTCGCCAAAACCGATTTGGGCGCTATCGGCAAGCGGCGCGAGAAAGATGCCCCAGCGATAATCGGGCATCTTGACGTAATCGAAATGCGCCCAGCCCGAAGGTTCAACACTGATCGCCGTGCGCAGATACACGTCCTTTTCCTGAAAGCCAGCCGGCCCCATTTCGCGCCACCAAGCCAAATAACTGGGCAGCCATTTTTCCAACGCGCGTTGCAAGCGCACGTCGTCGGACAAATTCACGTTGTTGGGAATGCGGTCATACAGACTCATAATCAAAACGAAAATCAAAAGGCAAAAGGCAAAAGGCAAAAATCAAAAGGGCGGCACTTTCTTTTTTCTTTTTTCAAATCTCAAAGGAAAAATCTCTTCCGACCTTTTACCTTTTGATTTTTGCCTTTTGCCTTTTGATTTTTCACGTCCTCCGATAATCGAACTTCGCCTGTGTAGGCTTGCCGTAATTGGTCAGCGCGCCGTGTTCGCCGACCGCGTTGGGGCGCTGGAAAATCCAGTTCTGCCAGGCGGTCAGGCGTCCGAAAATTTTGGTGTCGAGAGTTTCCGGCCCGGCGAAACGCAAGCTGGCTTCCATCCCGGTCAGCGCGTCGGGCGAGAGCGAAGTACGCTCTTCAATCGCCAACCGGATTTCATCATCCCAGTCGAGATCGTCAGGCGCGGCGGTAATCAATCCCGCTGCGTCGGCGGCTGCGGTGTCAAAGCGCGCGCCTTGCAATACCGTTTGCACTTGCTCCGGTTGCGCGAGAAAGCGTGATTGCAGGCGCGTCAGGCCGTTGCTCATCGGCAACGCGCCCGCATTCAATTCGCTCGTAGCGATCTCAACCGGACGCGCGGCGGCGTTGAGCATGTACGTGCGATCGGCCGCCAGCGCGAGTTCAAGCAAGCTGCCCGCAAAACAACTGCCGGGTTCGATCAGCACGAAGAAACTCTTGGCTGTGAGATCGAGCCGCCGCAGTGTGCGCGCTATAAACAGCAGCGTTTCACGCACCAACCAATGATCGCGCTGTTCGGCCAGCACACGATCCACGGCCAACACCTTTTCAACTTCGCCTGTGGTTCGCAAACAAACCAACCCAATCTCCGGTTCGTTGACGCGCAGATGCAGCAGCGCGTTATCCAGTTCGCGGAACGCGGCCAGCGGCCACCAGTCAGCGCCGCTTTCGGCTGGATCATCCGGCAATGCCGCTTCCGGCCCGCGCACCGTCAGTTCGGCGTAGCGTTTGTCGCGCTGCAAGCGCAGGCTGACGTGACGGTATGCGCGCGCGTCGGCGGTGCTTTCAATTTGCAACGGATGCAATTTGATTCCTGGCAGCGGCTCGCTGCCAACCGCAAGTTCACGCGCCCGCGCGGCAACTGCTTCATCAAATTTGCTCGTCGCAAAATAGCCGTCAATCAAGCCCCACTCTTTGGCGCGCTGCGCTTTCAGCCCTTCGGCCAAGGTCGAAAACACATCCGCGCGGTCGCGGCGAATTTTGCGTTTGTCCACCAGCCGCGTCAGCCCGCCCGTGCCGGGCAACACGCCCAGCAACGGGACTTCGGGCAACGAGACCGCCGCGTTACCGTCGTCCACCAGATAAATTTCGTCGCAGGCCAGCGCCAGTTCGTAGCCGCCGCCCGACGCCGTGCCGTTCAGCGCGGCGATGTAACGCTGTCCCGAATTGCGCGCTGCGTCTTCAATCGCGCAGCGTGTCTCGTTGGTGAACTTGCAGAAATTGACTTTGTGCGCGTGCGACGACACGCCGAGCATGTAAATGTTCGCGCCCGCGCAAAAGATGCGCGGCTTCAGGCTGGTGACGACGACGACGCGCACCGACGGGTGTTCAAAACGCAAGCGTTCGACGGCGTCGGCGAGTTCAATGTCTACGCCGAGGTCGTAGGAATTGAGCTTGAGTTTGTAGCCGTCGGCCAGCGTCGCGTCTTCGTTGACATCCATCGTCAGCGTGGCGATTGCGCCATCAATCGTCAGCTTCCAGTGGCGATAAAGTTCGGGCGCGGTTTCAAAGTCAATCATGCACTGCTTCCTTCCTGCCGCAATTTGAAGCGCTGAATTTTGCCGCTGGCGGTCTTGGGCAGTTCAGCGACAAAATCTATGCGATGCGGATATTGGTAACGTTGCAGCCGCTGTTTACACCATTCCTGCAACTCGGTCTTGAGCGTCGCCGTTGCGGGCGCAGCCAGCACAATCACCGCGCGAATCCGCAGCACGCTGTCAACGGTGATACCGACAACCGCAGCTTCGTTGACCGATTCGTGTTCCAGCAGCGCGTTTTCGATTTCAAGCGGCGAGACCCATTCGCCGCCGACCTTGAGCATGTCGTCGGCGCGGCCTTCGTACCAATAGAAACCGTCGGCATCCACGCGGTAACGGTCGCCCGTCACCATCCATTCGCCCTGCATCGTGCGTTGCGTTTTCTCGCGGTTGCGCCAATAGAATGCCGCCGCGCTCGCGCCTTTGACCAGCAGGTGGCCGGTTGCGCCTGTAACGACGGGGCTGCCGTCATCAGCAACGATATTCAGTTCGTAACCGGGCACCGGTTTGCCGCTTGAACCCGGCTGGCATTCGTCCACAGTATTTGAGCAAAAGATGTGCAGCATCTCGGTCGAACCGATGCCATCGAGAATCGGCAAGCCAAACCTGTCACGCCAGCGCCGCCACGTTTCGGGCGCGAGCGGTTCGGCGGCGGAAATGCACAGACGCACTGAATTCAGATTGCTGGTTGCACAAGCCGGATCGTTGAGCAGCGCGTGGTAAAGCGTGGGCACCAGGCACAGCACAGAAGGGCGGTAGCGTTCAAGCGCCGCGAAAATGCTTTGCGGCGTTGGCCGCGCGGGCAACAACACTGATCCCGCGCCCGCATAAAACGGAAAGCTCAACGCATTGCCAAGGCCGTAGGCGTGAAAGAGCACGCGGCCAAACACGATGTCGTCTTCGCGCAATTGCAACACGTGCCGCGCATACGTTTCGCAAGTCGCCGGAACGCTGCCGTGCAGATGCACAACGCCTTTGGGCTTGCCGGTCGAACCGGAACTGTAAAGCCAAAACGCCATGTCGTCACGATGCGTGTTGGCGGGCGCCAGTTCGCCAGCGTGCGCGGTGAGCATTTCATTCAACTCTTCAGCAACGATGACGTTGAGGCCTTCACTGTAACCAGCCAATGCCTCGTTCAGTTTGTCCAAACACGCAGCCTCCGTGATGACTACGCGTGCTTCGCTGTCTTCCAAAAAGAAACGGTAATCGGCGGCTTTGTATAACGGATTCACCGGCACGGGCACAGCCCCGATGCGCAGCGCGCCGAAGAAGGCGATGGGAAAAGCCGGCGTATCGCCGAGGATCAGCAGCACGCGGTTTTCGCGCGCGACACCGAACGACCGCAACACGCGGCCCAACGCACAAACGCGCGCAAACAAATCGTCGTAGCTGATGCGTTCATCGCCAAAATAAAGCGCGATGCGCGCGCCGCGCCCTACCGCCAGGTTGGCGTCAAGCAAGGTGCTGGCGTTGTAACGTTCTGGCAGCGTCATTTCAGCAGGCCCTGCGTTTTCAGCCAATCGCCAAAGCGATCAATCCAGCTATCCACCGGCCAGCCGCGACTGGTCAGGCCGAAGCCGTGTCCGCCTTTGGCATAGATGTGCAATTCGGCGGGACGCTTGGCGGCTTTCCATTCGAGATAGAGTTTGGCGCTGCTCCCAGAAAACGTTTGGTCATCATCGGCGACCGCGATAAACAAAGGCGGGGCGTCAACCGCGACAGGCAAACCGTTCGTGCTGCCGCCATAAATCGAAGCGGCGAAATTGGGGCGGCTCGCGGCGTCGTTTTTCATCACTACGCCCATCGTCAACATGCCGCCCGCTGAAAAGCCCAGCAGGCCAATGCGGTCAGGCGCGATGCCCCATTCAGCGGCGCGTTGCCGCACGAGCTTGACGGCTTGCGCTCCATCCGCCGTCGCGAATTCAAAGGCCTTTTGCTGTTCCAGATTCAACCCGGGCGCAGCCGCAGGCGTAGTTGGCGGTTGTGGCGCGCGCGCCCTGTTCGCCGCCGCAAGTTTTTGGTAGTCCGCTTCGCTGCCGGTATCCGCCACGCGGTATTTGAGGACGAAGGCCGCAATGCCACGCGCTTGTAACCAGCGCGCGACGTCATTGCCTTCTTTCTCGATGGCGAGATGCACAAAGCCGCCGCCGGGCGCGACGATGATCGCCGTGCCGTTGGTTTGGCCGCGTTCGGGCAAGTAAGCCGTCAGCGTAGGTTGCGTGACATTGCGGATGCGCGTTTGTTTGTCGGGATTGACGAACGAAACTTCTTTTTGTTTGGCATTTTCAGAACCGGGCGCAGCGCCGGGATAGAGCGGAATCACCGGCTGCTGCGCCCGGGCAACGGCGGCAACGCTCAACAGCAAAGCGGCGATTCCACCGCAGAATTTGTTCGACTTGGTTTTCATCATTGACTCTCCTACAGCGGCAGTTTGGACGTTACCCAGCGCTGCCGCCTCAATCTGCAAAGGTGAATTCGTTCAGGTTCAAGAGCACGCGGCACAGATTCGGCAGGCCGTAACGGCGCGCAAAGGCGCTGAATTTTACGCGCTCAGTCATGCTCGGCGCGCGTCCAAGCACCAGCCAGTACGCACGTTCGATTTGCCGCGTCAGATCGTTCGGGAATTCGCGCTGCAAACGCGCGGCGAAATGCTTTGACTGCGCGAGCATAAAACCATTGTTGAGCAGCGCCAGCGCTTGCAGCGGCGAAATGCTCTCATTGCGTTTGTCCACGCGCATCGAAGGGTCGGCGCAATCCAAGGCCGTCATCCACGGCTGCGTTTGCGAACGCACGATGAAGCGGTAAATCGAGCGCCGCCACGTCCGCGCATCGTCCGGGTCAGCCAGGCCGTATTCGTAATGCGGCGAATGTTCGGGGTGTTCGACCACGAAATCCTGCCAGCCGGGGCCGCCCATCGTCAGATCGAGTTTGCCGCTCACCGCCAGCACCGCATCGCGCACGGCTTCGGCTTCGAGCTTGCGGCGGTTTTGCCGCCAGAGCAACTCGTTGGATTGCGGATTGTGGATGGCGGATTGCGGATTGCTGGTTTGACGATACGTTGCGCTCGTCACGATCAAGCGGTGCAGCTTTTTGAGCGAGCCGCCGCTGTCGCGGAATTCGGCGGCGAGCCAATCGAGCAATTCGGGATGCGAGGGCGCGGCGCCATTGCGTCCAAAATCATTGGGCGTCGTCACCAGCCCCGCGCCGAAATGATATTGCCAGACGCGATTGACGATGCTGCGCCAGGTCAGCGGGTTTTGCGGATCGGTCAGCCAATGCGCCAAGGCCGCGCGCCGCGCGCCTTCGGGCGCATCGTTGGGCAGGGCAAAACGCGCCGGTTGAAAGGTGAGCAGCGAGAGTGCGCCGGGGCCGACTTCGCGGCCCGGGTTGGTGACTTGACCGCGCGCCAGCACGTGAATCGGGCGCGGCTGACCGCCGCTGGCCCCGGTGCCTGCGAAATTGCCGTTGCCGTAATACACGGTTCCGGCATAGACGACTTTGGGTGCGGGGAAGCCCTTGAGTTCCTGATTCAGTTGCGCCAATTCAGGCAGGATGGCGGCGAGTTCGGCGCGCTTCTCCGGCTTCATTGCGGCATCAATCAGCCGCGCGCGTTGGGCTTTCAATTCAGCCAATGCTGTCGAATTGTTCTTCGCGGCCTCGGCAAGTTGCGCATCGAGCGCGGTCAATGCGTCACCCGCGTCTTTGGCGGCGTCCCGTTCGATGACGCGTTTGCGCTCGGCCAAATCGCGCTGGCGGCCGTCAAGCTGGTTGAAGCGCGCCGTCAGCGCCGGGTCAGCGAAGTATTTCTTATCGGCGCGATCCAGCGCGGCAAACACGGCTTGCAACGCGTAATAATCTTCTTGCGGTACCGGGTCGAATTTGTGGTTGTGGCATTGCGCGCAATGCACGGTGACGCTGTTGAACGTGCCGATGGTGTTGGCGACCATGTCATCGCGATCCAGATGCCGCGCGATCTTGCCGTCGGTTTTGCTTTCGGGCAGTTCGGCGTGGCCGATGAAATCCCACGGCCCGGCGGCCAGAAAACCCAATGCCTGCATGCCATCGCGCGTGCCGGGATACAGCACATCGCCTGCAAGCTGCTCCTCGACAAAACGCGCGTAAGGCTTGTCTTCATTCAGCGCGCGAATCACGTAATCGCGGTACGGCCAGGCATTGAGCCGGGGCTTGTCTTTGTCATAACCGTGCGTGTCGCCGTAATGCACGACATCCAGCCAATGGCGCGCCCAACGCTCGCCATACCGCGGCGCTTGCAGCATCTCATCCACCAGCTTTTCATAAGCGCGTGGGTCGCGGTCCTTGACGAACCGTTGCACTCGTTCGGGCGTAGGCGGCAAGCCGAGCAGGTCAAATGACAATCGGCGAATCAACGTGCGGCGGTCGGCGGCTGGCGCGAATGACAGATTCGCTTTTGCCAAGCGAGCGCGAATGAAGGCATCAATCGGATTGCCGGGCTTGGCTGCCGTGGCCGGAATAGCAGGTTTCTTGAGCGGCTGCCAGGCCCAATGTGCTGGTTGTTTATCAGGGTTTGCTGCACGTGTTGATTCAGCGTCCGGCCAAAGCGCGCCTGCTTCAATCCACGTTTTTATCAATGTGATTTGCGGTGCGCTGAGTCTTTCGCCTGTTGGCGGCATCCTTTCGTCATCGCTCGCGGCCGAGATGCGTTTGTACAACAAGCTCTCGGCGGCTTTCCCCGGCACAATCACGGGCCCGCTCTGACCGCCGCGCATGGCATTGACCTTGGCGTCCAAGCGCAAGCCGCCGCTCTGTTTCATTTCACCGTGGCAGAATAGACAGCGCGCCGCGAGGATGGGTAGGATGTCGCGTTCAAACTCCACTTGAATTGTTTGCGGCTGGCGGCTGGCAAGGGCTGGCGAATGTACGCTGGCGCTTGAGGCACAATACACGGTCGCCGTCAGCATTAAGAAAGCAGTTTTCGCAGTTCTGGTCTTCATGGTTGGTTTGCAAGTTTGCCCGCAACGTATGGATCGCCGCGCGTCAGGATGCGGCACATCCTACACGCATCTTGCCGAAACATGTAGCAGCAGCTTCGTAACGGTTGAAGGTCAAGCAAGGCCCAAAATTTTGTTGCCCCGGCGTTGCGCGCTGCTCGCGTTGGCACGTAAAATCCGCCAGCCTCGAATCATTTCAAGAGATCAAAGTATGAACAATCAATCGAACGTCAAACAAGCCGTGCCATTTTTTGGCGTGACGAATATAGCAGCTTCTGTGTGCTTCTATGTTGACGGCCTCGGTTTCACCAAAACCAAAGAATGGATGCCCGCAAGAAAGTTGCGTTGGTGCTGGTTGCAACACGGTGACGCGGCGCTGATGTTGCAAGAGTTTTGGCAAGGCGGCGACGATCATCACGCTAACGTGCCGACAGAGAAGTTTGGCGTAGGCGTTTCGATCTGTTTCATCTGCCACGACGCGCTGGCGCTTTTCCACGAATTCAAAGCGCGCGGCATTGCGGCCACGCGGCCCTTCGTCGGCAATGGCATGTGGGTCACGTCGGTGACAGACCCGGATGGTTACCGGCTCGAATTCGAGAGTTACACGGACGTGCCCGAAGAGACTGAGTACGCGGGCTGACGGGTGTGCGTCAAATTTTGCAAGCAGGGAAATGAGTGACGAGGCGCGAGTAGCACAAGCTGTTCAGGTTGCGCGCTCGTGTGAAACTGAAAAGATCAGGGTAATGACCAAGCAGTAGTAAACGGAGTGCGAAAATGAATACCAACGAAACATCACGACGCAAATTATGTTGGCGGAGCCTGACTGTGCTGCTGTTCGCCGCGCTGGCTTGTGGTTCCGCGTTCGCCGCCGATTGCGCTGGGCTGGCGGAATTGAAGCTGCCCGACACAACGATCACGGCGGCGCAGAGCGTGGCGGCGGGCGCGTTCACGGCAGCGGGCACGGGCGCGCTTTTCAAAGAGCTGCCCGCCTTTTGCCGCGTGACGGGCGTGCTCAAACCGACGAGCGATTCGGAGATCAAGTTCGAAGTGTGGCTGCCGGAGGCCGCGTGGAATGGCAAGTTTGAGGGCATCGGCAATGGCGGCTTCGCGGGTTCGATCTCGTACCCGGGGCTGGCGGGCGCGTTGGCGCGCGGCTATGCCAGCGCTTCGACTGACACCGGCCACAGCGGCGGCGATGCGACCTGGGCGCTCAGGCATCCCGAAAAGATCGTGGATTACGGTCATCGCGCCGTGCACGAGATGACCGCGAAGGCCAAGCTGATCGTCAAGGCGTTTTATGGCGATGGGCCGAAGCGTTCGTATTTCGCCAGTTGCTCGAACGGCGGACGGCAGGCGTTGATGGAGGCGCAGCGTTATCCGCAGGATTACGACGGCATCATTGCGGGCGCGCCGGCCAATTACTTCACGCACATCCTGACGGGCTTCGCCTGGAATATGCAGGCGCTGTTGAATGAGCCGGGCAGCTACATCCCGGCCAGTAAATTGAAAGCCATTGAGGCCGCCGCGCTGGCCGCGTGCGACGCGCGCGATGGCGTGACGGATGGCGTGATTGATGAACCCACGCAATGCCGCTTCGATCCGGCCGTGCTGCTGTGCAAAGACGCCGAGACGGATGCCTGTCTGAATGCCAAGCAAGTCGCGTCGTTGAAGAAAATCTACGCCGGGCCGCGTGATGCGCGTGGCGCGCAGGTGATTCCGGGCTTCGCGCCGGGCGGCGAAACGGGGCCGGGCGGCTGGTCGAACTGGATTACGGGCGCGTCTGAAACCAAGGCCGCGCAATTCTTTTTTGCGACGCAGGCATTCATGAATATGGTGCACAACAATCCGGCCTGGGATTACAAAAGCTTCGACCTCGAAAAAGACGGCAAGCTGGCGGATGAAAAAGCGGCGGCTCACTTGAACGCGACCAACCCGAATCTGAAAGCCTTTCAGGCGCGCGGCGGCAAGCTGATTCTTTATCACGGCTGGAGCGATGCCGCGCTGCCGCCCGTGAACACCATCAACTACTTTCAAAGCGTGACGGCCAAACTGGGAGAGCGGCAGACGCGCGGCTTCGTGCGCCTGTTTATGGCCCCCGGCATGCAGCATTGCGCGGGCGGCCCCGGCCCGAACAGCTTCGGCCAGACGGTCACGAGCGCCCAATCCGACCCGCAACACGACCTGACGCTGGCGCTCGAACGCTGGGTCGAACAAGGCGTCGCGCCCGATCAGATCATCGCTGCGCGGCGGTCTGGGGCTGACCCGAAGAGTCCGGCCACACGCACGCGCCCGCTCTGTGCCTATCCGCAGGTGGCGCGTTACAAAGGGAGTGGGAGCACGGATGACGCGGCGAACTTTGTTTGCACGACCGCAAAGGCTGGGCGGAAAAAGTAGCAACAGACGGCACCGCAGTTTATCAGCTTTGACCAGTGCACCCCCTCAAATAGAGTTGTAGGGAAAACGTAAATGCAGACCACTGGCTATCGCAATAATCTGGCCAGTCAGCGTCGGCGCTGAAAGGATATAAGATAGAGCCTTGTAAACATCTTCCAGGTTACTGTTGCGTTTTAACGGTGCGCTGTCGGCGATGCGTGCAAAGGTGTCCTCGGCGTCTTGTTGTCCAGGTAAGATTGGACCTAAGGCAATCCCATTGATTCGGATTTGTGGGGCCAGTACTTTCGCCAAAAACTCTGTTAAAAAATGTAAGCCTTGCTTGCTGGCAGTATAGGAAAGGAAGTCAGGCGATAAACTCCAACCCCAAACGCCGTCTAACAGGTTTACTACATTGCCCGAGGTTGCCACCGGCAGTTGTTGAGCAAAGCTGCGGGTCAATAGCAGCGGAGCTAATTGGTTGATGGCCTGATGGCGTTGCCAGCTTTCGGCGCATAAAGTCTTGATTGAATCTTTCTCGAATACCGCCGCGTTGTTTATCAGCAATTCCACCTGTCCCAATGCTGCATTGGCGCGGGGGAGCAGTGATTCGACTTCCGCCACGTTTTGCAGGTCTGCTTCCAAGATCACACACCGCTTGCCTAAGGACTCTATTTCATCAGCTAATGACTTGGCTTCAAGGCGTGATTGATTGTAATGAGCAGCGATGTGCCAACCTTGGTTGGCCAGGTAAAGTGCTAGTGAACGTCCGACACGTTTTGCTGCGCCGGTAATGAGGGCTGTTTTGTCTATTTCACTCATTTTTGTAAACCACGCGAGACTTTCTTCCAGGCTCATCAACTCGCTGATTGGTAAGATGCGCTGATTTTACCCGCCGCACACGATTTGTACATGAGCCAAAATGATATTTTTCGAGACTCCGGGCAATAAATTCTTGACACACTACTTGCGCGCGGGTAGGATGCCTGCCAGTGGTGAGAAGCGGATGAAAGTGGTTAAAGGGTGGCCGAGACTGGCTCGCGGTGGTTTGAAAATTCCTTCAACAAGCTAATTCAAAAAGTAGTGCTGTAGTGAAGAGGCGTAAGCCTCTTTTTTATGTCTCTCGGTTAAGCTGGTGCTTAGCCGGAGTGGAAGAGTTGTACCGCGCGAGTCACGCATGCTCCGAGGCAGCTATAAATCAAACATTGACGAGAAGGGCCGGTTGCGTATTCCGGCGGCCTTCAAGCGCTACCTGGACGAGCAGTACGGCGAGACCGAATACTACGTCACCAGCATTGATGGTGAAAGCGCGCGCATCTACCCATTGAAAGAATGGGAGACGATTGAAAATAAACTGGCGTTGCTGCCCGCGATGGATACGGCGAAACGCAAGTTTCTGGATCGCACCAACTACTTCGGTCAGATGTCGTCGTTCGATGGGCAGGGGCGCATTCTGATTCATCCGCTCTTGCGTGGCAAGGCGTTGTTGCTGGGCGAGGTCACGGTCTTTGGCTATCTGAGTTATTTGGATGTTTGGAGCGCGGAAAGGTTCCGCAGTGAACGGCTCGAGCAGCAGCCCTTCATTGATGATGATTACGAGACGCTGGCGCGGCTGGGAATTTAGGCCATTGGAGAAGCAATAGGGTGCGCCGGGCGTGGTTAGGCAGTACAGGTTTTTCCCCCCAATTGATTTACACGGACAAGCAGTAATCCAGTCCGCGATGCTTAGCGTATTGCGGCAGGCTGGGCGCAAGGGCAGGTGTGGTTGAGCGAATTCACCTGTTGTCGTTCTTGTGCGACCGGTTATGAAAGGCGTGCCTCACGTGCCGGCAGATGAGCGTCAATACGAAATCAGTCAGATGCATCTGCCGGTCTTGCTTGCGGAGACGCTGCATTATTTGAATGCCGATAACCACGCTGTCAGCGCGCCCCGTTTGTTCATTGATTGTACGCTCGGACTGGGAGGCCATTCCGAACGGCTGTTGGAAGTTTCGCCCCACCATCACGTGATCGCCTTTGATCGTGATGCCGAAGCGATTGCCATCGCGCGTGAGCGCCTGGCCCGATTTGGTGATCGGTTCGTCCCCGTCCACACCGATTACCGCCAGCTCAAGCAGATACTTGAAGAAATGAAAGCCGAGAAGCACGCCCTGCCGGTCGCGGGAATTTTGGCCGACCTGGGCGTCTCCTCCTTCCAGTTGAACTCGCCGGAGCGCGGTTTCAGCTTTCGTGTCAATCCGGGTGAACAGGCTCCGTCGCTCGATATGCGTATGGATCGCAGTCGAGGGGAGACGGCGGCGCAACTACTGAACACCCTGAGCGAATGGGAACTGGCCGATCTGATTTATCAATACGGCGAGGAACACGCGGCCCGGCGGATTGCGCGGCGCATCGTCACTGAACGTGACAAAGCGCCGATTGCCACGACGGCGCAATTGGCCGAGTTGGTCGTCAGAGCCATTCACCAGAAAGGCTATTGGCGCATCCATCCGGCGACGCGCACGTTTCAGGCGTTGCGCATTGCCGTCAACCGCGAATTGGAAGGGTTGGAGCAGTTCGTTGCCGATGCCATCGAAGTGCTCGCCTCAGAGGGACGTTTGGTCATCCTGACGTTCCATTCTTTAGAAGACCGCATCATCAAACAAAGCTTCAGATTTCAGGCTGGCACTTGCCGGTGCCCCAGCAGCCAGCCCGTCTGTGTGTGCGGCGCAGTTCCGCGTGTGGCGCTGCTCACGCGCAAGGCCGTCCCGCCGAGCGCGACCGAGACCGCCGCGAATCCGCGTGCCCGGAGCGCGCAACTGCGCGCCTGCCGCAAGCTGTAACAAATAACAAACGGAGCGCAAGGCATGCTTCGTTGTCGCTGGATTTTGGTGCGCAGAAAATTGTTGAACGAGCAAGCTCAGCAGTGGTGTCGGATGCTGACAACGCAGGCCATGCCGATGTGCCCCACTTCGCCAGTGTGGGACTATCAATGAGAACAGCACGAGCGCAGCATCGCCCGGCAATTCAAAACAAACCCATCGCCAAACGCCGCCCTGCCGTCAAAGCTGTGCGTAAGGTGGCTACGAAATTATCCGTTGTTAAACCGCCGCGCCGGCAAGCCGCGCAAACGCCGCAACGCCGCCGCCAGCCGGTGCCGGCGGTCAAGCCAAATGGCATGAGCGTCTTTGGCTTGTTGTCGTTCGCGGGCGCCTTGCTGGCCTTGGTTTTCGTTGTTGCGCTGCATTGGCAACGGCAAGCCTTACAAGTAGGGCAGCAGGAAGTCGAGCTGCGTTCGCAGATTGATCTATCGGCGAATGAGCAGCGCCAATTGCAGGTCGAGCGCAACAAGGCGTGCAGCCCGCGCGAAACCGCCGAACGCAGCCGGCAAGCGGGTCTCGATCAATTCAAGCTCGATGTTTACAAACCAAAGCCCGCGCCGAAAAACGCCAAGCCGCGCGCCGAGGAAGCAGGCGTTTTGCATTCGGTCACACCGATGGGGCGTTGACGAAACCACGGTAGGACAGACTTCAGTCTGTCCTACGCCAAACTGAAAGCGGTAATCCCATGACGCGAGCAGCACAACACCGCGAAGCACACGAAGACAAAACCCAGACGCGCATGCTGGTGCTCGCCGTAGTCCTGTTCACCTGGATGCTGGCGATCTTTTTCAGGCTCGCCTGGTTGCAGATTGCGCGCCACGATGAATTCGTCGCACACGCGGCCAAGAACCAGCAGAAAGAACTGGTCGTCACGGCAACGCGCGGCGAGATCACCGACCGCAACGAATGGCCGTTTGCCCAGACCGTGCTGCGCGAATCGTTGTATGCCGACCCGCGCATGCTCAAACAGGAACAGGTGCGCAAGGATTTCATCACGGCCTTGGCGAAGCCGCTCGGTTACAAGGAACCCGAACTGGCCAGCCTGCTCAACACCGATAGCAAACAGGTGTGGCTCAAACGTCCGTTGCCGTTTGATCTGTCATTTCAGGTGCGCCAGGTGCTTCGTAAAAATCGTATCGGCGCGGCCACCTTGGTAAAAGAACCGCAGCGTTTTTACCCCAACGATACGCTGGCCGCGCACGTGATCGGTTCATACAGCATCGAAAAGCGTGGGCTGGAAGGTTTGGAAAAGCGGCTCGATGACAAATTGCGCGGGCAGGATGGCAAGCTGGAAATCGAACAGGACGCGTTTGGCAATGCGATGAATCGCCTGGATACCAACGCGCTCAGCGGCGCAAAAGTGCTCACCACGATTGATGGCGGCTTGCAACACAAGGTCGAAGTCATCCTCGACGAAACGCTCAAGGCCACGCGCGCGCGCAGCGTCTCGGCCATCGTGCTCGAACCGGCGACCGGCGAAGTGCTGGCGCTGGCGAATGCGCCGACCTTCAATCCGAACATCCGCCCGAAAACTTTTGAAGAAGCGCGCCGCAATCGCGCGATCACCGACGCTTATGAACCGGGATCGGTCTTCAAGCTGGTGGCCTATGCCGGCGCGCTCGAAGAAGGTTTGACGCGTCCTGACGAGCAGATCAATTGCCAGGGCGGCACCATCACCGTCGGCAAACACGTTTACCACGATTCGCATGCGGGCATGGGCACCGTGACGGTCGAAACCGCTTTCGGCAAATCGTCGAACGTCGGCGCGATTAAAACCGCGCAGAAGCTGGGCGAAGAGCGTTTTTATCAATGGATCAAACGCTTCGGCTTTGGCGAAAAGACGGGCCTCGATCTGCCGGGCGAAGTGAAAGGTTATCTGCGTCCGACCAGCAATTGGCATAACGATTCGATTGGTTCGCTGGCCATCGGGCAGGAAATCAGCGTGACCGCGCTGCAAACTTTGATGGCCTACGCCACCGTCGCCAATCGCGGCGAATGGGTCAAGCCGCACCTCGTCAAACAGATCAAAAGCGCCGATGGCCGCGTGCTGGCCGAAACGCAGCTCGAGAAAAAGCGCGTGCTGAGCGAACGCACCGCCGCACAGATGACCGCGATGATGCGCTTCGTGGTTGAAGAGGGCACTGGCAAACGAGCTGGGCAATTGGCGGGTTACACCGCCGCCGGCAAAACGGGCACGCCGGAAAAATTCATCAAAGGCGTCGGCTACAAATCCGGCAAGTTCACGCCGACCTTTGTGGGCTTCGTGCCCGCCACCAAACCGCGCTTCGCCATCATCGTGTTGATTGATGAGCCGCAAGGCCAGCATCAGGGCGGCCAGGTCTCGGCGCCCGTCTTCAACCTGATCGCGCAAGCCGCGCTGACTGATTATCTGGTCGAACCCGATGACGAAACGTTCCGCGCCGAATTGGCCGCAGTGATAGAGAAGGCCCGCGTGAAAGCGGTGCAGGAAACGCCCAAGCAAACGCCCACGCCTGCGCCCACTCAAGCTGTTCTTGCAGCGGCTCCGAATGCGAGACCCACGCCCAAGCTAGCTGCGCCGCCGCCAACAACGGCCCGCACCGACAAAGCGCAAAGCAATGGCAACGCGCCATCCGCTGAATTGCGTTCCGGCTTGCTCGCCAGCGTGATGCCCGACCTGCGCGGACAGGGTATGCGCGCCGTTGCGTTGGCCTGTGCCAAGCTCAGCTTGCGCCCCAAACTGAGCGGCTCCGGCCAAGCAGTCAAGCAAGCGCCCCAACCCGGCACGCGCGTGAAACCGGGCGATGTTTGTGTGGTGGAATTCCGGTAGTCGGTAGTCGGTGGCCGGTAGCCGGCTGCCAATCACGAACTGGCTCATTGCCGACTACCGACTACCGACTACCGACTACCGACTACTGACTACCGACTACCGACTACCGACTACCGACTACCGACTACCGACTACCGATGACGACGCTGCAAGACATCACCGACCACCTGCACGCAAAGACGTTCGGCGCGCGCGAAAGCGGCAAGCTCAATGCCGTGATCGAAGCGACGAATGCCGCGGTGACGCACGATTCGCGGCGTGTCGTACCCGGTGGTTTGTTCGTGGCAATCACGGGAGCAAAGACGGATGGCAACCTGTACGTTGATGAGGCGGTGCGGCGGGGCGCGCTGGCCGTGATCTCTGACAAAGCGAAGCCTGCCGAGTTCAACGGCATTTGGTTGCAAGTGGCCGATGCGCGCATTGCGCTGGCGCAAGCCGCCGCATTGGTCAACGGCTTTCCGTCGCGCGGGCTGCAATTGGCCGGCGTCACCGGCACGAACGGCAAGACGACGACGGCGCATCTGCTTGAATCCATCTTTCGCGCGGCAAGCAAAAAGGCGGCGTTGATGGGCACGATCAATCAACGCATCGGTGATGAAGAGGTCGCGTCGGAATTCACTACGCCGGAAGCGGCTGAAGTGCAGAACTTCTTGCGGCGCGCCGTGGCGTCGGGTTGCACGCACGCGGTGATGGAGGTTTCGTCGCACGCGCTGGAATTGCATCGCGCCGATCAGTTGGAATTCGCCGCCGCCGCCTTCACCAATCTGACGCAGGATCATCTAGACCTGCACGGGACGATGGGGAACTACTTCGCGGCCAAACGGAAGCTGTTCGATGGCAGCATCGGCGTGAAGCCGAAGCGCGCGGTCATCAACGTTGATGATGCTTACGGCCGGCAGTTGCTGGCGGAGCTAGGAACGACGGCCATCACTTACGCGCTGGATGCCGCAGCCGACATCACGATTGCCGAAAAAAACTTCGGCTTGGAAGGCCTGAAATTCGTGGCCAAAACGCCGGTGGGCGAGCTTGAAATTGATTCGCCGCTGGTGGGCCGCCCGTTCGCTTACAACATTCTGTGCGCGATTGGACTGGCTCTGGCACTAGAGATTGAGCCCTCCATGATTACGCGCGGAATCAACGAATCGCGCGGCGCGGCGGGCCGTTTTGAACGCTGTAATACAAGCGCCGACGACATCACTGTCATTGTGGATTACGCCCACACACCGGATGCCTTGGTGAATGTTTTGAAGACCGTGCGCGATGCTCTGGGCGAGACCAGCGCACGGCAAGTCATCACGGTGATGGGCTGCGGCGGTGATCGCGACAAAACCAAACGCGCGCCGATGGGCGAAGCGGCCGCGCGTTGGAGCGATCTGGTGATTGCCACTTCCGACAATCCGCGCAGTGAAGACCCGCAAGCGATTTTGCAAGACATACAACCTGGTTTGGAACGCGGCGGCAAGCCGTACACGCTGCTCGTTGATCGGCGTGAGGCGATCTTTCGCGCGGTTACGCAAGCGCAACCCGGCGCGGTCGTGCTGATTGCGGGCAAGGGCCACGAGGATTACCAAATTTTACCGACCGGCAAGATTCACTTTGATGACCGCGAAGTTGCGCGTGAAGCGTTGGCAGAACGGCAGGCGGGAATTTGAGATTTGAAATTGGAGATGGGTTTTGAACCTGCGTGCAATTGCGCGGCTGTGCGGCGCGAGCGAAAACCTGGATCAAGCATTGGCGCAATTCGTGCCGGCCGGCTTCGTCATTGATTCGCGCGCGGTCAAGCCCGGCGACCTGTTCATCGCCCTGCCCGGCGAGCGCGTGGACGGACATCAGTTCGTGCGCGAGGTCTTTGACAAAGGCGCGTGCGCCGCCATCGTTGTGCATCAGCGCTTACTAGCGACGCAACAAGGGCCGCCGCAGTGGCCTGTAGACTTGGGCGCGCATTTCGGCAAGCTGCTCTTTGTCGAAAACGCCGCCGCCGCCCTTCAGCAATTCGCCGCTCGCGTGCTGGCACAGTGGTCTAGACCAATTGTCGCCATCACCGGCAGCGCGGGCAAAACGACGATGAAGGATTTGACCGCGCAGGTGCTGGCTGCGAAAGGCCGCGTGCATAAATCGCTCGGCAATCTGAATACGAGTTACGGCTTGCCGTTGACCGTCGGGCGTATGGTCAGCGCGGGCGCGCAGCCTGCTGATTTCGATCTGGCTGTGCTTGAAATGGGCATGAGTTCGTTCGGCGAAATTGCCCGGCTGGTGGACATGGCCCCGCCCACCGTCGGCATCGTCGGCAACGTAGGCACCGCGCACATCGAATTTTTCGGCACGCAACAGCGCATCGCGCGCGCGAAAGCTGAGTTGGTTGATGGCATCAAATCAGGTGGCACAGCCGTGTTGAATGCCGATGACGCGCTGGTGCTGGCGATGCGCGAGCGCCGCAGCGATCTGAACATCCTGTGCTTCGGCATTGATAACGCAGCCGAAGTCAAAGCGCGCGACATTGCGTTGCTGCCCGCCTTGCGCGGCACACGTTTCGTGCTGGTGACGCCGCAGGGCGAAGCCGAAGTGAAGCTGTCGCTGTTGGGCCGCCACAATGTTTACAACGCGCTGGCCGCTGCGGCGGCAGGTGTGGCCTTTGAGTTGAATGCGGCGCAGATCGCACAGCAACTGAATGCTGCCGCGCCCTCGCCAATGCGCGGCGAGATCGTGCGGCTGGCAAATGGCGTGACGCTGATTGACGACTCTTACAATTCAAACCCGCCTGCGTTGTTGCAAGCGGTACGGGCGATGATTGAAGCACCCGGCTTCACGCGTCGCATCGTCGCCGCAGGCGAAATGTTGGAGCTAGGCGAACAGGGCGCGCAGATGCATCAGGATTGCGGCCAGACGTTGGCTGAACTCGGTGTTGAGAAATTGATCGGCGTGCGCGGCCTGGCACAAGCGTTGGTCACCGGCGCGCAATCCGCCAGAATGAATGATGCCGTCTTTGCCGAGACGCCGGAAGCAGCAGTGGAATTGTTATTGAGTGATTGCCGCGCGGGCGATTTAGTTTTGGTCAAAGGCTCGCGCGGCGTGCGCACTGAGAAGATCGTTGAACGGTTGAAGCGCGAATGGACAGTGACTGACCACTGACCACTGACCACTGACCACTAATGTTTTACTACCTTCTTTACGAACTGCTCTTCAAACGCTACGCCGCGCAGACGCCGGTGTTGAAGGTCTTCAACGTCTTTCAGTACGTGACCTTCCGCACGGCTTATGCGGCGGTGACAGCGTTGTTGTTGAGCCTTGTCGTGGGGCCGCTGGTGATTCGCAAGCTGCGCGAGTTCAAGTTCGGTCAGGAGATTCGTGAAGAGGGCCCCGCGCATCACCAAGTCAAACGCGGGACGCCGACGATGGGCGGCGTGTTGATCATCGGGTCGGTGCTGGTTTCGACGCTGCTCTGGGCGAATTTGAAAACCTGGTCGGTGTGGGTGGCGCTTGCCGGCATGGTCGGCAGCGCGGCGGTGGGCTTTGCCGACGATTACATCAAGATCGTCAAGAAGCGCAGCCTGGGGCTGACTGCCAAACAAAAGATCGCCGGGCAATTGCTGGTCGGCATTGTGGTTTGCCTGTTGCTGTTTGGACTGACTGACTATACGGCGGTGTTGAATGTGCCGTTCTTCAAAAACTTCCATCCGCCGTTGTATGTCTGGGGCTATTCAGCCTTCATCATTTTTGTGCTGGTTGCCACGTCAAACACGGTGAATCTGACGGATGGGTTGGATGGCCTGGCGATTAGCGTGACGATAGTGGCGGCCTCGGCGTTGACGGGACTGACCTATCTCACCGGGCACGCCAAGTTCGCCGACTATCTGGACATCGTGCACACGCCGGGCGTGTGGGAGGTGACAATCTTTGGCGGCGCGCTGGTGGGCGCAAGTTTGGGCTTTCTCTGGTTCAACGCGCCCAAAGCCGAAGTCTTCATGGGCGATGTCGGCAGCCTGGGTATCGGCGGCGCGCTCGGCACGATAGCGGTGCTGATTAAACAGGAACTGGTGTTGCCGATTCTGGGCGGCATCTTCGTGATCGAAGGACTGTCGGTGATGATCCAAGTGGCCTCGTTCAAACTGCGCGGCAAGCGCGTGTTCAAAATGGCGCCGATTCATCACCACTTCGAGATGCTGGGCTGGCAGGAGCCGAAGATTGTCTTTCGCTTTTTGATCGTGGCGATTTTGTTTGCGTTGCTGAGTCTTTCGACGTTGAAACTGCGGTGATCGCTATGGGAGCGATGGGAGCGATAGAGAGTGAAGAGTTCTGATTTTTCATGAAATTCGCATACGTCCCATAACTCCCATAACTCCCATAACTCCCATGGCTCCGATACCCCTGACTAATGCAACTAAACGGCAAAAACATCCTGATCGTCGGTGCGGCCCGCAGCGGGATTGCGGCGGCGCACTTCCTGCGCGCACGCGGCGCGCGCGTGACGCTCAATGATGCGAAGCCGCTTGAAGAATGGCCTGCCGCGGCTGTATTGCGCGCGGCGGGCATTGAGATCGCTGGCGGGGGACACCCCTTGGAAATGTTTGCGCAGGCGGATTTGATCGTTGTATCGCCCGGAGTCCCGCTTGCGCTGACAGCGTTCCAACATGCCCGCAAGGCGGGTGTCCCCGTCATCGGTGAAATCGAATTGGCCGCACGGTTTTTGCGCGGACGCGCCGTCGGCATCACCGGCTCAAATGGCAAAACGACGACGACGACGCTGATTGGCGAATTGTTGCGAGACGGCGGCTTGCCCACGCAAGTCGGCGGCAACATCGGCACAGCCCTGATTTCATTGGTCGAAACGTCGCGTGACGCGGGTTACACGGCCGTCGAATTGAGCAGCTTTCAGTTGGAAGCCGTCGCGCAATTGCACTTGTTCGTTGCCGTGCTGCTCAACATCACGCCCGATCATTTGGATCGTTACGCTTCGCTGGACGCGTATGCGGCGGCCAAGGCGAACATCTTCATCAATCAAACGGCAGACGATTTTGCCGTGCTGAACGCCGATGACGAGCGTGTTGTGCAGATGGCGGCGATGACCAGGGCGCGCGTGCTTTGGTTCAGCCGCAAACGGGAATTGAGCGGAGGCATCTTCTTACGCGGCGAACAGATCGTCAGCCGCTGGGACGGCGTTGAGCAGGTATTGATTGAACGCGCCGACATCACCTTGCGTGGCGCTCACAACCTGGAAAACGTGATGGCGGCGCTTGGCGTAGGTTTGGCGTGTGGCGTTGCGCCAGCGGCGATGCGCGCGACGATCCGCCAATTCAAAGGCGTCGAACACCGGCTCGAATTCGTCGCTGAGATTGGCGGCGTGCAGTACTACAACGATTCCAAAGCGACCAACGTGGATGCCGCGCTCAAATCGCTCGAAGCATTTCCCGGCGGCATCACGGTGATCCTGGGCGGCAAAGACAAGGGCGGCGATTTCACGCCGCTCGCACCGCTGGTGAAAAAACGCTGCGCGCACGTCATTTTGATCGGCGCCGCAGCCGAAAAGATTGCGTCGGCACTGGCCGGAACGCGTCCCTTGCATCGAGCCGCGACGCTGGGCGATGCCGTCAGGTTGGGTGGGCAGTTGACCCAGCCCGGCGGTGTCGTGCTGTTGGCTCCGGCCTGCGCGAGCTTCGATATGTTCGATAACTATGAACATCGCGGAAGGGTGTTCAAAGAAGAAGTAGTCGGTAGTCGGTAGCCGGTAGTCAGCTGGCGAATTTGACGTTCGCAACTGAAGACTGCTTCCGCAAGTTACCGGCTACCAACTACCGACTACCGACTACCGAGATGAAAGGCTTACTCCAAAACATCGAAACCGTGCGCTGGGATTTGTGGTTGTTGGTAGCCACGTTGGGGCTGGTCTTGTGCGGAGTGGTGATGGTGTTCAGCGCCTCGGCGGCTTCGGATGACAGTTGGAAGTTCCTGGCGTCGCAGGCGAAATACGCGGCCATCGGCATCGCGGCGATGGCGGTGCTGATGCGGATTGACTATCACAAGTACGAGCATCCGCTGTTGATCTATGCGGTGTTGGGAGGGATTGCAGCTTTGTTGGTTGGGGTGCTGCTGTTCGCGCCGCACATCAACGGCGCGCAACGCTGGGTGCGGCTGGGCGGCTTTTCGTTGCAGCCATCTGAACTGGCAAAGGCCGCGTTGGTGATCTTTCTAGCGTGGTTTCTGTCCCAACGCGAAGAAGAGGGCGAACTGGAAAATTTTTGGAACACGATTGCGCCGGCGGGCGTCGTGACGGCGATTCTGGCGGGGCTGATTATCAAAGAGCCTGACCTGGGCACGACGATGATGCTGGGTGTGATTTTCATCGTGATGATCTTTGCGGCCAGCTTGCCCTTGCGGCATTTGTTCAAAGTGCTGTTGCCAGCGGTGGCTATCGGCTTGTTGCTGATCTTGAAAGTGGGCTGGCGGATGGATCGTGTTTGGGCGTTTACGAATCCCGAAAAGTATGCGAGCGGCAAAGGCTATCAGGCCTGGCAATCGTTGATCGCGGTGGGTTCGGGCGGCGTCAATGGCTTGGGCTTCGGCCAGAGCAAACAGAAGCTGTTCTTTTTGCCAGAGCCGCATTCGGATTTCATTTTCGCCGTGATCAGCGAAGAGTTGGGCTTGTTGGGTGCGGCGGCGTTGGTCGCGGTGTTCGGCTTCTTTCTCTACCGCGGATTGCGTGTGAGCCGCGCCGCGCCGGATCGCTTCGGGCAGTTACTGGCGGTCGGTTTCACTACGGCCATCGTGGCGCAAGCGTTCTTTAACATCAGCGTGAATCTGAGCATGGTGCCGACCAAAGGCATTCCGCTGCCGCTGGTCAGTGCGGGCGGTACGTCGTTGATGGTGACGTTGGCGACGGTTGGCGTGCTGCTGAACATCTCCATGCACGGGCCAGCGAGCAGGAGTGCGGCGGATGCCTAGCGAGCGGCCCATTTCGGTCATCATCGCGGGCGGCGGCACTGGCGGGCACATCTACCCGGGCATCGCCATCGCGCAGGAATTCAAGCGGCGCAATTCAGCGAGCCGCGTGCTTTTCGTCGGCACGGCAAAAGGTTTGGAAACGAAGATCGTGCCGCGCGAAGGTTTTGAGTTGAAGCTGATCGAGGTGGCGGCCTTGAAGCGCGTGGGCGCGGTAAAAGCCAGCAAGTCGCTGCTGTTGTTGCCGAAAAGTTTTCTGGCAGTGCGCTCTTTGATTCGTGAATTCAAGCCCGACGTTGTGATCGGCGTGGGCGGCTATGCGTCGGGGCCGGTTGGGCTGATGGCCGCGCTCAGCGGTGTGCCTGTGCTGGTTGCCGAATCGAATGCCTTGCCGGGCTTTACCAATCGTGCGCTGGCGCGTTTCGTCAAAGCAGCGGCAGTCTCGTTCGAAGAAGCCCAGCGCTTCTTTGGCAACAAAGCTGTGATCACCGGCAATCCGGTGCGAGCGGAGTTTTTTAACGTTCCGGCCAAGCCTGCCACAGACAGGATTCATCTGCTGGTCACCGGCGGCAGCCAGGGCGCGCGTGCGATCAACGAAGCGCTGAGCGGCGCGGTCGAGTTTCTCGAACCGGTCTTGCGCAAAGAGGGTGGACAGTTCGCCATCGTGCATCAAACGGGCGAGGCGGATTTTGAAAAGGTGAACGCCGCGTATGCAAAGTTGAGCGCGGACGGGCCGATCAAAGCTGAAGCGAAGCCGTTTATCGAAAAGATGGTGGATGAATTCGCGCGGGCCGATTTGGTGATTTGCCGCGCCGGCGCGACCACGGTGGCCGAACTGGCGGCGGCAGGGAAGCCCGCGTTGTTGGTGCCGTTCCCGTTTGCGGCGGACGATCATCAGCGCAAGAACGCCGAGGCCGTCGAACGCGCGGGTGCGGGCCGCATGCTCTTGCAAGCGGATTTGAACCCGGAACGCTTGGCGCAAGAGTTGTTGTGGCTGGCGCGCGACGCGGCGCAGTTGCAGCGGATGGGCGAGGCGAGCCGCAAGCTTGGGCATCCGGATGCAGCGGCGCGGGTCGTGGATTTGGCAATGAGGATTTTGGCATAGAGGTTTGGGGGCGCTTGAACGGAAACACTATCAACTTTCCCCTTTGCACTTTGCCCTACTGGCAAGAGGTTCTTTTGGCGGCGGCCCGCTTTGCCAGAAGTGGAGAGTGGAGAATTGAGAGTGGCGCGGTAAGCCAGGCAAACAAGCGATGTTCAAAAAGTATCAGCACATTCATTTCGTAGGCATCGGCGGCATCGGTATGAGCGGCATTGCCGAAGTCCTGCTCAATCTGGGCTACCGCGTTTCGGGTTCGGACGCGCGCAAGTCGCCGCTGACGGCGCGCCTGGAAAAGCTGGGCGCGAGTGTTTACGAGGGTCATGCGGCCAGCAACATCGAAGGCGCACAGGTGGTGGTCACTTCGACGGCGGTGCGCGCGGACAATCCCGAGGTTGTCGAAGCCCATCGGAATAAGGTGCCGGTAATTCCGCGCGCCGAGATGCTGGCGGAATTGATGCGCTTGAAATACGGCATCGCCATCGCGGGTTCGCACGGCAAGACGACGACGACTTCGATGGTGGCGACGCTGCTCGACAAAGCGGGTGTTGATCCGACCGTAGTGGTGGGCGGCCGGGTCAACACGCTGGGCAGCAACGCCAAGCTCGGGCGCGGCGATTTTATGGTCGTCGAGGCTGATGAGAGCGACAAGAGTTTTTTGAAACTGTCACCGACGATTGCTGTGGTGACGAACATTGATCTGGAGCATCTGGATTTCTATTCGGGCATCGAGGAAATCCGCGAACACTTCGTGCAGTTCGTCAACAAGGTGCCGTTTTACGGCGCGGTCATCATCTGTCTGGATGACGCCAACGTGCAGACGATCATCCCGCAGATCAAACGGCGTGTGATTACTTACGGCATGCGTGCGCACGCCGAGATTGCCGCGAGCGAAGTGCAAATCATGCGCGACAGCTTCGGTTCGGAATTCACGGTCAAACAGCGCGGCGAGACGTTGGGGCGCGTGAAGCTGAACGTGCCGGGCGAACACAACGTGTGCAATGCGCTGGCGGCGGTGGCGGTCGCGCTCGAATTGGAAATCCCGTTTGAAAAGATCGCGGCGGGGTTGGAGGCGTTCAACGGCGCGGGCCGGCGCTTTGAGATCAAGGGGATGGTTGAGGCGCAGAACATCATGGTGGTGGACGATTACGGCCATCACCCGACCGAGATTCGCGCGACGCTGGCGGCGGCCAAAACCAGCGGGCGGCGCATCGTGACGCTCTTTCAACCGCATCGTTACACGCGCACACAGGCCTTGCACGAAGAGTTCGCGCGGGCTTTCTACGACGCCGACGTGGTCTTGCTGAGCGACATTTACGCTGCCAGCGAAGACCCGATCGAGGGCGTGACGGCGCAGGCTTTGGCGGATGAAACCGAAAAGTACGGCCATCGCAACGTGCGCTACATCGGCGCGATTGAAGGCGGTGCCGAGGCGTTGAAAGCTATCGTGCAACCGGGTGATCTGGTGCTGACGCTGGGCGCGGGCAGCGTGTCGAAGGTCGGCGATGAATTTTTGCAGGCAATGAAACAAGGGTAGGGCAAACTGTTAGTTTGCCCATGACTTGGCTACGGACAGCTCTGGTGACCGCAAATCGCACGGCAGCGGAAGTTTGGCGGTGGACGGCTCTGGTGGCCGCGAATCGCTCGAAAGGTGAAGCCAGGGCAAACTAACAGTTTGCCCTACATTGGGAGTGAAGCTTGAAGAACACAGCAAAAGCAGTGAACAAGCAGGTGGTCGCGGCAGTACAGGCGCAAAGCGTGATCGAGCGCATGGCCGAAGTTGAAACGATTGCGCGCACGACGGAAGCGCTGAGCCGCACCAAAGCGCAATTGCAAAAGCTCGTGCCGTTGGGCGTGAGCGACAAGGTGGCGGCAGTGCTTTATCCGACTTCGATTGTGGGCGCGGCGCAGTTGGTGCACCGGCTTTCGCGCGCGGGCATTCGCTGGCGCGCGTTGGGGCAGGGCGTCAGCTTCCAGAGTTGGCATGGCGCGCTGGACTTGCAGGATTTCGTCGCGATCAGTTTGCGCTTGCTGGATGAGCGCGTGGTGATTGATGGCGAACGGGTGCGCGCGCACGCGGGGTACAGCCTGGCTTCGCTCGTGCGCGCGTGCGCGGCGGGCGGCTTGTCGGGGCTGGAAGGTTTGGCTGGCTTGCCGGGCAGCGTGGGCGGCGCGTTGAGCACGCCGAATGGCTTGGCGATTCGTTATCTGTGGAACTTGATCGAAGAAGTCGTGGTCGCCGATCGCGGCGGCTTGGTGGTGATCACGTTGAGCGATGCCGCCGAAAGCGAGTTGTTCGATCCGCAGGATTTGATTTTGGCCGTGACGTTGAAGCTCGCGCCGGGTGTGCCTGAAGAAATTTTGGCCGAGAGTGAACGCTGCCGTAACGCGCGGCTGACGGCTGCGCCCTACGGCGCGATGACCGCCGAGGCGCAGCGGCAACAACGCAGCAGTCTGTGGCGGCGCGCTGTGGCGAGCGGACAAAACGAAGAGGCGGCGTTGGGTGAAGCGTTCGGCTTGGTCGAACTGATTCGTGAGCGCATTGAAAAAGAGTTGAAAGTGCAATTGGCGCAGGTGATCCAGACAGCACCTGGCAGCGCGTCCAGAGGCGTGAATGGCGGCACGCGCAAGTGATTTGCGCGAAACGATTGAGATGACAGAACGCAAACAGCAACGCGGGGCAACGGCAGATTCGGCTAGCGCTTTGGCGGCGCGGCATACGCGCGCGCGCAGAGGGTTGCCGAAAGACGCCAAAACTGCCGTGCGCACGAAAAGCGCTCCAGCACGCCGCACACGCGCAAACGCGAAGACGCGGCGCACGGTCGAAACTGGCCCAAGCCCGTTTGGCCGTGTGATGCGCGCGGTGGCGTTGTTGATCTTGGGTCTGGTCGTGTTTGGCGGCACTGCGACGCTGATGCGTTCGTTGCTGGGTTCGCAGTTTTTCAACGTGAAGCACATCGAGGTCGCAGGCAACAACCGCGTTTCACGCGAAGAGTTGTTGGCGCTGATTGAAGGCAAAGCGCACGGCGGTTTGTGGCAAGTGCCGCTCGAAGAGATACGGGAAATCCTGAAACGCAATCCGTGGATTCGCGATGTCGAAGTCGCGCGCCAGTTTCCTGACAAAGTCCGCGTCAGAGTCAGCGAACGCGAACCGTATGCGCTCGCGCGCCGCAACGACAATGCCGTCGTGTGGATTGACCGCGATGGCACGGTGCTCGGCGAGCAAACGAAATTCAATCTGGATGTCGTGCCGCCCATCATCAGCGGGCTGATGGAAGGCGCTGCGGCGAAGGTAATGGAAGCCAACCGCCGGCACTTAACGCTGTATCAAGACCTGCTCAGCGCGCTGGATGAACGCGAGCCGCGGCTGTCGGCGCAAGTGGATGAAGTGATCTTTGACGGGGTGGACGGCCTGAAGCTGCGCGTGCAAGCCGGCAAGGTCGAGGTGTTGGTGGGGACGCAGGATTTTCGCCAACGCACGGAAGAGGCGTTGCGCATTCTGCAAGCTGTCGAACGCAAGGATATTTCGGCTCTGCGGCTGCTCAAGATTTCTGACGCAGAGCGTTTGTTGAGTGGACGGCCAATCGCCTACATCAACGCAACCGTGCCGGAGCGCGCGATTGTGGGCCTGGCCGAATAATCAGGTAGTCGGTAGTCAGTAGCCGGTAGTCGGTTCGCGGCGGTGAGGCGCGATGAACGATGAGTAACCGGCTACCGGCTACTGACTACCGACTACCGGGAGAGAAGCAATGCCAACACAGGAAGCCGCACCCATTGTCGGACTCGACATCGGAACCACGACGGTGCGCGTGGTAATCGCCGATGCGCTGGACGGCGAACTTGAAATCGTCGGCGTGGGCGAAGCCGAATCGAAAGGGTTGCGCAAAGGTGTAATCAGCAAACCCGATCTGGCCGTCGAAGCCATCAAACGCGCCATTGACGCCGCCGAACGCATGTCGGGCATGGTCGTGCAGGATGTTTATGTGGGCCTGTCGGGCGCGCACATCAAAGGCGAGAACAGCCAGGGGATGATCGCCATTCCCGGCCGCAACCGCGAAATCTCTGACGAAGACATCAAGCGTGTGCAGGAAACCGCCTGCGCGATTTCGATTCCATCGGGGCGCGAGATGGCCGACGTGTTGCCGCAGGAATACACCGTGGACGATCAGGATGGCATTGACGATCCGCGCGGGATGCTGGGCGCGCGCTTATCCGTCTCGGTGCACATCGTGACCAGCCCGGTGGCGACCAAGCAGAACATCGTCAATTGCGTGAATCGCGCGGGGCTCAATGTTGCCGATATGTATTTGACGCAACTGGCCGCCGCTGAAGCGGTGCTGAGCGACAACGACAAAGAGTACGGCGCGGCGCTGATCAACATCGGTGGCGAAACGACCAGTCTGGCGATTTATCAACGTGGCGCGGTCTGGCACACGGCGGTGCTGCCGGTGGGCGGCTCGCATTTCACCAACGACATCGCGTTTGGTTTGCGCACGCCCGTGCCGGAGGCCGAACGGATCAAGCGCGAATACGGCTGCGCCAGCCGCGCGTTGCTTGATCAGCTCACGCATGGCTTCGGGCCTGAGATGATCGAAGTGCCGAGCGTGGGCGACCGCGCTTCGCGCAACGTTTCGCGCGGCTTGTTGTGCGAGATTCTTGAACCGCGCGCCGAAGAGGTCTTCGCGCATCTGCACGCGGAGTTGAAGCGCGCGGGCTACGACCGCCAATTGTCTAGCGGCATCGTGTTGACCGGCGGCGGCGCGATGTTGCCGGGTTTGGTCGAAGTGGCGGAGTCGGTCTTTGATGCGCCAGTGCGCGTGGGCATGCCGGATGCCTCGGAGGAAGTCACGCAATCCGGCTTTGCGACGGCGGTCGGTTTGGTGCTGTATGGCTTGCGCTGCGAGCAGGGCCAGGTCATCAGCCGCAAGTCGAATCGCAAACAAAATACCGAAAGCGCTGTCTCGACGCGCTTGAAAGAATGGTTCGGATTGAAACGGCGGACGGCTTAAGTGGAGCTTCAATTTGCTTCATGCAAATTGATTCTGACCGCGTTTGCATCTTTGAAGCGTGCTGTGCAAAATCGGGTCGCCTTCCATACGGCTTGTGGCTGGATCACTGGGACACAGCAATAGGTTGTGCTATAGTGCCGGCCCGGAAGAAGCAGTGAAAGCCAAAAAAGCGCATCCTTCAGGATGTAAAGTTAGTCGAAAAAACCGTCGTTTCGAGCCGAATTTGAAGACGCTGGAAAGGTTCACAACCGGTATGCTGCGTTTCAACGGCAACGTGCAAGGTCTGCTCAGCAGCGCCTTGCCTCAGATAAATGTCAGGGCAAGTGCATGGTTGTGTGACAACGAATGAAACATCAAAACAAGAACAAGCTGGAGGCTCAGAATGTCGTCTGAACGAACGAACATGAATTTTACCTTCGTGGATGAACCGCCGACGACCGGCGCAGTGATTAAAGTCGTGGGTGTGGGCGGCGGCGGCGGGAACGCCGTCAATCACATGATTGATGTGCACATTGAAGGGATTCAGTTCCTCGTCGCCAACACCGACCTTCAGGCACTGAAAAAATCTCTCGCCCCTGTGAAATTGCAGCTCGGCGCAAAACTGACCAAAGGCTTGGGCGCCGGCTCGAACCCTGAAGTCGGACGCGATGCCGCGTTGGAAGACACCGAAAAAATTATCGAAGCGCTGGAAGGCGCGGACATGGTATTTGTCACGGTTGGTTTGGGTGGCGGCACCGGCACCGGCGCGGCGCCGATCATCGCGTCACTGGCGGCTGAACTGGGCGCCTTGACGGTCGCGGTGGTGACGAAGCCGTTTCCGTTTGAAGGCCGTCATCGCATGCGGCAGGCCGAAGCGGGTCTCGAAGAGTTGCGCTCTGTGGTTGACACGCTGATTACGATTCCGAATGAACGCCTGCTGCAAACTGTGGATCGGAAAACCGCGCTGGGGAATGCGTTCCGGCTTGCGGACGATGTTTTACGCCAAGCGGTGCAAGGTATCGCCGACCTGATTACAGTGCCGGGCTTCATCAATGTGGACTTTGCCGACGTGAAATCCATTATGAAAGGCATGGGCATCGCGTTGATGGGCACCGGTCAAGCGAGTGGCGAAAACCGCGCGCTCGAAGCGACCCAAAGCGCGATCTCCAGCCCCTTGCTGGAAGAAGCTTCGATTAATGGCGCGCGCGGCGTGCTGGTCAATATCACGGGCGGCCCCGATCTGACCTTGCATGAAGTAGACGAGGCGATGCGCTTGATTCACGATGCGGCCGATCCCGATGCCAACATCATCTTCGGCACGGTGCCTGACGAACGCATGGAAAACGAGATGAAGATCACGGTCATCGCGACTGGTTTTGAGCGTGAATATCTGGCGGCGGTGGCTGAGCGCGTGCAACCCTTGCAAGCACGGCAGCCCGCAGCCGGGGCTGCAAACCAGCGCGTAATGAACCAGCCGGCCGCGAATTCAGCACAGCCAACTTTGCGTGGCGAAGAAGATTTAGAGGTGCCGACCTTTATGCGCAAAAAGGCCGATTGATCGCCGTGAAGCCGTGAGAGTGCGCACGCACTCACACGGCTTCACATGCTTGCCAAAACAAAAAAGACTTGCCAGTTTCGACGGTTAGACCAAATTCCACTTGCGCCCGCCCGGTTGTTTAGGTAGCATTCGGCCATCAACGAACAACAGTATTGAGTTTGACTCTCTGTTGCGCGCAGCTTAATCCGAAGCGCAGTTACAGATTCCCACTTAATTCCATTGTTGATCGCTTGCCGGAAAGCTTGCTTTCCAGTGATTGGACTGTGAATGGTCTGAAATAAGGCCAGCTTCTTTTCCAGTATCCCAAAGAGTAACGGAAGCCTGTTTACCCGATCCCGTCTCTGGCACACGAAAACAAGTTCTGCTGACAACGGTCGAACGTGGACCCAAGCATCGCTAGCTATCCAAGCTCGATGCTGAAGTTCCAATACTCAGACGGAAAGTCAGACCGTCTGCCAAAGCCTCGACAGGAGGAGAGAAAACCATGAACCGAAAATTGATTCGTACCACATTAGCTGAAGTCAAAGAACGCGAACTTCACCGCGAACAAGAACGCCGCCCGGCTCCCGCACCGCTACACCATGCTCCGCAAGGTGGCGCGCCGGGGGGACCGCAAGCGAAAAAGAAGGTGCCGCCTGAAACGACCAACGCCGAGAGTTTCTACTATAAGAAACAGATGGATGCTCACACGCCCATGGTCGTCGTGTTACAGGATGGCGAAACCTTACACGGCAGCATTGAATGGTACGACCGTACCAGCCTCAAGCTGCATCGTGAAGACGAGCCGAATGTGCTGATCCTGAAACACAACATCAAGTACATTTACAAAGACCCGAAAGGCGAAGACGCGGATTAGTGCGAGTGTAGGAAGTAAGAAGCAGCCACAGTACTCCTCCCACCCGGCTTTTTACTTTCTACTCGTTACTGCCTTGTGTTTTAGCCAGTGATACGAACCGGCGACCTGCTACTCATCTTCATTTCCCCACACAGCTATGAACGCAACGCACGGCAATCAGACGGCGCGCTTGCGTCCGCGCATCGGCATCACCGTTGGCGATCCGGCAGGGATTGGGCCCGAAGTTTCTCTGAAGGCTTCCTTAACTGCTGAGGTCTTGGCGGTGTGCCTGCCAGTTTTGATTGGTGACGCCAGGTTGCTCCTGGATTGGGCGCATCGTTTTGGATTACCGCCCGATTTTCAAGTCATCAAAAGCGGCGATGCCATTCCAGCGAACGCTGCGACGCCGTTGATATACGACCTCAAGAACCTGCCTGACTGGGCGCACTCCATCGAACTTGGCAAAGAACAAGCCGCGTGTGGCAAGGCTGCGGCGGAGTGCATCGAAGCGGCTGTGGCGTTGTGTTTGGCCGGCCAGCTCGACGCCATCACCACTGCGCCGATTAACAAGAAGTCGCTTTTTTTGGCGGGCTACGCCTTTCCTGGCCATACCGAATTTCTGGCGCATCTGACCAAGACGGACGAATTCGCGATGACCTTCATTGCGCCGTCATTGCGTGTTGCACTGTTGACCACGCACGTGCCGCTGGTCGAGGTATCGAGTTACGTCAAACAAGCGGCTTTGGAAAAACTGATTCGGCTGGTGGATCGTGAGTTGAAACGGCTGGGCTTCAGCCGCCCGCGTATCGCGGTTGCCGCACTCAATCCGCATGGTGCCGAAGGCGGGTTGTTCGGTGTTGAAGAAGCCGCCGAGATGTTGCCTGCGATTGAAGCCTGCCGTCAGCGCGATGACATCGAAGTCAGCGGCCCGCATTCGGGCGATACGATCTTCCTGCGCGCCGCGCGGGGTGAGTTCGACATCGTGCTCTCTTGTTATCACGATCAAGGCTTGATTCCCATCAAATGCCTCGCTTTTGGCGAAGCTGTCAATGTGACGCTGGGCTTGCCCTTCATTCGCACCTCAGTAGATCACGGCACCGCGTTCGACATTGCCGGCAAGGGTCGCGCCGGACATTCCAGCATGATCGCCGCCATCAAACTCGCGGCTGAACTGCACCAGCGTCGTCAGTCATAGCTTTCGCAAAATAGACAAAATGAAATGCGCGGGCGCGCAAAAGGCAGCTTGTTACGTCTCGGGCTGTTGATTCGCCATAGGATTAAAGAGCCAGCAAAAAATGCCGATTGAGTGTAATGGAACTGATGTGCCCCCACTGTAGAGCGACAGAGAGATTCGGTGATAAGGTTTTGGATGGTGTTTGGATTAATCGCTCTGTCGAGTAAGCATACAGGGTCTATTTGGCTTCGGACACTAGGATTTCAGTTTGATAGGGATGCCAAACTGAAGTTCTGTGACCTAGTGCCAACAGCGTTGCAGGGGAAAAAGAGCTACGCTGCGTGTCCGAGGCCAACTAGGCCCTGTTCGCTCAACCAAGAGTTCTTTCGCAACGAGATTCAGTTTGGCGCGCGTCATCACTCCCCCCCAATCAGATTGTGACGACGATCAAACGCGCCAACGACATCAAGGCCTATTCATGTTGAGAGACGTGACGAGGCGCGGGCTGATAGGGATGCCAGCCTGCCGCATCGTTGTGGTGCCCGTCTGAAAATGAATAGGCCTTGATCTTTCTCTACTACTGCTTCGCCGCCACCCACGCATTCGCCCACGAACACCGCAAGTTTCCTATTAGTTATCGAAATTGAATCACGGCCGTTTGCCAGCGTCCCCGGCAAACCAGCCGGGCAACAGTAAAGGCTGCCTCTCAGTTTGGCCGTCATCGGCAAGGTTGAGGTAAGCAAAGGTTGTCAGCGCTCCCTGGTAGTGTCTCCCTCGGCGGCCTTTACTGTTGTTCTTTGCGTTTCAAATTCCTGTTACGCCAGTCTTGTTCCGCAACGACCCCTTCTTCAACATGCCGCCACACCCGCTCTCGTGCCTCAGAGTCAAGCACTCGTGTTGCTGTAACGTATGACCAGAAAACGTCCGCCGCTCAATCGTCCGTTGCCATATCTGACGAGAAATCCATTGTTGTATTGGCTGGTGCTGTCGCTCTTGGCCGTTCTGGTTGGTTTTGGATTGCAGGCCTGGCTGAACGAGCATAGCAATGGAAAGAAGATCGCAAGTTGGCAAGGAGATTTCAGACACAATGCCGCGAGCTGACACGGCCATTCAATAAATCGCGCTTGAACTACGGACGCTTGTCCTAAGTCTTTTTGGGTTTCGGCGTGGGCTCAACCTTCTTTGGTTTTGGCGTAGGCTCGGCCTTCTTTGGCGTGGGCTCCGCTTTTTTATCTTTCCCGCCGCCACCGAAAACTCCCTTAAAAAATCCGCCTACACCACCGCGCTTCTTCTGCTCGTTTTTGGCGCTGACTGGCGTAGGTGTGGGCGTGGGTTTCTTTTTGGCGGCACTTGGCGTCGGCGTAGCTTTGGCCTTAGCGATTTTGGTTGGCGTCAAGGTGGCCGTCACTTTTGCGGCGGGCTTACGTTTTGCTTTCGGAGCTAACGCCGGAACTGCCGGGCGCGGCGGTTTTGCTACTTGTTGTTTTGCGTGAGTCTTTATCTTGGGCTTTTCAGTAACTGGTGAAACCGGCGTCGCCTCGGTTAAGGCTGTAATTGTTGTTGGGGTTGGTGAGGGTGGCCGTAATGTCGGTGAAACTTTGATGACGATTTGATTGGGGCCAGGCGCAGGTGCGTCACCGTTGTTGACGCGCACAATGGCATACGTCGCGCCCAACAACGCCGCGACGCCGGTGACAGCCGCAATCGGTTTCCAGAAACCACGTTTCATGGAGGAAGGCTCTTCCAACTCGACCACAACCTCGTCGTTGAGTCCCGTCGAGGCTACGGATGAAGTTGATGACGCTTTGGCAGCAGATGTTTGTGGTGTGAGTTGCGGCCAGTCGTTCGGCGTCAGCGGCGTTGGCGCTGCGGTTGCAAATCTGTCAGGCGTTGGCTCGTATTGCAGCGAAATCGCAGAGGACGACGCTACGCGGTTGCTGTTTACCACTTCAGCAGGCGGATTCATTTCTGCCGCTACCGTGCTGGCAGCAGCTTGCGCCTCATTCGCCCAAGACAACAGCGTTTGGCGAAACTCTGCGGCGGATGAAAACCGCGCGCCTGGCGGCTTTGCCAAAGCCCGCAACACAGCCTGTTCAAGCGCCAATGGAATCAGCGGAAAGTAGTTGCGCGGCGAGGGCGGCGTCTCTTCCAAATGGGCGTGGCGCAAGGCCGCATCAGTGGCGCGGCGAAACGGCGGCAGGCCGGTCAGCATTTCATACAGCACCGCACCCAGGGCATAAACATCTGTCCTGGCGTCGCAGGCACCGCCACGGAATTGTTCAGGCGCCGCGTAATTTAAGACGGCTGCGCCGAGTCCCTCTTGTACCAGCAACGCATTCGCCGCTTGCGCCAAACCCAAATCTATCAATTTGATTTGCCCGTCGGCAGTCAGCAACAGATTGCTGGGCTTGATGCCCCCGTGCCACACGCCTGCCGCGTGCGCATACGAAAGCGCGTCCAATATCTGTGCCGCCAACCGCACAGCTTCCTCACAGGCCAACACGCCGGAGCGTTGCAGCGCTTCATTCAAAGGCGTGCCGTTGACGAATTCGCCGATCACATAAAGTTCGTTCCCCATCTGCAAGATGGTATGAAAGGTGGCCAAGTGCGGATGGCGCATGGACGTGAGCGTCGCCGCCAACGCGCGCAGGATTTGTTTGAAGGCCGCTTGCTGTGCCAACGCCGGCTGAATTGCTTTGATCGTGACCGTTTGCCCGCGCCCCTGTTCAACGGCTTGATAAACAGTCCCGTGCAACCCTTGGCCGAGTTGTTGCCCGAGTTGCTGAACGATGCGATAGGTGCCGATGACTTTGCCGATCATAGCCGACGGGGCGCTCCTTTCGTGCGCATGCGACAGGCAAACAAACTGCCGCATCCTTGCTGATCGTAACGTGGGGTGCGTGTAATGGGAGGGGAGAAGTGGCGCGCCCGACAGGGCTCGAACCTGTGACCTACGGCTTCGAAGGCCGGCGCTCTATCCAACTGAGCTACGGGCGCGCATTATCAACTGGTCTAATCAACGATGTGCCAGTTTGTAGCACGGGCGTAAGACACTGTCTAGCTCCGACTGATGAGCGTGGGCCGGTTGTTTGGCATGTTGAAAGAATTTGGCGAAACTTCCGATCAACTAGCAGCTTGCTGAGCGGGAGAATGGCTCAATCAACGTAGTTCTCTCCTCAGAAGCCCTGCCCCTTTGTGAGCAAGGCAAAAAAAATCCACTAGACGACCGCCAATTAGCGGCCTGCTTCTGTAAAAGTTCAGTGGCAGT
>JAYUCP010000473.1:0-3823 GCA_043740245.1 Acidobacteriota bacterium | reverse complement strand
CCCTCCCTCACGGTCGGGCTACTGACACGCGGGTTACCGGCTGCGTAGTTACCTTGACCTTTCGTTGATGCCTAACTGAGAAAAGGGCGAGGCCTGCTGAAGACCTCGCCCGCATTTGAAAACTTCTGTCAGCGCTCGCGCGCTTTTAGAATTGAAGCTTCAGCGCCAATTGAACGTGACGCCGTCCGAACCGGCTGGCAGGCACGAAGTCCAGGCTGCTGATGTCCGCTTCGCCCACGCCCGCAAACAGATTGGCGTGGTTGAAAGCGTCGTACATCTCGCCGCGGAACTGCAATTCGTACCTCTCCGTCAGGAAGAACTTTTTGTAGATACCGAGGTCGAGGTTCCACTGCCCCGGCCCACGGAAGAGGTTGCGCGCGGTCATCGTAGTCGGATACGGCCCAACTTCAACGCCGCCTGATTTATCAGTGAAGTCGCTCGGCTTTTGATTGCTCAGGCTGATGAAGTTGAAGCGGTTCGGATCGCCTGTGTCCTTCGGGTTGCCGCTGCCCGAAGTCTGGAGCGTCCCGGTCGGCACCAAGCGTATACAGACAGTGATGACGTTATTGCAATCGAAGGTCGTGAACGGGCTGCCGGTTTGCGCCGTGAGGATGCCATTGAACGACCAGCCATGCAGAACCTGCTTGCCGATTCCATGCAACCCCTTCGCGTACGGGATTTCCCAGTTGTACCCGAGCGTGAAGATGTGACGGACATCGAAGTCCGCATAGCCATAATCGAGCCGGTTGTTGAACGGATCGAGCAGGCCCAGATTGAAGCTGTTGGCCGACTCGCTAAAGGTCGTGCTCAGATTGTCGCGCGCGACGCTGTAGCGATACTTGGCCGTCAGTTGCAACCCGCTGCTGCGGAAGTTGGTGCTCTCCAGCCCGGCGACCACGCCCCTGAAGCGGGAGTAACCGCCATTGCCGCGTTCGTTGATGTTGCCGTATTGGCCGTTCAGACGAGACACAGAACCGCCAATTGCCGGGGGACGCAAGACCGTACTGCCGAGATATTGCGTGCCGAAACCGGTGCGGTTGTAGTTCTCCAGCGAATAGAGCTTGCTGCCCACCGAGCCGGTGAATTCGAGCGAAACCACCGTGCGCGAGAACAACTCGCGCTGCAGGGCCACGCTGTAGAAACTGGAGAAAGCCGTCACGATGTCGGGGCGCACCCAACGCAGACTGACAGTGGGAAGCACTTTGCTGCCACTCGCACCAGCCAGCGGGCCGGCGTTGTTCGGCGTCACCGCGATTGTCGGCACGTCAGTCCCCGCCAGCAGCGAAACCACCGCGTAGCTGGGCGGATTCTGGATGACGTTGTAGGTGACGTTGCCGAAGTTGCGTTCGTAGGCGATGCCATAACCGCCGCGCAGCGAGGTCTTGCCATTGCCAAACACGTCCCAGGCAAAGCCGATGCGCGGCGCGAAATTGTTCAGGTCTTTCTGCCACAGGCCGCCGACCGAGCTGTCTTGGGCGATCTGCACCTTGCCGTTGCGGATGCGCTCTTGCAGCGACGAGCCGGAGCCGAAGTAGAAGTTGGAATCCTTCTTCGGGTCCTTGTTGTGCTGCACGCCGAAATACTCCCAGCGCACGCCCAGATTCAGCGTGAGATGCGGTTTGACGCGCCAGGCGTCGTTTCCGTAGAAGGCGAAGTCGTGATAACGGTTGCTGCGCGTGAAATCGGGCGGGCCGACCGGCAGCGTCAGCGTGTCGCCGGGGAACTTGCCTTGCGGGAAAACCGCCGCCTGAAAGATCGTCAGTTGGCCGCGCACGAAGTTGTTCAGTCCGCTGGCAGTGTTGGTGCCCAACTGTTCGGTCGCGTTCTCATAAGCGCCGAAGGCGCGGTTGTCTTGCAAATAGACATACTGGCCGCCGAAGCGGAACTGGTGTTTGCCCTTGTTCCAGTTCACGTCTTCGGCCACCTGGCCGACGTTTTGCGGGCCGCCGAAAGGAATAGCGTTGCCCGGGGTGAACTGCGAGTAGCCGGGGAAGGAGAGAAGGTTGCCGCGAATCCTGGCCGTGCCGCCGGTCAGATAGAGTGTCGGGCCGACGGCCTGTTTGCCCAGCGGCTGTTGCAGGTTGAGCCGGTTGTAAGTGATCTTGCTTTGCGAAATCAGATTCGGCGTGATGGTGCGCGTGACCGAGATCAGGAAGTTGTTGTTGAAGATGGTCTGGCCGGTGTCGAAGCCGTCATACGGGCTGTAGTTCAAGGAACCCGCCGTGTTGACGCGGCTATCCAGTGCGTAGCGGCCATAGACCTGCGTCTTGTCGCTGATGTTCCAATCCACGCGCGAATTGGTTTGATAGGTGTTTTGCGGACTGCCCGCACCCTGATCGGTCGGAATTGAAAACCTGGTTTGTCCGAAGGCCGGCGTGCTGGCCGGCAACGTAGCGAAGGGGCTAGCGACGCCGAACGCGCCCGCGCCGCCGAGCGAAGCCACCACCTCGCCCACCGTATAAACGGTGCCGTTGATGGGCCGCGCCAGCTTGTAGGGCGCGAAGAAGGACTGGGTCGCGGCGTTGGAAGCGGCGATCAATTGCGGCGTGGGCACGACGTTGGTGACCGGCCCGGTGCTGCGCACGCGCGTCCATTCGGTGCTGCTGAAGAACTGCAGCTTGTCTTTTTTGATAGGGCCGCCAATTGAGTAGCCAAACTGGTTGCGCGTGAAGCCGCCCTTCTCGTTGAATGGGGCTGGCTGCGCATTGGTATTAAAGTCATTGGAAGCCAGCCGGGCAACGCGGTTGAACTCGAAGAGCGTGCCGTGAAAACTATTGGTGCCCGATTTGGTCGCCACGTTGACGATGCCGCCCGAAGCGCGCCCATACTCGGCGGAGAAGTTCGAGGTGATGACACGGAATTCCTGCACCGAATCGAGCGGCACAGTCTGGCCGACACCGGCCACGAACGAATCGTTGTTGTCAGCGCCGTCCAGCGTGATGTTGGTGCTGGCCGCGCGTTGCCCGTTGATCGAAACGCCCACGCCACGGGCCGACGCGCCATTGGGGTCGGCGGCGACGTTGCCCGAGAGCACCACCAACGCATACGGATTGCGCGTCAAGGTCGGCAATTCGGTGACTTGTTTGCCCGAAACCACATCAGAGAGTTCCTGATGCGTGGTGTTGACTTCCACCCCGCCCCCCGCGACGATCTCGACGACATTGCCGGTAATCGCGGTGAGCGACATCGCGGTGTCCAAGCTGATCTTGGCGCCCACGGTAATGTTGACCTGTTGGGAACTGTCGGCAAAGCCTTTGGCTTTGACCGTGACGCTGTAAATGCCCGGTTGCAGATTGGTGATGACGTAAACCCCCTCCGAGCCGGTTGTGGCCGTGCGTTCCGCGCCCGTGCCGGTGGATTTCACTGTAACGCTGGCAGCCGGAATGACTGCGCCATTTGGGTCAGCCACCTTGCCGATGATCTGGCCGGTCTCGGTCTGCGCCAATGCCGTGCCGAAACAGGCGACCACCAGCAGAATGACTGATACCGCAAACAATCCGAAGCATCGTTTGGTCTTCATAGAGACACCCTCCGTTGAATTTGGGTTGATCGGAAATTAGTTTGATGGCCTGCCGTATTCCCAATCCCCTCCCGTCACGGCTTGGAAAAGCGTGATTTGGATTTGGACGTGACCGGATAGGAATTGAAGAAAACTGTCTAACCATCAAATTCTGATGAATTCTGACACTGAAGGTAATTGATTCGCTTGATAGGCTGCAAGTCTATTTAATCGCCGTGCATATTTTTTTCTTTCTGTAAATTTTTCGGTGACAACCGTAGGGGCAGACCTGCGTGTCTGCCCCGGTGGTATTCGACAAAATCG
>JAYUCP010000472.1:0-3826 GCA_043740245.1 Acidobacteriota bacterium | reverse complement strand
TTCCAGTGAATGTCTATGCTGCCTTCCGGCCCCGGCAGGATTCTGGGCGGCTCGATCCACACCCCTTGCAGCCGGTGAAACGCCCGGGCGGTCGCGCGCAACCACTGCACCGCGCGCTTCCAGGTCGCCGCCTCGAACTTTTTGCTCCCTTCCTCATCCCAATCATCCGCCCATTCCAGCATCTTTCGGGAGGACTGAATGGCCGCTTCAATTTTTGCGCTGATGCGCTGTGCGGTCTGTTTGTGAATTTGCCTTTCCAGGCGGGCTGTTTGCGCCATCATCAAACCTCCTTCAACCTGCCGACTTTTAAGCGCCGCATTTGTACCTGCATTTGCAAGCGTTATCAACGGGCCAACTTCATACCGCCGCCATTTGCCCTTTGGCCTCGGCCACCGCGTTGGCGATGACCTCCGGCGCGACGCCTTGCCGTTGCAAACTGGCGATCAGATTGACGACTTCGGGCGTCGCGTCGAGTTGTTCCAGATCGGTGCGCAACCCCTGCCCGACATACGCGCGCAGCAGCGCCCGGAAATCCGTAAACCCGCGCTGCAAGGCCACACGCTGCAAATCACTCACCACGTCTTCCGGCAAGTTGAGCGTGACGGCAGTCGCCGGACGATCTTTGCGCAATCGTTCTTTCAGCTTGTCTGTCTTCATAAAATCTTCTTTCGGCATTCATCGCCAAACGCGCAGAATCACTTCTGTCCTTCACACCACACATTTGCAACCGCACTCCAACAGTATCTCGACCGGCGATACCTGCCGCGTCGCGCCATCGCGCCGCACGTGCAAAACCACCAGCGTGTACGGATCGAAGACCACCACATCTTTCACCCCTTGCGACAGGTAAAAGCGCGGCCCGATTTCGAGGTCTTTGGCTTCGTAGCCTTTGCTGATGATTTCGATGACGGCTTCGGGCACGAGTTTGACGGCTTCGTCTTCCTCATCCGGTTCACGGCAGAAGATGGCGATGTCGGGGCGTTTGAGCGAGCCGTCGGGGAAGCTGACGTAAACATCCGAAGCGTGTACGCAGGCGCAAACGGCCGGGTCGGTGGCGACGATTTCGATAGTGCGGCGGATGCGGTCAATGGCTTTCTGATGTTTGTAGACCGGATGCGCTTCCCAGATGGGCAGCCCGCCGACGATCTCCAACCGCACACCCAGTTCATTGGCGCGTAACAGTCTTTCGTCCATGCTTCGTTCCTCCCTGGTTTCAAGCTTCAAACTCAGCCGGGTCGAGGCTGCAACCGTCCTGATCGTATTCATCAAAAACACTTTCGGCAACGGCGTAGGGCGGCCCGTTGTACCAGCTTGCATCGTCCTGATCGAGCTTGATCGCCGCGATCACGCGCGTGCCGATGTCGGTGCAGCGCCACTTGCCGCTGCCCGTGTAAAACTCCAAGCCGATGTGAAAGTCCGCTTTGGTCATCGTGCCCTCAAGCGCCTGCCGCAATCCGCAAATCAGCCTTGACCGGCAGTTCCAACAAATCGTTGCGCAAAAGCCGGGTCGAGAAGAACAGTATCTCCAGGCTTTCAATTTCGCCGGTCGCCGGGTTGAGCCGCACGATCACGTCGTCGCCCAACTCTTCCGACTCCTGTTCGGCATAGGGGGTCAGCTTGTTGATGAAAAGAATGTCAGCTTCGCGGTCATATTTGAAACTCAGTTTCGCGTCCATTCCGTTACTCCTCCGGCCAGTTTCCTGGCGATGTAAGCCGTGACGACCCAGTGGCGCGCGGTGGGCGCGGGATCACTCACAACCACGACGACGACGTGTTTGCCTGCGCGCACATCAGCAAACCAGCGCGTGAAAAGTCTGGCACTGCCAAATCTGGCGCTGCGCCGCACTTGATCAGGGTCCGCCAATGTCTCGGCCAGCTTGTCTCGATAAGTTGGCAGCAAGTCCGGATGCTGCGTGGCGATGTGCGTTTCCCGCTCGGCAGTCAATTCAACATCACCGCCCAAGTATGGACATTGAAACAAGGCCACGGCAATGCTCCTGTGATTTCACTTCAATACTTCAAACACTTCCAACGCATGCTGCACGCGCCCAAACGGCGCGGAGACCTGCACGCCCTGCACGTAAGGCCGCACCTCGGCCAACATCTCGCGCGCAATCGCGACGCCTTCTTTCAAGGCCGCCGCGCCGTCTTCGCATTTGCGCATGCGTTCGAGAATCACGTCGGGCACCGAGACGCCGGGGACTTCGTTGTTCAGGAACTCGGCGTTGCGGAAGCTGACCAGCGGCCAGATGCCGGGGATGATGGGGATGCGGCAGTGTTCGATGCGCTTCAAAAAAGTCTTGAGTTGATCGGTGTCAAACACGGGCTGCGTGATGGCGTATTCGGCGCCCGCTTCGACCTTGTATTCAAAGCGGCGCAGTTCGTAATCCAAATCCTGCGCGCCGGGGTTGACGCCGACGCCGATGACGAATTTGGTCGGTTCGCCGATGGAGTTGCCGCCGGGGTCAATGCCGTGATTGAGGCGGTTGACCAGATTGCACAGGCCGATGGCGTCAATGTCGAAGACGGCGGTCGCGTCGGGGTACGGCCCCATCTTCGGCGGGTCGCCCGTCACGAGCAGGAAGTTGCGCAGGCCCAACGCCGCCGCGCCCAGCAAGTCCGAAAACATCCCCAACAGATTCCGGTCGCGGCAGGCGTAATGCGTGACGGCTTCGAGGCCGACTTGCTGTTCGATGATGAGCGAGACGGCCAGCGCGCCCATGCGCGATTGCGCGCGCGGGCCGTCGGGCACGTTGACCGCGTCCACGCCATTCTCTTTGAGCAAGCGCACGCCTTTGAGCATGGCGGACGGATCGCAGCCTTTGGGCGGGACGATTTCGACGCTGGTGACGAATTCGTTGTTCGCAATTTTCTTCGCCCAGCGCGAGCGTTCGGCGAAAGGCGTGGGCGGCACGGCTTGCGTGGCGCTCTCTTCGTGCGTGACGGCGGCGATGGAGGTGCGGCCCGGACTGAGCGCGCGCGCGGCGTCCACGACCAGCTTGATGTGATCGGGCGTAGTGCCGCAGCAACCGCCGACGAAGCGCACACCCGCGCTGATCAGGCGTTTGGCGTATTCGCCCAGGTAATCGGGCGAGGCCATGTACATGCGCCGCCCGCCGACATCGCGCGGATTGCCGGCGTTGGGTTGCGCGGCCAGCTTGCGCGTTGTGTGTTGCCGCATCTTTTCGACGGCTTCCAGAATCGTTTGCGGGCCGACCGAGCAGTTCAAGCCGATGACGTCATCCGGGCCGAGCCAGGCGTCCAGGCGTTCGGTGAACACTTCGGGCGCGGTGCCAAAGGCCGTCTCGCCGCGTTCGTTGATGGTCATCTGCGCAAAGATGATGTGGTCGCACAATTCGCGCACGGCCAGGATGGCTTGCCGCATCTCGGCCAGATCGTGAAAGGTTTCGAGCACAAAACAATCCACACCGCTTTCTAACAACACCTGCGCCTGCTCTTTGAACAGCGCGCGCGCCTCGTCCACCGAAGTTGGGCCGTATGGTTCGATGCGCACGCCGATGGGCGAAATGGCGCCGGCGATAAAGACATCGTGTTTGGCCGATTCGATGGCGTTGCGCGCGAGTTTGACGGCGGCGGCGTTGATCTCGGCGAGCTTGTCATCCAACCCCTGTTTCGCCAGCCGCAGCCGCGACGCGCCGTAAGTATTGGTCTCGATGATTTCCGCGCCCGCCTTGATGTATTCGCGGTGGATGTTGGCGATCAGGTCGGGCGCGGACAGATTCAACTCGTCATAGCTGCGGTTGATATAGACGCCCTTGCTGTAAATCATTGTGCCCATCGCGCCGTCAAAGACGCGCACACGGTC
>JAYUCP010000471.1:0-9311 GCA_043740245.1 Acidobacteriota bacterium | reverse complement strand
CATCGAACTGGCCAAGAACGATATGCGCCGGCACATCAAAGACCTGCCCGACAAAGACCTCGCGTACTTGGCAGAAGGCACGGAGCACTTCGACGATTATGTCGAAGCCGTCGGTTGGGCGCAGGAATTTGCGCTGTACAACCGCAAGCTGATGATGGAGCAGGTCATTGATGCGGTCGGCGATTCCGGCGAAGTGAAACCGTTCACGGCGGAACAGCAAGTCGTCAATTGTCATCACAACTATTTGGCCAGAGAAGTTCACTACGGCGAAGAGGTGTTGGTGACGCGCAAAGGCGCAGTGCGAGCGCGGCTCGGCGATATGGGCATCATCCCCGGTTCGATGGGCGCGCGTTCGTACATCGTGCGCGGGCTGGGCAACGACGAGAGCTTCCATTCATGCTCGCACGGCGCGGGCCGCGCGATGTCGCGCAACGAAGCCAAGCGCCGCTTCACGACGGCGGATCACGCGCGGGCGACTGAAGGCATTGAATGCCGGAAGGACGAAGACGTGATTGATGAAACGCCGATGGCCTACAAATCCATTGACGACGTGATGCAGGCGCAACGCGATTTGGTGGAGGTGGTGCATACGTTGCGGCAGGTGGTGTGTGTGAAGGGCTGAGGAAATCAAAAGGCAAAAATGAGTGCCGCCCTTTTGCCTTTTGATATTTGCCTTTTGCCTTTTGCCTTACAAGCTACTTTTTCTCGTAGCTAATCCGATACACAAAGCCTTTGTTATCATCCGAGATGTACAGCGCGCCATCCGCGCCGGTCAGCAACCCCGCCGGACGGCCATTGTTGGCTTGCCCGGCAGCTAACCAACCGGTCACGAAATCTTCCAGGCCGGTGGGTTTGCCGTCTTTGAAAACGACGCGCACGACCTTGTAGCCGACCTTCTCTTTGCGGGCCGTTGCGCTGGAGCCGTGAACCGCCAGGAAGAGCGCGCCGCGATAGGCCGCCGGGAAGGCTTTGCCGGTGTAAAACCGCATGTCAATCGGCGACGAATGCGGAGGCAATTCAAACGCGGGCGGCGTGGCGTCCGCAGCTTTCATTGAACCTTTCGCGTCTTTCAATCCGGCGTTGGCGACGTTGTTGCCGACGAAATAAGGAAAGCCGTAATGCTTGCCGGCTTCGATGCGGTTGATCTCGTCGGGCGGAAAGTCTTCGCCCAAGCCGTCCTGGCCCATGTCGTCGGCCCAGATGACGCCGGTCTTGGGGTCCCAATCGAAGCCGATGGCGTTGCGCAAGCCTTTGGCAAAGGGCTTTCCGCCGCTGCCATCGGGGTTGTAAACCATGATGGTCGTGCGCCGCTCGTCCGCGTCTTCGCAGACGTTGCAGGACGAACCGATGGCGACGTAAAGCTTGCCGCTCCGGTCGAAGCCCAGCGTGCGCGTCCAATGCGCGGTGGTCGAGACGGGCAGGTCGATGATTTTTTCCGGCGCGCCTTCCAGTTTGCCATTGGCGTATTTGACGCGCAGCACGGCGGGGTTGGTGGCGATGTAAAGATAGCCTTTGTTGAAGGCCAGGCTGTGCGGGCGCGTCAGGCCGGTCAGCACAGTCTCGATCTTATCGGCCTTGCCGTCTTTGTCTTTGTCGGGCAGCGCGGCGACTTCGCCCTTGCCTTGCACGGCGACGAAGATGACGCCATCGGGGCTGACGGCCATCAGGCGCGCGCCGGCCACGCCAGACGCGAAGACAGTTGCTTTGAAGCCGGTGGGGATGGTCAATGCGGCGGGTTGCGCCGGAGCTTGTGGCTGCGCGGGAGCCTGCGCTACGGTGGTCGCCGCCAAGCCAGTGACGAGTGAAAGGACGGACAGAGCAATACGCGCTTTGTTCACAGGGTTTCTCCTTACGGTTGCGATAGAGTTGGATTGCGAATTGTAGATGCGGCGCAGCTTATCAGTGAATGGCGGCAGGCTCAATAGTTCTGAGAATTGGATTGCTGGAAAAATTGCAGACGACATAACGAGTAAAAGTCAATTCACACAGAGTACAATTACGAGCGTGATAACGAATCAAAGAAAGGGGAGATGATGCCTTACGAAATCTCATTGAATGATCTTCCAGATGGAGTGGCAGAAGCGTCAGCTAGAAAAGGAGAGCACACCAACATTATTACCAGAGAGTTCGTTTGCTCAGAGCATGGTGACTTATTCATCAGCCGCCTTGATGGATTCCCTTCTGTGTTGACAGCACGATGCGGAATAAAAAGCTCTTCTGTTGAAAGCCTCCTCGCCATTCTACGAAAGGACAACACTGTTACGGTGTACGTAAACGAAGTGAGGCTTGCTGTTCATATTCGCTGCAAACGCGATACTGAAGCTGGCGAGGAAATCACATCCGACGATATTGTAGACATAGACAAGGTGACCTTCGTCAATGGTGATTCGTTGGTAGAAATTGAAGTCCCAAACGAATCAGGCATCGTGTGGATTTTTTCTGCTGGTTGGCGCAAAGGACTCTGGTACGATTTTGGCCCGTTGAATTTCGCCCCTCGAAATTATGACCTAAAATCTCTTTGCGGGCAGTTGCTGGCCTATTTGCTTTTTCAGCACCTGTTCAAGGTAACTGAATCTGACTGGGGTAAATTGCTCATACAAAGATGGTTTCTTTTCACGTCATTGAAACAGACAACGATCAAGCAGATGCTCAGTTACGCAAGAGAAGGATGGGACATTGACGATCTGATTGAGCAAATAACCGCTGAAGTTAATGCTTCTATCACGCTTAGGATTCAGTCTTGGCAGCGTAACAGGTATTTCAAGGATCATTTTGAAATTATCAGCGCAGCAGTTGAACGTCACTTGGCAGGTGACTTTGTGAGTGCAAATTCGATTCTATACCCACGCATTGAGGGAATAATGAGGAGCTATCACGCAGACTTAAGCAGCGGCACTAAAGCCACTCAAAGTAACCTTATTAAATCCGTAATTGATGGTGGCGGCATTGGGCAAAATGGTTTTAGTTTGCTATTGCCTGACAATTTCCGTCGTTATCTCGAGGAGGTGTACTTTGAGAATTTCGATCCCAGCAATCCAAAATCCATTTCGAGAAACACCGTGTCGCATGGCATAGCCCCGATTCCCTGCTTTGATCGCAAAGCGAGTCTAATAGGGCTACTTATTTTGGATCAGTTGTTTTATTACTTGCGCACGGCAACCGCAGAAGAAGAACAGGAGTAATTCATTAGCCCGCGAATGCGGGCGGCAGCGTAAAGTTCCCAGGGTGGAGCGCGTTGCGCGCGGAACCCTGGGAACGGCAGCAAAAACAACCTAGCCCGCGAATGCGGGCGGCAGACCTTGGAGAAAAGCCATGCCACATTCTTACGTCAACCTGCTTTACCACATCGTCTTTTCCACCAAAGAACGCCAGCCGTTGATCAAAGAGTCGTACCAAACTCGGTTGTATGAATACCTCGGCGGCACCATTCGTGGGCTGGGCGGCGCGGCGCTGGAGATCAACGGCATCGAAGACCACGTGCACGTGCTGGCAAAGCTCCGGCAGGACAAAGCCGTATCCGATGTCTTGCGCGACTTGAAAGCGAATGCGTCGGGCTGGCTGCACGATGTCTTTCCCGAATTGAAACAGTTCGCGTGGCAAAACGGATATGGCGCGTTTACCGTGAGCGCCGGGCAAATTGAGACGGTGCGCCGTTACATCGCCAATCAGAAAGCACATCACCAGCAACAATCGTTTGAAGACGAGTTCGTACAGTTGTTGAAGATGCACGAGGTTGAATATGACGAACGCTATTTGTGGAAATGAATGGCGCGCGCAGTGAACGATGAATGGCGCGGGCGGTAAACGAGAACGTAAACGAGGCAGGAAATGGTGAAGATCTGCCGCCCGCATTCGCGGGCTGGGGGATTTTCGCTCCACGTTCCCAGGGTTCCGCGCGAAACGCGCTCCACCCTGGGCTTTACGCTGCCGCCCGCATTCGCGGGCTAATGGTTTTTTCTGCGCCAAGCGCCTCAGCACGAACTTTTGCCTTGCCCGGAATGAGCAGCTAGTATGCGGGCCGTTTTCCTATCTCAACACGCAATCTATAAATCATGACTTTTGGACATGCTGCGGTGCTTTTCGGCGCGGCCTTGACCGCCGGGATGATCAATTCAGTGGCGGGCGGCGGCACGCTGGTCAGTTACCCGGCGCTGGTCTGGCTGGGCTATCCGCAAATTTCCGCCAATGCCACAAATACGCTGGCGCTTACGCCGGGGGCGCTCGGCAGCCTGTGGGGCTATCGCGGCGAATTGAAAGATACGCCGCGCCATTTCTTTGTGCTGCTCATCCCCAGCTTGCTCGGCGGCATCGCCGGGGCCGTGTTGCTGAAGCTGACACCCGCCAAAACCTTCGCGTTTTTGGTGCCCTTTCTGATCCTGTTCGCCACGCTGTTGTTTATGGCGCAAGACCCGATCAAGCGTTGGTTGCGTTTGGTCGAGGCGCACGAGGTTCATCAGTCGCCAAGCTGGATGGCAGGCGCGCTTTTTTATCAGTTTTTGGTGGGCATCTATGGCGGCTATTTCGGCGCGGGCATAGGCATCTTGACGCTGGCGGTGCTGGGTGTGCTGGGGCTGGAAAACATTCATCAGATGAACGGGCTGAAAAACATCTTTGCCGGGACGATCAATTTGGTGGCGGCGCTCTATTTCATTTACGCGGGACTGATTCATTGGCCCGAAGCGCTGTTGATGGGCCTGGGCGCGATCATCGGCGGCTATGGCGCGGCGGGGCTGGCGCAACGTATGGGGCAGCGCGCCGTGCGGCGTTGCGTGATCGTGATCGGCCTGGCGATGGCGGTTTCGTTGTTGATCAAACGCTGAGGCGCCGCGTTAATCATCAACACTTATCGAATTCTTCCCTCCGGCCAGTTGTGGTGATAGTATGGCGCGCGTTGGCGTTGAGGTCGGAGGATTCGGTTGTGACAGGGGATCAATTGAAACGCCGAAGGCCCTCTGTGCTTACGAAAAACAGCTTGTGTAAAAAACATTTGTTGAGGTGAATCGCTTATGCCCATCTGTCCTGTCTGCCGTAGTCAAAATATGGAGTCCGCCAAATTTTGCGGCAACTGCGGCAATCCCTTCCCGCGCACCGCTGAATCAACTTCCTCGCTCCTGAAATGCGAGCAAGGGCATATTTACAGTGCGGTCTATCAAGCCTGCCCTTATTGTCCGGGGGCGGCGGCAGTGAGCAACACCGCGTTTGAAACGCGTATTGAAGACGCGCCTGAGTTCATCCCCGCGCCCACGGGCGGCGATTTCGCCACGCGCATTGAAGCGCCGGTTTATTCAGCAAGAGATGTGGCAGGAGATATGGCTGGCGACTTGGTCACGCGCATCGAGACGCCCGTGCCCGCCGAGTTCGCCACACGCATCGAAGCCCCGCCGGGACGCACTGATGATTTGTCCGGACGCACGCCTGTGCCCATGCCGGGCACCGAGTTATTGAACGATACGCCGCCGCCTTCGCTGTTCGAGACGCGGATTGAGGACGCGCCTTTCAATCCGCCCGCGCCGCCGCAACCGCCTCCACCTCAGGTGGCACAGATCACACCTCCTCCCCAAATGGCGCCCCAAATGCCGTCAATGCCGCCGCTGCCCGTGGCAAACGCGCCACTGGGGCCTGCGAGCAGCGGCAGACATACATCGGTGATGGCGGCTGAGGACGTAAAGCGGGCCCTCAGTTCCAAAGGCAAACTCGTCGGCTGGCTGGTGAATTACGGACGCAACCCAGATGGCGAAGATTACAAGTTGCGCGCGGGTTATAACCGGATGGGCGCCAATCCCGCCTGCGACATTGTGGTCGAAGATGAAACGGTGAGCGGTTCGCACGCCATCCTGGTCTTCCGCGACGGGCGCTGTTTGATCAAAGACGATCTCTCGCGCAACGGCACCTTTGTCAACGGCAAAGAGATTACCGAAGCGCATCCTTTACAAAACTACGATCAGGTCCGCGTGGGCAATACGACGTTTACTTTCGTCGCGTCCCAGCAGGGCTAACTTCCTGTGAGCGGCCACTCACGCCAATGTTGCGCGTGAGTGGCCGCTCACTCACTGCACACAACCAAGCCTACGAACAGACGTGGCTATTCATCGCGTCATATGCGCCACCAGGTGATCACTGCTCACTTGACCGACATCGGGCTAGAGCGCAAAGAAAATCAGGATGCCGTCGCTTGCATTTATGATGAACGCAGCGACACCCACCTGCTTATCGTCGCCGACGGCATGGGCGGGGCGGCGTGTGGCAGCCGCGCCAGCCAATTAGCCACCAAGACGATTGCCGAAAACTTTTTTGATCACGCCAGCGGCACACTGGCCGTCACTCAGCGACTCAAGCGCGCCATGATCGCCGCCAATCACGTCATCTGGAGCGAAGCCCACGCCGGTTTGGACATAGCCACCGGCAACAGCTTGCCCGGCGTGCCGAATTGCCGCGGCATGGGCGCCACCTGCGTAGTGCTCGCGCTGCTCAACGATCAAGCCTGGCTGGCCCACGTCGGCGACAGCCGCATCTACCACATCTCGCCCAGCCGTATCGTGCGGCTGACGCGCGATCATTCGCACGTGCAGCGCTTGGTGGACGGCGGCCTCATCAGCGAAGAAGAAGCCCTCACACACCCAGATCGCAGCCGCATCGAGCGCGCCCTCGGCCCACGTGAAATCGTGCGCCCTGAAGTACGGCCCGACCCGCTCAATCTGGCCGAAGGAGATTCATTCCTGCTCTGCTCCGATGGGTTGAGCAGCCTGGTGCACGATGAAGAGTTGTTCAGCATCGTGCTCAACGCGCCCACCAAACAGGCTTGCCAAACACTGGTCGCGCTGGCCAAACAGCGCGGCGGCCACGACAACATCACGGTCGCCATCACACGTATCGGCGACGACATCACGCGCGCATTTTGAACCTGACTTCAAATTGCGATCTCTCACATCACCAGCCTTCATTTCCCAATGACCAAACTGCTCATCGCGACGACCAACACCGGCAAAGTGGCCGAGATCGCCGCACTGCTGGCCGACCTGAATTGCGAAGTATTGGGCCTCAACGGCTTGCCGCAAGCCCCGCCCGCCGTTGAAGAGACCGGCACAACCTTCGCCGCCAACGCCCTGCTCAAGGCCGAGTATTACCACGCGCAAACAGGCCTGCTGGCGCTCGCGGATGATTCCGGTTTGGAAGTGGATGCTTTGGACGGGCGGCCCGGCGTTTATTCGGCGCGCTATGCCGGCCCTCTGGCAGGCGAAGCTGCGAGCGATGCGGCCCGAGTGGCGAAGCTGTTGGAAGAATTGAGCAGCGTCCCAACCGCCGCACGCACGGCGCGGTTTGTGTGCGCCATTGCGTTAGTCGGGCCAGGCATACGCACGACATTCAACGGCGCCTGTGCGGGCTTGATTGCCGAAGGGCCGCGCGGGACGAACGGCTTCGGCTATGACCCGGTCTTCATCGAACCGGCAGCGGGAAAAAGTTTTGCCGAACTGACACGCGCGGAAAAAGCCGCCGTCAGCCATCGGGGCCAGGCGTTGCGGCAATTGAAAGATTGGCTGCGGCAGGCTGAGTTACAGCCGCATTGAAAACGTCAGCCCGCACGAAGCCAGCCCACACAAGCGGGCGACTGACAAAGGCATTCAAAATTCCAAGGTGAAGCGGGCGTCGGCGTCCGCCGGTAATCAAAGGTGATCTCTTCAGCAGCGGCAATGTCGCGCAAGGCCACCAGCATCCCGCTTTCATCAAACGCCGCATTCGGCGCACACGAATGATTGGTCGCGTGCATCGGCAGCACCGCTTCCGACCAATAATCCAATTGATAAAGCTCGGCGCCTGCGCGAAAGGCGTGCGTGGCAAACAGGCCCGCCCCTTTTCCGCCCTCGTGGGTAATGACGTAAAAATCGTTGGTATTGGATAACTGCACGCCGATTGACTCCTCAACAAAAAAACGGCGACCGCTTTTCGGCCTGCCGCGTTACCGGCTCAAGGCCTCGATCACCTTAGGCACATCGCTGCTCTCGCGCAACCGAATCGCCAGCAACTCTGTGCTCAAAAAATATCCGGGCTGCCTTATCAAGCGCCCCAGCGTCGCAACCGTTCGATCCACGCGGCTGAGTTCCGCGCCCCATTGCGCCTGCGGCAACGGGGCCAGCCGCTGCGCCAGCCGCCAAGCCTCATCGCGCGCCACGCTGATGCTGAAATGGACGATCACTTCATCCGTGCGCCCGCCAATTTTGTCGAGCAGCCACAGCCACGGCGAGAGCGCTTCGATTTCATCCTGCACCTGATTGATCAACCCGGCGAGGATGTTATTGATCTCGTTGAAATCGTGCTGCAACCCAGGCAATTGCGCGCCGGGGCAAATCGTCGCCGCCGCGATACCCAGGTCAAAATTGATATGCGCGTTCATGCCCAGCAACAGATGCTGCAAGATCAACGGTCGCCATGCCGCCGCCGCCTCAAACGCCACGCGCCAGCATTCAGAACACGGCTGCCCCTGTTGATAGGCCTCGAACGCCGCCAGGTAACGGTTGGCGAAAGTAACATCCAGCCGCTCCATCCGCGCGCCGTCTTGAAAGCGGCCTTGTTGAATGCCCGTCTTCACGCTGATCGTGACCAGCCGGTAGAGCGCGGCGAAATAACCGAGCCGGCTTTGCGTTTGGCGCGAATGGTCAATGACGGCGGTGAGTTGGGCGATAACTTCGTCAAGGGTGGTGGCTGGCATAGCTTGCACTGAAAAGTAAGATAGGATTTTCGTAACTGTTCACCCCTGGGAGCGCAGGCCTTCCAGGCTGCGGGCCGTGTTGAGAGACCTTTCCGTCTGCCAAGTAAGCTTCCGGCCAAGCCTCGCAGCCTGGAAGGCCTGCGCTCCCAGGGGGTAGTTCATCCTGTCAGCGTTCAAACTCAACTGTTTGGCAACTCGTAATTCTCAAGTTGCGCCCGCAAGACTTTCTTATCAAATTTCCCCACACTGGTCTTCGGAATAACATCCACGAATAACACCTCATCCGGCAACCACCATTTGGCGATACCTGCCTTAGTAACAAGGTACTCGTTGATCTGTTCTTTTGTTACTTCCATCCCGGCCTTGACGACCACACAGGCCAGCGGGCGTTCCTGCCACTTGGGATGCGGCACGGCGATGACGGCCGCCTCCTGCACCTTGGGGTGCGACATGATGGCATTTTCCAGGTCCTGGCTGGAAATCCATTCGCCGCCGCTCTTGATGACATCCTTGGTGCGATCCACAATTTGGACAAAGCCCTCGGGGTCGATGGTCACCACGTAGCCGGTCCGGAACCAGCCGTCTACAAAGGACTGGGGCGAGCGGT
>JAYUCP010000470.1:0-23354 GCA_043740245.1 Acidobacteriota bacterium | reverse complement strand
ACGAAGAGCAGGAACGCGCCGAAGCCCGCGTGCGCGGCCACTTGCTCAAGTACCACGCGGACGTCGTCAACGTGCTGATCTGCCACATCCGCCTGCCCGAAGAGTTGATGAAGACGCAGACCGAAAAGATTCTGGCCGAACAACGCCAGACCATGTTCCATGCGCAACAGGAAGCCGAGGTCAATCGCATCGAACTCGAAAAGACCAAAGCCCGCGCCGACAACCAGAAGTCGCTGATGGAGGCCACGGTCGGCGTCGAAATCGCCAGCCGCCGCGCCGAACAGCGCAAAGCCGAGGGCGAAGGCGAGGCGCACTACATTTTGCAAACCGGCAAGGCCGAAGCCGAGAAGATGCGCCTGATGGGCGAAGCGCAAGGCGTGGCCTACCGCGAACAAGTCAACGCGCTCGGCGCGCAAGGCGTCGCGCTGGTCGAAACGCTCAAGGTCATCGGCGAGAAAGGCGTCCGCATTACTCCTGATGTGATGGCATCGGGCGGAAGTGGTGATGGCGCGGGCGGGCTGGGGACGCTGCTGTTGCTGAATCTGTTTCGCGGGCAGATGAAGGGGAACGGTTCAGGTGACGACGGTGCGAAGTAATCGCTTGTTAGTTCGTGGGGCAATTTGGCAAATTGCCCCACGTTACGCACTGCGCTAGACTGCGGCGCGTCAACGAACAGACCGCCAGCTTTGAAAGGAATGAACCAAGCCGATGAGTGTCATGCTAACACCCGAACTCGAAAAGGCCGCGCGGGAGCAACACGAACAGTTGCGCCAGGAAATCCTGGCGGGAGCGGAACAAATCAAGCAGGGCCAGTATTCAACCTATGCTTCAGCGGACGACCTGATCGCGGAGATCGTTGCAGCGGGACAACAGCGGCTGGCAGCGAGCCAATGAAAGGTGGTTCAGTCAACCTTCACCAAACTGTAAGGAGGCGGCGTCTTGAAAGAGAAAAAAAGCCTACTCAATCCAGTGCAAAAGTTTTACGGTGCCGACCCGCGCGAACTGCCGCTCTATGGCCTGTCGCAAACCGCGCGTCATTTGAAGCTTCCCGTGGCGACGCTGCGTTCGTGGAGCAAAGGCCGTAACTATCCGGTTGAAGGCGGCAGCCGCTTTTTCAATCCGGTACTCAAGCTGCCCGACCCGCAAGTTCCGCTGCTCTCGTTTTTCAATCTGGTTGAGGCGCACGTGCTCAGCGGCATTCGCCGCAGCGAGAAAGTGCCGTTCGCCAAAGTGCGCCGGGCGCTGGCCTATCTCGAAAGCGCCTTTCCCGCCGCGCACCCGTTGGCGGATTACCAGTTCCAAACCGACGGCGTGGATTTGTTTGTCGAACGGTTGGGCGCGTTGATCGCGGTTTCACAGGCCGGCCAAATCGGGATCAAGGAAGTGCTCAAGAACTATTTGCGCCGGATCGAACGCGATGTCGAGTTGAAGCCGTTCAAGCTGTATCCCTTTGTCAGACCGGCGTTGCAGACCGCCGAACCGCGCCCAATTGTGATTGACCCGTTGGTCTCGTTTGGCCGGCCGGTCCTCGCGGGTACCGGCGTGCCGACCGAAGTCATCGCCGAACGTTTTCAGGCGGGCGATTCCGCCGTAGCCTTAGCCAGGGATTATGGAATCACCTGTGAACAAGTCGAAGCAGCTCTCAGCTACGAAGCTCCCGCTCGCGCAGCGGCTTGAGTCCGTGACCTTTTTCGTTGACCGGTCGCTGGGCGAAAGAGAGGTGCCTGAAACGCTGCGTCAGGCGGGCTTGAACGTTGTGGCGCACGACGAAGTCTTCGCCAAGGACGCGCCCGATATTGTCTGGCTGGAGCACTGCGGCCAGCACGAATGGGTGGTTTTGTCGAAGGACAAATGGATCAAGCGCAATCCGCTCGAACGCCAGGCCCTTTTTGCCGCCGGTGTCGCGGCCTTCTTCCTCTCGCGCGGAGATTTGAGCGGAGCAGCCAATGCGCAAGCGATCCTCAAGGGCTTGAAAAGGATCGCCAACCTGCTCGCCAGCGAGCGCCGGCCCTTCATCGCGCGCATTACGCCCGACGGGAAAGTCGAGCTTTGGCTCAATCACAAGGGGAAAGAACGGCTCAGATAACAACGGCTGAGACGTTTCATTTCCTCTCAACTGAAAAGGAGTTCGTCATGCTCAAACCAAACCGCTTCGTGTTCATCGCGCTCTTGCTGCTGTCCGTCATCGTTCCGGCGCAGGAAGGCTTCTCGCCCTTCACCACCGATTTCCCTCCCGAAGAATTCGCCGCCCGCCGCGCCGAAGTTTACAAAGCCATCGGTGAGAACGGCCTCGCGCTCGTACAAGGCGCGCCGAGTCCCGCCGGGTACACGCGCTTCCGCCAATCGAACGAGTTTTACTACCTCTGTGGCATCGAAGTCCCGCACGCCTATTTGCTGCTGGATGGCGCGACGCGGCGGGCTTCGCTCTATTTGCCGCACCGCAACGAAGGGCGCGAGCGCGGCGAGGGGAAGCTGCTCTCGGCGGAAGACGCGGCGGAGGTCAGCAAGCTCAGCGGCGTTGAAGCGGTCTTCGGCAGCGATTTGCTGAATGAGCATTTAGCGCGGGCCACGCGCACCAGCGGGCGCGCTTTGTTTACGCCCTTCAGCCCGGCGGAAGGCTTTGCGATGAGCCGCGATCTGGCGGTGCGCGTGATTGGCGATTATGCGGCGGATCCCTTTGACGGGCGGCCGTCGCGCGAAGGGGCGTTGATGCAAACGCTGCGCGGGCGCTTCCCGCAATTCGAGCTCAAAGATTTGACGCCGACGCTCGACCGTTTGCGGCTGATCAAGAGTCCGCGCGAATTGGCGCTCATCAAAAAGGCCACGCGGCTCGGGGGCCTGGCGTTGATGGAGGCGATGCGTTCGACCGAGCCGGGCATTTATGAACACGAGTTGGATGCGATGGCGAAGTATGTCTATTACCGCAACGGCGCGCAGGGCGAGGCCTATTACTCGCTGATCGCCAGCGGGCGCAACGCCTGGTATCCGCATTACAACGCGGGCAAACGGCAGATGAAAGACGGCGATTTTCTGCTGATGGATTTCGCGCCGGACGTGGGCTACTACATGAGCGACGTGACGCGGATGATGCCGGTCAACGGCACCTTCAACGCCTGGCAGCGCGAGCTGTACGGCTTCTATCTCGGCTGTTACCAGGCGGTGCTGAAGGCGATCAAGCCCAACGTCACCCCGCAAGTGATCTTGCAGGAAGCGGTCAAGGAGATGGAGCGGTTGCTGGCTTCGTCCAGCTTTTCCAAACCGGCGTATGCGAATGCGGCGCGGGCGTTTGTGGCTCGTTATCAAGCCTCGGCGAACAATCCGCGCGCTACGTTGGGCCATTGGGTTGGCATGGCGACGCACGACGACGGGCCATACGAAGGGCCGTTGCGCGCCGGGATGGTCTTCACGATTGAACCGGCGCTGACCGTGCCCGAAGAGCAGATTTACATCCGCCTGGAAGACCTCATCATCATCACCGCGACCGGCAAAGAGATCGTTTCGGATTTCGTGCCGCTGGAGATGGCCGCGATTGAAAAGCTGATGAAAGAGGAAGGGATGTTGCAGCGGTATCCGAGGGATGGCTGGCTGCCGAAGCCGTAATGGCTCTAAGGAAAGTAACGATAAATCTCTTTCCGGTTCAGACACCGCACGAACGTCACTGTGTCGCCGTCAATCGTGGTGCCGAGCCGGTATTCGCCAACCCGCAGGCGATAGTAGTTCGCGCCACCTTTCAGCTTTTTCAGATTGGTGAGTTGTTGCAGGTCGGTGACTTGTTCGACTTGCTCAATAGCTTCTTTGATCCGCGCCAATAGGGCGTTGTCCTTGATGCCGCGCAGGTCTTTGGCAAAGCTGGCCTTGAATTCGACTTTCATGCGTGACTTGCGAGAAGATTGAAGACCTCTTCACGGCTAACCGTCTCCGTGCCTTCGCCGGCCGCAATGGCCCGCGCTAGGGCGATCTCTTCGATTACTTCTTCCACCACGTCGCGCAGCAGGTCACGACGCTCTTCAAGCGTTTCGACAAGCGCGGCCTTGAACTGTTCCTGATTGATTGCTGGTTCCATCGCTTTACCTCCGCCTTTCTTGTTCGGCGCACATTTTGTCACTCATACCGCAAGGTTGACGAAATCGGGCGCGAGTTCTCTGTGTTCGAGCCGCTCGGCCACGACGCGGAGCGCGAGCGCCTGCGCTTTGGCTTTGGCTTCAACGGGCGTTTGCCCATACGCCAGCACGCCGGACAATTCCAGCACTTCGGCGAGCCAGCGGCCATCTGTTTCCTGTTCGAGTTCCACCACAAAATTCATTGCTAAGCTCCTTGCCTCACTTGCTTGGCGCGGCTTCCGTCAACTTCTCGCTCAACCAAACGTTGATCAACGTTTCGGTCGAAAGTCCTTGCTGGCGCGCGCACTCCGTCAGCCGCTTGGCCAGCTTCGGCTCCAACGCTGTCAGAAAAACCCGGTTCTTAATGTCCACGTCAAAGTGCGCCTCATGGGTCAAATCCCAGTAATCACCCAAGTCGTGGTTGTCCCAAAACTCCGCCGCCTCTTCGATGCTTTTGAAATGCTCAGGAATAGGGTCGCGTTCTTGCTTACTTTTTGCCATATAACCTGCGTTCTGTTTTGGTCATGTCCCTGGCGCTGACAATCAACGCCTCGCCCGTCATTTTATGCAGAAAATAGACGGCCAGGTAACGGCCCGCCTCGGTTCTGCCGAGCGCGATGTAGAGGTCTTCACCTTCCAGATCGCCTTTCTCGATAAAGCGGAACCGTGGTGTGCGGCGAAAGACCTCTTCGACTTCATCAGTCGTGACGTGGTGTTTCCACGCCAGTTTATCAATGACGTTTTGCGCAGCCAGATGATGCCAGTCGTTTTCATCGCCTTCACGCCTTCATTCGTAGCGCAACGCTTCAATCGGATCCAACCGCGCCGCCTTCCACGCCGGCCACAACCCAAAAATCAGCCCGATGCCCCCGCTCGACACAAAGCCCGCCACCGGCGCCGGCGGTATTGTTTGTCAGGCGCAGGTCGTGCAAACCAAAAGAACGTGGCCTCAAAAATTCTTTCCAGCCTATTTTGTCATTACACGTAGCCGGTGATTCAGGTTCTCGAGGCTGACTACCGGCGACTTCCTCAGCCCAGCTTGATGCCCATCTTCGGTTTGAATTTCTCGTCGTGCAGGATGACGTTATCAATCAGCCGCGTCTTGCCGAAATACACTGCCAGTGAGAGCAGCGTTGCGCGGCCCGTCATATCGTCCAGGGGAGCGAGGTGTTCGGTGTCGGTCGCCGCGATGTAATCGAGCCGTGCCAGCGCTTCCTGCTCGAGTTCTTTGCGCATCGCTTTCATCAGCTTGGCGGCCTGACGTTCACCCCCGGTAAAAAGCGCCTCAGCCTTTTGCAACGCGCGCGGCAGCACCGTGGCAGCTTGCCGTTCAGCGGGCGAGAGAAACTCGAAATGCGAGGAAAGCGCCACCCCGGCGGCATCGCGGATGGTCGGGCTGACGATGATCTCGACCGGCGAATGCAGATCGCGCACCATCTTTTTGGCGATGATGGTTTGCTGCGCGTCTTTCTGCCCCATGAAAACAAATTTCGGCTGCATCAGATTGAAATAAATCGTCAGCACCGTCGCCGCGCCGCGAAAGTGATCGGGCCGCGCGGCGCTCTCCAATTCTTCAGCGCGGACTTTCACTTCGACCCAGGTCGCATAACCGGGCGGGAACAGTTCTTCGGCGCTGGGCGCAAAGACATACTCCACATCCAGCGGCAACAACAGATCGGCGTCGCGCGCCAGATCGCGCGGGTAATCTTCAAACTCCTGTTGCGTTTTGAATTGATGGGGGTTGACGAAGATCGTCACGATGACCGCATCGGTCAACCGTTTGGCCTCGCGCACCATATGCAGGTGGCCTTCGTGCAAGGCACCCATCGTGGGCACCAGGCCAATAGTTTTGCCCTCGGCTGCCAAACGGGCAGCCAACGAATGCAAGCGCGCGGCGCGGGTGACGATTTCCATAAGCGGCTCTGTAGTAGTTGCTGGTTCAGATGAATCTTGCTTGGCCGCGACGGATTATATGCTCGCCCCACGGCATTGCAACCAAACTCAAGCCAAGTCTTGCCAGCGAGTCGCTCACAAATATTTTTTTCAGCGTCTGAGCCATTCGCCGCCAAACCTGCGCTCTAGGGGATGAAGACGGCAACGCGCCGTCTGAACGGAGACGCGGCCATTCGGGCAGTTCCCCTTGGCCGCCCTCCTCATCCCCAAACTCCGCAAACACGAAGGAGCTTTTGCAATGCAAGTTCACACTACCACTCGTCCACGTTTGAGCGGCTGGCTGGCCGCCCTGTTGTTCACGTTGCTGACGCTGGCGAGCGCGCCCGCCCAGGCGCAACAATGTAGCGCCAACTTCGATTTCAGCGATCCCGGCTCGCCGCGCTATCTTTCCACGCGTGGCAGTTTGCCGAACCTGGCGTTGCCGGGTTATGCAACCGGCAACGTTTACGGCTACATTCGCAACGGCCGCCCGACGCGCCTTTACGTGCGCTTCGATCCCGACGTCAACGGCCCCAACAACCTGCGCCTCTTCCAACTCGACTTCAATTCGAGTTACGACTTCCCCACTCCAACCTACCGCTGCGCCGCCACCAGCACGGGCATCAAGCTCAGCTTCACCGGCGTGCCCGACGCCCACGAGTATTTCTACGGCGAATACACCTATTCGACCGGCCTCGCCAACGTTGACGTTTACCTGGATCGCAACGGCGCGGGCCGCGTCGTCGTCAACTACACGCACCACAACTTCAGCCGCGCCGACACCACGCCGCCGCGCCCGACCAACGGCTATATCGTAAACGCCGTGCCGCAAGCGCCCGCGCGCCTCAACTACACGCAACGATAGCGCCTTCCGGGTGTGACAAGCAGCCACGCTTGTCACACCTCACCTTTAATCAACGAAAGGAGCCTTTATGCCACGACTCAAATCATTGCTCGCACTCTGTCTGCTGAGCCTTGCGCTCGCCGGCAGCACATTCGCCCAACAACCCGCATCATCCGCCGCGCCGTCCATCGCGCCTTCACCCGAAGCGCAATTGCTGCGCGCCCTGCTCGATGAAGTCCGTCAACTGCGTCAATCGCTGCAACGCGCCACGCTCAACCAGTACCGCGCCCAATTGCTGACCGGCCAACTGGCGCGTCAGCAAGCCCGCGTCGAAAGCCTTACCGAAGAGGTCGAACAGCTCCGCGCCGCCCAGCAACAGAGCTACGACGCGCGCCGCGATCAGGAAGAGTTGCAGGAACTCGAAGCCGCCTTCCAACGCGAACCCAACCCGGCGGCGCGCGAACAACTGCGCCAAAGCTACCTGGGCCTGCAACGCGCGCTCACGCGCCAGCAGGAAGACGCGCGCCAGGAAGCCGAACGCCAGCGCCAGCGCCAGCAACAACTCGAAATCAACCTACGCGCCGAACAAGCCCGGCTCGCCGAGTTGCAAGAACAACTCGACGCCGTCGCTCGCGAGTTCGACAAACCATCCACCGAACCCAAAAAGACCCGCTAACCAAAAGGAGAAACCGCTATGCAACGCATCATCAAAATGTCGCTGTTCATCGCCCTGCTGCTGACGCCGATCATCGCCACCGCCGCCTACACCGGCACGCAGGCCATCGGCTTCGCCAACTGGACGTCCGCCGACGTCACCAAGCTGGCGAACGATTACGCGCAAACCGGCGGCGACCTCGAATTGAGCTTCCTGCCCTACGAGTTCAACCCCGGTAACCCCTTCGGCAATGCCAGCGCATTTACACAAACAGCGCTGCCGCGTTTGAACGGACGCCTGAAGCTGACGGCCTATCTCTGGTTTCACAATGCGGCCTTCGATTGGACGGCCTTCCGGCGCGGCAACGAAGGTTCAAGCTTCCGCGCGCGTTACCTGCAACGCGTCGCCGCCTTCGACGCCTGGGCCAAAGGCCTGGAGCAATGGGCCGCCGCGCGCGGTCTGGGCAGCCGCTTCGACATCGTGCTCTGCCCTTATCTCGAAGACAACTGCACGAACCTGACCGATTACCAGAACCTGCTGACGGCCATCCGCGCCCAACAACAGCACGACGCTTACAGCGCGCCCATGCGCCGCAGCCCCGGCGGCACCGTCTTCCGCGTCTCCGGCCTGGCGTTGGAAATGCACGGACGCTACGACAGCGTGCGCGGCCAATTGCAAAGCGGCGACGTGTTCTCGAACGACGGCAACTTCGTCTGGCTGGACGCCGCCACGGTGCCCGGCTCGCGCGAGACGTCAACTTCGTTTTCGAGTTACGGCACACCCACATCTTGCGGCGAATTCATCGGCAAGCAGCGCACGGCGCTGGGCACGGGGGTCTCGGTGCTTTACTGGCGGCCCGGCTGGAACGGCTTGCCCGGCGCGGCCAATCCGGCTGACCGGCATAACCTGACGCCGCTGACCGGCAGCAACGGCACGCTGGAAAACGCGGCGGTGTTGAAAGTGCTGCGCAGCCGCTGAGAGTTGCTTATCTAAACGCGCAGGCTCCGGCACAGGCTGATTGCATCTGCCGGAGCCTGCGGAAACCAAGTCTTTTGAATCCCGAAAGGAGAACGCAATGAAAGCAAGAAAAGCCAGAGCTATTTCAACTTTGAGTTCATTTCTATTGGCTGGCGCAGCGAGCATCGTCATCACAGTGACGGGTTATGCTCAATCGCATTGGCCGGTTATCCCCAACGCCGTTGCGCAAATGCTGCAACGCGAAGCAGACAATCGCACACCAACAGGGTCAGCCATCTTCTACAGCTTCTATACCTCAAGCCCGACTGACGCTGACCATGAAGAGACGTTCTTCAGCTTGACCAATCGTCACGCGACACAAGCGGCCTTGATCCGACTGCTCTTTGTCAACAGCCGCAATTTGGAAGCCGAGGAATACACGCTTTGCTTACCCGCCAACCAGACGGTGCATTGGCGGGCCAGCGAATTGGATCCAGGGATTACTGGACACGTCTTTGCCATTGCCTCAGACGCAACCGGTCGCCCGCTACAGTTCAATTGGTTGACAGGAGTCTGTGGCGTCAAAAACGGCGCAGCGGATGCCGTCACTTGGCAGAACGCGGTCACGCTCGCCAAACACACGAGCGGCGTAGTGCTGCCAATCAATCAAAGCGCCAGCTTGCTCTTCGACGGAACGGACTATGACCGGCTGCCGGAGCAATTCGCCAAGTACCTCGCGGACTCACGTCTTTCACTCGAAGTGAGCGCAATCAACTGCCCCGGCAAACCGGCGTTCATCTTCAAGCAGCGCGAATTACATACGCTGACCCGACGACAGTAGACCGGCAGACCTAGCCGTCATTTACTACACAAATAAGCGCACACAGTTCGCAACTAACCTTACCTACAAAAAAAGCCCGGAGTCGCCTGCGCGACTCCGGGCTTTTTGACTTGAGTTACAGCGGTTTCAGCTTGGCTGTACAACAGGCTGGCGCGCCTGCTGTTACAAACGAAGCCGTTACTCTCACAATGAATGGCGAGCTAAACTGCTTGTTGCTCAATGTCTACTTCGGCGATGTCACCGCGTTTCAGGTTTCCGGCCAGGCTTGCGCTTCGAGCCAGTCTTCAGCCCGACTCGCATCATCAGTATTTTGTTGGAGCGCGGCAATCCATTCCTGCTCGAAGCCCGCTGCCTGTCGTGCCGTTTGAGCCAAGCCAGCAACGCTTGAGGAATGACCTGAGCCGGTTCGAGGCCAAGTGGACTGCCAGCCTTGACCCTTTCCGCCAACAATGGCTCTTCCAGCGAAATCTGTATGTTCGTGTTCATTGCTAACCCAGCTTTTGATAGTCACGCTGAAATTTTACTCTCACTACCAAATCCATAGGGTAAAGGTCGAAGGAAATAGTTTGCCTGCTTCTTCAGGTGTGATTTTCGCGCCTAACATCTCCACTGCTTTGGCAAGTACTGGGTCACGTCCAGCAGCCAAATCCGCTGCCGTCGGCAGAATTCGCTCGTCAGGAATGACACCTGCTTTCTGGAGCGTTTGACCATCCGACATTAGCACCTCTGTTGTTGTAACAGAGGCCCCATAAATCAACATATTGTTAGGGCCAACTTGTATCCCATGCCCATTACCTAGATCGCTCAGCCTAACAGCGCCTCCGGTTTGATCGCCGATAACAACTCCGAGCTTCTCCAATTGAACGAGCCGCGCAATCATTTCGCCCATTGACTTCGTTTCACTGTCAACCAGGACAATAATTTTGCCTTTGAAGACCTTCTCCCCACGGGACTTCACCTGAATGGATCTAGTTTTCCCGCGCGACACAAGGTCGGCAATCTTGACATCCTTATCCGTGTAGTAGCCCATCGTCTTTTTTAAGACTTCCAGGTCGTCTTTGCTGGCAAGACAACAGCCGCGCACGTCCAGCACTGCCCCTTTGTGACGGAGGATGGTGTTAATGTCAGCACTTCCATTGCGCGCTTCCCCACCGCGCCAGATATAGACCTCACCATTGATAGATTTGTCGCGTGTGGGTTGGGTTTTATCAATTTGCTTCAACGTTTCATTGAGCAAAGTCATCGTCAACCCCGCTTTGTTAATGGCGTATTTCATCGCAACCTCTACACGCCGTTCTGTTCCTTCCGGGCTTTTCACGCGTAAGGGGAGAACCTGGCGAGGCCTGACCAAGAAAAACATGTTTTTGATTTTCCAAGCAATCTCGCGATTTGGCTCAATGTCATCAAAAGCCAGTATCTGATCCCCGGATTTGAGGCCCTTTGCGGCAGCATCACCCCCTGGCGCCACATAGGTAATCAGACATTGTTCCCCCACCATCGCCCATCTGAAGCCATAATCGGGCATTCGTACTATCGTGGGCGGGACAAAAAACGTCCCTGGCTCATCGAAATCAATCAGGATTTGCCCAATGATGCCATAGAGTTGAAAGACCGATTGTGCCTGTTCGATCTTTTTTTCAGCCTCGCGTGCGCGGCCGTCTAAATCAATCTTTTTCAAATGGTCGGGATCGAAGTAATTGGTTTTCAAGTCGTTGATGACGTTATGCAACATCTCCTTCGCGTTTGCCCGGTCAGTTCCGTTGGGAGCTTGTCCGAAAGCGTTTGTCAGCCCGCCAAACAGCAGCACATAGCCGCACGCCAAAGCGAGGACTAAAAAAGCACGGGCGATTTGTTGTTTAACTTTCATTGTCTGCCTTTTTCCCAAGTTATGTTATTGCTCCAGCTTCAAGCTTACCCTGAAACCGATGGAGTGTGATTTCATTTGTTTCAGATACCGGTCACGGTGGTACGAAACAGACTTGGCACCGCCATCGAACCAGCTTCCGCCCCTGACGACACAATACGAACCATCTAATGACCCCCACATACGATCGTCTGCCGGTGCGACTGCGTAGTTATCATGCCATTCATCCAAACACCATTCCGCGACATTACCGTGCATATCAAACAGCCCAAACCTGTTTGCCAATCCCAAGCTGCCGACCGAAACCGTCTTTCCGCGATAGTTGCCACTCTTGGCCAACTCCCTCTTGGGCTGCCCGTCGTAATTGACCAAATCAACTGTAATCGTTTCTCCAAAAGAGTAAGGCGTTGAAGAACTGGCGCGGCAAGCATATTCCCACTGCGCTTCCGTTGGCAATGCGTAAGATTTGCCCGTCGCTATTGTCAGCCGGGCGCAAAACTCCCAAGCCTCCACCCAGGAGACCTGCTCCACCGGAAGGAAGTCACCCTTGAACCGCGCAGGGTTGAGCGGCAAATCGAATTGCACTTTGGGCAAGCTGGCGACCACGCGCCATTGTGCCTGCGTGATTTCAAACCGGCTCATCGCAAAGTCGGCGACTGTGACTTCGTGTTGGGGTTTCTCGTCAGGGTATGCGCCTTTTTGATTAGCAGGCGCGCCCATCAGAAACTTGCCGCCGGTAATCAGCACCATTTCGAGTTTCACGTCATTGCCCAACATTTCAATGAAGCCCTGGCTCTCGACAGCGCGCCGGTTTTTGATTTTTCCTCCCGCATCTACCTCAGCGGTTTCGGCGCGCATGGGAATGAGCGCAACGCTCGCCTTTGCGACTGCGTTGGGCGCGGGGACACTCTCCTTGGATGGTGGTGCCGCTCCGGTATCCGTTGCAGGCAAAGTCGCTGCTGGTGGCGCCGTCACAACCACCGGTTTGTCTTCGGCGGGTGGACGTGGACGTGGATTCACTTTTGGCTCAGTCAACGTGTTATCCGGCAGTGTGGCAACAGCAGGAGAATTCGCTGGAACGCCAGGACGCGGACGGCTATTGCGCACAACAGCAGGCGCGGGCGGAATCTCAAGCGGTTGTAGCGAGAATTTCGGTGCTACCAATGTGTAAGGCGGTCTGGTGAATGACACGACCAACCGAGCGGTGCGTTGAATCGCCGGCAATTGCACCGGCACGAGCTTTTTGGGTGGGGCGGGTGACGCGCTGCCGGCATCCAGCGACGCCGTCAGACGCAACGCTGGCGGATTCCAACTCGCCATGTCGGGTAAGCGGGAGACCAATGCAACTCCCATTTGATTGATCTGTGGCAACAACACCGGAGGCGCGGGCGGCGGATTGACTGTTTCCCCGTAACGCGGGGCAAACGGCACGCCGGTCAGCCACGCAGGCCTAAAGAAATTCGTCAGCTTCACATTGAGCCAGCGCAACTCCGGCAGCACGACAGGTTGCGGCTTGGGCGGTTCAACCGGGCGTGGGGGGACGGCGCTGGCTAGGCGGTCGGTTTTCGGGGCATATGCCAACACTAACTGATTCCCTTTGAATCCATCCATACTGACGCGCGGAACTTGAACCTGCCCGGTATGAATCCGCACCAGATTGGGAACAGTCTCATCAAGATATTCCATCAATGTGCCCAACGTGACTTCTCCCCGTTCATTGGCGGCTTTGCCTTTCAAGCCTTCAATCAACGCCCAGGTGAAGAAACCTTGCCGCTTTTCACTGTATTCATAAGAGCGTTGGCCGATGCTGGTGGCATAGAGCGTGATAAAGGCGTCCACTTCACGGTTGCGAGTATTGAAATCGAAGCTATTGCTGAATCTTTCGCTGAGCGCGTTATTAGTCAGCGACCGCCCGGCAGCAGGATCATTGCGGCAGGCATCCACGATCATAAAGACTTGCCGCGCACCCGTCTCACGAATCATCTCTTTTAGGTATTCGACTTCCAGCGAGGTCTTTTCCAGGATGCGCGGGTTTTCGCTGTATTCGGCATTGGCGGGCAATAAGAAACTCTTTCCGCCACGCTCGATTCCATGCCCGGAAAAGGCCATCAGCAACATGCCATCGGCGGGGATCGCTTTATAAAAATTGCCGAGAAACTTCAAAATTTTCACTAGCGTCGGTTGGCGTTCATCCGGCTGATCGCTGGCCAGCAGAATAATGTTCGCTTCGCGGAACCCTGCGTATTGTTGGAGCGCTGTGGATAACGCTTTCGCATCATTCACGGCACCGGAAAGATCGGTAATATTCGGGTCTCGATAATCGTCAATACCGATGACGATTGCCCAGCGTTTGTCGACACTGGGCAATTTGTCTATCGGCTTTTTCGTGCCTTGCCCACGCTGCGGCGGCTGGCCTGCCAGCACGACAGCGGCAGCCAGTGCCAAGCACATAGCCAGGAGACGATAATTTAAGAGCTTGAGCGGCAAATCCATTTCACCTCGCGTTGTGAATTCGCGCGGCATTCTAAAGCGTGTCCACCAGATGCGAAAGCGCGCTCGCCTTCATTTGCTCACTTTGTTGCGGCAAGCAGCCGCGTCCGCCACTGTCGCCACGATCAAATCGCTACTCCCGCCCGGCAAGGCTTGCGGGTTCTGCGCACGGCTGGTCGCGCCGCTCACCGTTTTTCGGATGTACTCGAAAAGCTCCGCCGCCGTAATCCGGCAATCGCCGTTCGCATCGGCTTTGCCTTGTTGCGCGCCTTCCAGCAAGGCCCAGGTGAAGACGCCGTGGCCGTTGCCCGCCGCATCGCGCCAGCGCGCGTCTTCCTGCGACTCTTCGTTCAGGCCGGAGGAGCTGATGACCGTCCAGCCTTTCTTTTGAAAGAGCGCACCTTCGTAAAAATTGAAGCCGGGCTGCGCGGCTGGCGACGTGGCGGGCGTGCCGACGCTGAGCGTGACCGTGGGCGGCTGGTTGGCGGGCGGCGCGGCCTGCTTGTCCTTCTTCGTGCCGACGCCGCGTTTGTCGGGAGCGCCTGATTTACCAGCAGGAGCAGCGGGGTTGAGCGCCTGGCGGTTGACGCCCGCGCTGTGACAAGTGTCGAAGAAAGCGATCAGGCGCGCCTGTTTGCTTTGCTGGTTGACGAATTGGCCGACTTCGTTCATCGCCAGCGCGGTGTTAGGCAGGTCAGTCACTTTGGAATCGTGCAGCAGAAAGTAAAGCTTGCTGCGGTCGTAAGGATCGGGCGCGCCGTGACCAGCCATGAATAGGTAGATCAGATCGTTCGCGCCCGCCGTGGTCAGAAAGCGCGCGAGCGCATCCCGCACGGCTGCACGTGTGGCGTCGCCGTCCGTCAAACAGACGATGTCGTCCGGTTTGAAGCCGCCGCCGCTGTCGCTGCGCAGCCAGTCACGGATGGATTCAGCATCGCGGTGCGCGTACGCCAGGTCGTGCAAATCGCCTTCGTGATGCAGGTATTTCGAGACGCCGACGATGACGGCGTATTTGCGTCCGCCGAAATCCGTTTTGGCAAGCGGCGCGCCGCGCTCAATCGGCACGTAGGCCAGCGCGCGATTGCCGGTGGGGTCGCGCGCTTCGATCAACAGTGCGCAAGTGTTGGGGCCGACCGGGAACATCTGGTCGAACTCCAGTTTGCGTTCGAGCGGCGGGATCGTCACCGCGTTCTTGTCCTTCTTTTTCTTCTTGTCGTCTTTGCTGGGGGGCGGGGCGCTGGCGATGGTTTGGCCGTTGACTTTGATGGTGGTGACGATGCCGCTGTCGTCGCGGGCGAAACCGGCGAGGCGCACGCTGAACGACGCTGCGTTTCCAGCGGCTGGCGGCGCGGCGGGCGCGGTCAGTGTCAGCAGTGGCGCGGCGCGGTCGTCGTTGGGCACGGGCGAATCGGAAAAGGCCGGGACTTGCTCGAAACGGATTTCGGCTTTTTCGGGCAAGGGCACGGGGCGCGGCGACTTGCTGGTACCGGGCAAGAGGACGAAGGAAGCGTGGTAAGTGAGCCGCGATTCTGCTTCGTAGCCGGTGATCTCGACGAGGTTTTTCTCTTGTGGCTTCAACTGCAACTCGCGTTGCTGGCGCAGATCAATGTCGAGAAAGTTGCCGCAGGGGCCGGCCTTCCGTTGCGCGACGGTGGCAAGCGCCTTGCTGTTAAGCATGGCTTTCATTTCGTAGCCGAAGCGCAGGTCGTAGGGTTGCAAGACCCAGAGCTTGAGCCGCGTGATTTGCGCGCCCGGCGGAATGTAAATGTCGGTGTAGCTGGTGGCGGTCAGCACGCCGCTCTGGATTTCGGGCAGTTCGATGGCGAAAGGCGCGCGGTCGTCAAGGATTGACGGCGCGGTTTGGCGCGCCACGCTGCCCAACGACGGCAGCGCGCAGAGAGAGAGCAGTAACAAAGATAAACGTCGCATGGATGCCTCCCGTGACAGGCCGTAGCAGGCCGTGAATGAAAGCTGGCTACTTCGTTTTCAGCGCCTTGAGCGTGGGACAAGATATGATCCTTGTCATTACCCACATTTTTACCGATGCGCTAAACTCTTGAAATGCTCCAAGAAATAACGCAAGACATGCAAGCTTGGGCGGCCCAGCAATGGGGTGCCGCCGAGTTGGGGGATAAGCGGCGGAGCGCGCGGGCGGTGGCCCTCGGTGCGCAGTTGGCGGCCAATCCGGCGGCCCAGTTGCCGGCCCAAACCGGCAGTTGGAAAGAACTCAAAGCGGCCTATCGTTTGCTCAACGAAGCCGACGTCACGCATGCCCAACTCGGCGCACCGCATTGGGCCGCGACGCGGCAGCAGGCGCGCTTGAGCGACGGCGTGGTGCTCTTCATTCAAGACGGCACCGAGTTGGATTTCTCGCACCATCCCAAAGTCGTCGGGCTGGGGCGGCTCAATAAACTCCAGCAGCATGGGATGTTGCTGCACACGTGTTTGGCGCTGCCGTTGCGCACGGGCGACTGGGGCGTGGCGGCGCAACGCGTCTGGCTGCGGCCGCCCAAGCCGGCGGTCAAGGAACCCAAATCCGCCTGTAGCTGGCGCGCCAACGAATACGATGTCTGGGCGGAGACCCTGCAAGCCATCGGCCCGGCGCCCGCGCGGGCGAGCGGCGTGACCTGGATCAGCGTGGGTGATCGCGCCAGTGACATTTATGGCTACTTGCGCCAGGCGCAGGAGTTGGGCTGGGAAGTCGTGGCGCGCGCCGGGCGCGACCGCATCATTTATACGGCGGCGGGGGAGCGCGCGCACCTGCTGGCGTGGGCGCGCCAATTGCCCAGCCAGGCGACCACGACGGTGGAGTTGCGCGGGCGTGACGGCCTCCCTGCCCGCACGGCGACCTTGCAAGTGGCCTGGGCGGATTGTGAATTGGCCGCGCCGCGCTGGGGCAAAGAGCGTGGCGGCCCGCGCTTGTGCGTCAGTCTCGTGCGCGCCTGGGAAGCCGACCCGCCGCCGGGTGTCGAACCGTTGGATTGGGTGTTGCTCACCAGCCTGGCCGTGCGCGCCGCGGCGGATGCCTTGCAGGTCATTGCCTACTACGAAAAACGTTGGGTGATTGAGGAATATCATAAATGTTTGAAAACCGGCTGCGCCATGCAAGCACGCCAACTGGAAAGCGCCGCCGGGTTGCAAGCGCTCTTGGGCTTCCTGGCCATCCTGGCCGTGCGCCTGTTGTGCTTGCGCGAAGTGAGCCGCCAGCAACCGGACAGCCCGGCGCAGCAGGTAGTCGCGCCCGTCTTGTTGCAAACGGTGCAAAGCTACTTGCACCTGCCGCCGGGCGCACTGACGTTGCGCGACTTCTGGCGTGCGGTCGCGCGCCTGGGCGGCTTTCTGGGCCGCAAAAGTGACGGCGACCCAGGTTGGCAAACACTCTGGCGCGGTTGGCTCAAGCTGCAAGACCTGGCCTGGCAACCAGAACCTGTCACCTGAAAATGTGGGTAATGACAAGGATATGATCTTGTCCCACGCTCAAGCCCGCGCCGCGAAACACCGCTGTAACTATTTAATCGGTTTCTTCGCCGGCGCCGGCTCCGGTTGCGCGACGCGCACGGGCGCGGGCGCCGGCGACCGTCCGCCGCTCACGTCCAACGGCTCGATGTTCTTGGTCGAAACATTGAGCGCCGGCCGCGCCACCCACTGGTCGTCGCCCAGCGTCTTCAGGTAGGCGTAGATGGCGTCCATGTTGGGCGGCAACGTGCCGCTGTGCTCCTGCTGATACATCTCCACGTAACGTCGGAGGTGGCTGACGATCTCGGTGTTCTGCGACGGATTGCGGTCGCCCATCAGCCCCAGCGCGCGATGCAGCCAGGGGCCGGGCAGCACGCCGCGTTTGTCCAGATTGATGGCGTTGGCGAAAGCCTGCATGGCCTCGGCCTTCTCGGCGCGCGTGCGCGCGGTCAGTTGCATCACCTTGCCGTAGTAGAAAGCCGCGTAGGGGTCATCCGTGCGAATCTGCTGGGCCTCGCGCAGGTTCTGCAGGGCCATCGCAAACATGTCGTAGTAAAAAGCGCGCACGCCGTTGTCGCGTTTGAGATCGGCCATGAGGATTTCGAATTCAGGGCCGCCGGCCTTGATCTCTTCTTTCGCCAGCTTATCGCGCAGCAGTTCGTCCAGATTGCGGAGCGTCTTGCTGGCGACCTTCTCGCGCTTCTCGGCGTCGTCAGCCGGGCCGAAGGCTTTGCCCGCCTCGAGCGGCGAGATAGGCAGGGCGTCGTCGGCCTCGGCGGCACGGCGGGCGCGCAGATTGACCGCGCCGCGCGTCATGTTGGGTTTGGCCACCCACGGCCCCATCAACGCATTGGTGAAGCCGGTACGTTCGTTGAGATGTTGCACCCGCGCCAGGAAGCCGTCCGAAACGCGCGGCTCGCGTTCAGCCAATTGGCGCAAGCGCACGAAGAGCTTCGGCACTTCGCGCGGATCGTAGTTGCGCTCGAACATCAGCTTGACGCCGGTCGCGTCGGCCTCGTCCTCCTGCACGCCATCCCAGGTGAAGACCTTGAGCGAGGAGATGAACTTCAACAGCGAATAAGTTGCGCCGCCGAAAAAGGCGCCGCCCATCACGCCGACGAAGGCCGAATCGCTCTTGGCGCCCAGCAAGCCGCCGGTCGCCACGCCGACGCCCAGGCCGACCCATTTGAAGGTCTTGTCGCGGGCGCGCTCCCGATCCACCAATTCGTGGGTGACGAGCGCGTCGTCGAACCAGTGATTGTTTTCAATGTGCGCGATCTCGTGGCCGAGGATGTAGGCCAGTTGCGCCTCGTTATCAATCAGCGAGAGCAGGCCCGTCGAAATGTAGACCGTGCCGGTCGAGAGCGAGCGCGCATCCGGCACCGGATTGAGCACGACTTTGAAGGCGTAACGCTGTTGCGATTTGTCGGGCACCAGCGCCTGGCCGACGCGGTTGACATAGTCCTGCACGAGCGGATTGTCGTAAAGCGTGTCCTCGCTCTTGAGCTTGTCGCCGGTGTAAGTGACGCGCTCGTCCTGCTGGTCGTAGGTGTTCATCTGGAAAGCGTAGGCGCTGTGTTCGCGGCGCTTCTCTTTGTAATCGCCGTCCACGCGCAGCTTGAACTCGCGCTTGGTCGTGTCCTGGTACTTCTCCTTGGCTTTGGCGCGTAGCTCCCGGTACTTCTGCTCCTGTTCGACGGCCTTCTCCTCTTCACTCTTGCCGCGGCCTGGAATCGGGATGCCGAGCACGCTGCTTTTCTTGTCTTTCTCTTTGGCTTCCTTGGCGTCTTTCGGCTTCTTATCGGCTTGCTGCTCCTGCCCCAGCGCGACGGGCGCGAGGAAGGCGGCAAGCAACAGACACAAGATGCCGCCCAATTGAAGGGCGCGGATTGAATGCTGGAAACGATTCTGCATGATTTGACCTCCGTGGCACGCCAGCGCGGCGCGCCGGTTATCTGCGTTTGGGATTGTTTTTGTTTGCTGGCCGAACTGGCCGCTCAGCCGTTTTGGCGATGGTTTCGATGACCAGACTGGCGGCCTGCCAATCGGCGTCATCGAGTGAAGCGGGTGGGGCAGACGCTTGGCCCGGCTTCTTGGTGCCGACGCCGCGCCGGTTGATGTAGCCGCTCAGCTTGTTGCTGCGCAGCCGGGCAAAGACTTCGTCCCAGGTCAGGTCTTCCTGATCGCCGAGATTGAGCTTGTTGCTCGCGAGCAGGGCGACCACGATGTCTTTGCCTAGCGGGGCTTGGGCTTGAAAGTATTTTGTGCGGGGCAGCCGCTGCGGCCCCTTGCCGACATAATTATCACGGTCGTCTTGATTCGTCGTGTTCGGAAAAACGCAAGTGGCTTTGCCTTCCTGGCTAAAAACCACCAGGTAAAGCCAGCCCGGCGCGCTGGTCGTCACCTCGTAGGAAATCTTGTCCTTGAGCTGGTAAAGCTGCTTGCCTTCCAGGCTGCGCAGCGTGACTTTGAGCGTGGAGTCAGGGTTGGCGAAGGCGATGGCCGGAGTGACGAATGGCGTCGGCGCAAACAAGGGCGCATCCAGCGGGAAGGGCGTCAAGACCTCGAAGACCGGTGACTGTTGGCGTTTGCCGCTGTTGTATGTCGCCATCCGCGTCGTGATTTGCGCGCGCAGTTCGTTGAAAGAGAGCGCGCGTTCCCGCTGCGTTTCGGTGAATAGATACGAGAGCGCGCCGCGGTCGCCACCGCCCGCCACCTTGACCGGGTAAGCCAGTTGGCCGGCTTGCGCGGCGGAGATGACGGCGATGCGCGCGGTTGAATCGTCCAGTTTCTCTTTCACCAGTTTCAGGTCGCGCACCCGCAATTGGCGGCTGCCTGCTTCAGCGGCAAAGTCGCTCACGTCATAACCCGCCGGGCCGCCGCCTACCGCACGCGAGCTTGTTTGCAAGCTGCGCAATTCGGCGGGCGCGGGCAGATAGCGCGGTTTGGCGGCGGCGCCAGCGGGCGCATTGCCCGTCGCTCTGGAGATCGTGCCGGAGTGACAGGAATCAAAAACCAGCACGGCTTGCCGGCCCTTCAACTCGCCGATCAATGCGCCGATCAAATCATCGCGGATGATGTTGGCGAAGCTGTCCGCGCCTTGCAGCGCGACATCGTAGGGCGCAAGCACTTCGTCAAAGCCGTCCGCTTCATCGCCGTCATCGTCGGGCACGCGCGAACCGTGGCCGGAGTAATGAAAAAAGATGCGGTCACCGGGTCGCGTTTCCGCAATCAGCAGGCGGCGGAATTCCGCGACGATGTTGGCGGCGGTTGCTTCCGCGCCGAGCAGCAGTTTGATTTCGTCAGCGTGGAAGCCGTAATGCTTGATGAGCAACTCGCGCATCGCCAGCGCATCCTCTTCCGCGCCGGGTGTGGACGGGACGTAGGCCTCGGCGTAGTGATTGATGCCAACCAGCAAGGCGCGGCTTTTGGGTTTATGGATTTGCGCGCGGCTGCTGAGTTGCGGCAGGGCCAGCCAACCCAACACGAGCGTAACGAAGCAGACGCTGGCAGTCATTTTTTTCATGGCGGGTGCTCCTCGGAAACGTACCGTAGGTTGTCCAACCTGCGGAGGACTTGGGTGCAAAGCGTTCAAGGGACGCCAAGCGACTCGCTGCTGGCGGCCTCCGCAGGTTGGACAACCTACGGTACAGCGCACACCTGGCCCTCACCGATGTTGCAAGTTGATTGAAACGTAAAGCGCGCGCCGCAAGCGTTGCTGGTTGCTCAGCACGTAAGCATCCGCGCCGACGCGCACGCGGTCGAAGTCGCGGCCCTCGGTGTCACCGGCCATTTCGCGCGCATTCAGATCGTCGAGCGCCTGTTGCGTATCGCTGGCAGCGGGCGCGGCGTCCCCTTTAGCTTTGGGCTTGGCGCTGGCGGGCGGACGTTTTTGCGCCGCGACCAGCTTGGGCGGCGCAACCGGCGCGGCGGAAAAGACGAAGGACAGGCGTTCGATGCCCGCCCGATGATCGAAGCGGAGCCATTCGTCGGCGGGTGCCGGCACGGTGTAGCCGGAAACGACCTTGACCGGCCCGCTCACGCCCGCCGCCGGAAAGAGGCGCTGCAAATGGCCCGAAGTGCCCAGGTTGTAAATTTCGACGTAGGCCGGGAAATTGAGTTCGAAGTGGAGTTTGACCTTATCGCCGGCCTTGAACCCGGTGTCGAGCGGCACGAAGCTGGTTTGCCCGGCGCGCAGCAATTCGATGCTGATGCGCGCGCCAGGCCGGCCTTTCGTGCCGGTCTTGGCGTAGCTGCTGTAAAGATCGCGGGTCGCCGCTTCGTCTTGGGCGTAAGCCGCGCCAGCACACAACGTGCCGAGCAGGAAAATAAGCGCGAGCAGTTTTTTCATAACGAGCCTCCTTCTGGTCTGTCAAAGTTGTCTGCCTATTGCCGGAGTGACGATTCCGACGCGAGTGTTGCAACTAGATAAGCGCAAATTTTTCGGAAAAGGGACACGGCCCCGAAAATTTATTTTTCGCTCACTCGGGTTGCAGCGCTCTGACCACGCTGATCGTGCCCGGGCGCGCCAGGTCTTCGGCCAGCGTGAGCGTCTCGCTCAGGGTGAAGTAACCGCGGCAAACCGTTTTGGTCAGATACGTGCCGGGCCGCACAGCGGCGCTCTCGGCGTGGCCTGCGGCATCGGTGCGCAAGACGAGCGCGTTCTGCGCGGTGATCGGTTTCGGCTCACTGCTGATCCCCGCGTTGAAAAGCGCGAAGCTGCATTGGGGCAACGGGCGGCCTTGCGCATTCCGCACGGTCAGCCGGAGTTGCAAGCCGGGCGTATCAGGTGCGCTGGGCGGGGACGGCAGGGCGGTCAGCGGAGTCGTGGCGCGCGCCGGCAGTTGTTGCCAGAGCAGATAAAACCCCGCGCCCAACACAGCGGCCAGACTCAACACCGCCGCCAGCCACGCCCAACGGCGCGGGCGCGGCAACGGCACGGGCGTGGGCGTGGGTGTGGATACGGACGTGGCAACGGATGCGGCAACGGATATTGGCGCGGGCGCGGGCGGCACCGGATGTGAATCGGTCAACGGCGCGGTCTCGCGTAACGCTTCGGTCAATTCGCGCGCAAAGACGAGCGCCGATTGATAGCGGTCTTGTGGCGCGTTGGCCAACGCCTTCATCACGACGCGGTCGAGCGTGGACGAAAAACCCAGTTCGGGCCGCTGCGCGCTGGGCGGGGGCAAGGGTTGATAGAAGCGTTTGGCGATCACCTCAGCCTGCGAATGACCGGCGTAAGCTTGCTGCCCCGCCAGCATTTCGTAACAGACCAGGCCAAGCGAATAGACATCAGACGCGGCGGTCAATTGTTCCGGCGGCGTGCCGTGCAATTGTTCGGGCGACATATAACCGACCGTGCCGATGGCGCCGTCGGTCTGCGTCTGATTGGTCTGCCAGAGTTCGCGGCGATAGGCGATGCCGAAATCGAGCAGCTTGACGGAGAGTTGCTCGCCGTGTTCCTGCACGATGATGTTGCCGGGTTTGATGTCGCGGTGGATGACGCCGGCTTGATGCGCGGCGTGCAGGCCGGCGCAGCATTGGCGGATGATTTCGCCGCTGGTCTCGCGCGGCGGTGTGGCGCGCGTTTGCAGCCAGTCGCGCAGGTTCTCGCCTTCGACATATTCCATCACCAGATAAGGGCGGCCATTGGGCAGCCGGCCCGCGTCGTAAAGCGTCACCAGATTGCCGTGTTTGAGATCGGCCAGAATCTGCACTTCGCGGCGGAAGCGGCGGTAATCCTTGGCGTTCAAATCGGCGCGGATCAATTTGACGGCGGCCTGGCGGTCGAACATCCCATCGGCGCGCCGGGCCAGATAGACTTCGCCCATACCGCCGCGATCCAGGAACTGCGTGATGCGGTAAGCGCCGGCGGATTGGCCCAGCGCGGCGCGCGCGTCAGCAACCGGCGGGGTGTAAGACCAGGCGGGCGCTTCCAGAAAGCCGTCGGTTTCGGCGGCGGTTTGCGCGCTGAGCATCTGCTGCACGCAGCGCAAGAGGAGCGCGTCGCCCTGGCAAGCCGTTTTCAGATAAGCCCCGCGTTCGACTGCGGGCAGGGCCGCGCAGGCTTCGCACAATTCAAAGGCGCGCCGCCAGCGTTCACGGGTGATTTCATCGGTCGGGTCTTGCTGCATGTTTTGCTCGCTACGGTACCGGGCGCGGGAGCGACCGGGTGACTCCGAGTTGTACGCACTCGGAGTCACCCGGTCGCTCCC
>JAYUCP010000469.1:0-1521 GCA_043740245.1 Acidobacteriota bacterium | reverse complement strand
GAGCACTTCAGCAGCCAGCCGCTTGGGTGTCCCATAACGCTTCCCACCATCGAGTCTCCGCAGGTTGGACAACCTACGGTACAGCGCGCGCCGCGTTTTCATTCTTTCTGGGCGGCGCCACACGACATGAACAACTCCTTTGGCCGCACAACGCGGCCAGGAAATTGGTCAAAAAATCCGGCGCGATGCGCGAACGCGCTACCAGCCCAGCCGGTTCACCACCACCTTCCCGTTATTCACCACCAGCAAAACATCCTGCAAATTCCGAATGTCGGCCAGCGGATCGCGTTCGACCGCGACCAGATCGGCTTCCAGGCCTTTGCGAATCGCGCCCGTGCGCGCTTCGATGCCGAAGCATTCCGCCGCCACCGAAGTCCCAGCCTTGATCGCGTCCATTGGCGACATGCCGATTTGGGTCAGCGCGCGAATCTCATCCGGCACGCGCCGGTTGCTGTTCGGGCCGTAGCCGGTGTCAGTGCCCGCGACCATTTTGATGCCGAGCTTCCAGGCTTTCTCCGCCGTCTCGCGCAAGCGGGGCAGCATCGCGCGCCCGCGAATCGCCAGCAGCGCGTTGTCATAATCGCCGCCCGGTTCGATCAAATCCTCGACTGTGGCGATGGTCGGCACGAAGTACGTCCCGCGCTCTTTCATCAACTGCAAGGTCTCGTCGCTCATCCATGTGCCGTGTTCGATGGAGCGCACGCCCGCTTTGACGGCGGCATACGCGCCTTCATTGCCGTGCGCGTGGGCGGCGACCCAGAGGTTCGACTTGCGCGCTTCGTCCACGATGGCGGCGATCTCTTCGTCGTTGAAGATGCGCTTGCGCGGGTCGGTGTCGGGCAAACCGGCGCGTTCGGTGGCGTTGATCTTGATGACGTTGACGCCGCGTTCGATTTGGGCGCGCACGAGGCGGCGCACGGCTTCGACACCGCTCACCTGTTTGCCCAGCAGGTCTTGCAGCTTGGGCAGGTCAATGAATAGTTCTTCGGCAGGGCGCGAACGCACGTGATAGCCGGCGGCTACGATGTCGGGCAGGTCGCTGATGCCCGCGTGATTGAGTTCGCGCATGCCGATGTCTACGAAATGATTGACGCCCAGACAGCGCGCCGTCGTCACGCCGGAAAGGAGCGCCAGCCGCGCCGCCGCCAGATTGGCGAGGTGCGCGTGCGCATCCAGAAAGCCGGGCAAGAGCCAGCGGCCTTTCAGGTCAATCACCGTCTGCCCGGCAATCAGCGAAGCCGGGCCGGGCACGATGTCAGTGATCTTGCCGTCACGCACGAAGACGGTGGCGTCGCGCAGCGGTTCATTCGATACGCCGTCAATCACATTGGCGTGAATGAAGACGAGCGCGTTGGGGTTGTTTTGCGAAGGCGCGGCGGGTTGGGCGCTGATGAACAGCGCGGCGAATAGGGCAAGCAGTGTTTTGCATTTCATCACGGGGTCTCCTGTTGGAAGGGGTCGCGCGCGATGCGGTACGGGGAGCGGTAGCGACCTGGTGACTCCGAATTGTGCGCATTCTGA
>JAYUCP010000468.1:0-3841 GCA_043740245.1 Acidobacteriota bacterium | reverse complement strand
GAACGGCGCATCATTGCGGCGCAGTTGGCGGGCTGGCTGGTCTTGCTGGCGCTGGCGTTGAGTTGGCCGAACGTGACGGCGGCGCTATGGTTGATGGCGGTGGGGTCAGGACTGGCGATGGCCCCGGTCTATCCGGCAATGATGGCCTGGACACAACGCACGCTACATTTGTCGGGCCGGATCGCGGGCTGGGTGCTGGTGGCGTCGGCGCTGGGCGCAATGGCGCTGCCGTGGGTGATCGGGCAATTGTTTGAACGCGGCGGCGCGCAGGCGCTGTTGTGGCTGGTGGGCGGCGACCTGCTGGCGGTGTTGGCGGTGTTGGCCGTGCTGTTGCGGCATACGCGCCAACTCGCGGCTGAACCGATGAAAGGTTCGGCGCTCGAGTTTGTGCCTGACATTTACGAGCCTTGAGAACTCGGCTACCATCCGATTGCGGGATGCGGAATTTGGCGATGAGTCCGTCCGCGAAGTTTCGTGATTCCGCATTCCGCATTCCGCATTCCGCATTCCGCAATCAACTATGGCAGGTTATTCAGGCACGCCCTTGCCGAAAAAACTGGGCATCAAAGAAAAACATCGCGTGGCGCTGGTCAATGCGCCGGCAGATTTCGCGGCGACGCTAGGCGCTTTGCCGGCGGGCGTATCAATCGTCAAGCAGTTGCGCGCGCCGCTGGACGTGATCGTCTTCTTCACCAAAAGCGAGAGCGAATTATTGCGGCGCTTCGGCGCATTGGCGGCCAAGCTCAGTCCGGCGGGCGGACTGTGGATCGCGTGGCCGAAGAAAGCTGCGGCCGTGGCGACGGATTTGAACGAAAACGTCGTGCGTCAGACGGGCCTCGAAACGGGCCTGGTGGACAACAAGGTCTGCGCGATTGATGAGACGTGGTCAGGCTTGCGGTTTGTCATCCGGGTCAAAGACCGCTGAGTATTTTCCATTTGTGATTTGCGATTTGTCATTTGCCATTGCAAGCAATGACAAATCGCAAATCACAAATGGAAAATGGTTCTCTCTTCACTCGTGAATCAACCCATCCAATTCAACACTCCGGCTGGCCCGCTTGTGGGCGTGAAGGTGCTCGACTTTTGCAGCTTCATCAACGGAGCCTATAGCGCGGCTTTGCTGGGTGACTTGGGCGCGGAGGTCGTCAAGCTGGAGCCGCTGACCGGCGATCTGGCGCGCGCGTGGGGGCCGTTCTTAAAAGGCGAGAGCCGGTTTTATCAAGCCTGGAACCGTAACAAACGCGGGCTGGCCGTTGACCTGACGACAGAAGCCGGGCGCGCGATTGCTTATCAACTGGTCAAGGATGCCGATGTCGTGATCGAAAACTTCCGCGCGGGTGTGACGGCCAAGCTGAAGATTGATTACGCGACGCTGGGCGCGCTCAACCCACGGCTGATCTATTGTTCCTCGACAGCCTTTGGCTCGACGGGGCCGATGCGGGCGCGGCCCGGTTACGATCCGGTGCTGCAAACGATGAGCGGGATCGTGCGCGACAATGCGCGCGTGTGCGGCACGCCCGCGATTTCGCCGGTCGCGGTGTCGGATTATCAAGCCTCGATGCTGATCGTGATGGCGGTCAACGCGGCGCTCTATTACCGCGAACGCACGGGCCTTGGGCAATTGATCGAGACTTCGTTGCTGCAAGGCGTGCTCTCGGCGCACGCGCACTTTTTCATCGAGGCGCTGGAATGTGAGGAAGAAGGCGCGCTGGGCATCTATCCCTATCGCCTGTTTGAGACGGCGGACGATCTGATCTTCATCGCGGCTGGCACCGACAAATTTTGGCGCGCGCTCTGCGTGGAACTGGGCTTGCCGAAGTTGGGCATTGATCCACGCTACGACACAAACGGCAAGCGCGTGTTGTGCCGCGAAGAGTTGACGCCGTTGCTTCAGCCCATTTTCAAACAACGCACGAGCGCCGAATGGGAAGCGGCGTTGCTCGAATGCGGCGTGCCGTGCGCGGCGGCGCAAAGCTATCTGGAGTTTTTGAACGATCCGCAGGTGACCGCGCTGGCGATGAATCCGGTGGTCGAGCATACACTGATCGGCCCCGTGCGCCAGCCGGGCGTGCCGGTGCAGTTTGAAAAGTCGCCGGGCGCGATTCAACGCGCCGCGCCGCTGCTGGGCGAGCATACCGCAGAGATTCTGCGCGAGTTGGGCTATGACGAAGCGCACATCAATGAGTTGTTTGACGCCGGAGTGATTTCGCAAACACGATTATGAAGACCTTGAAAACAACCTTACTGGCCGCGCTCGCGCTGTGCCTGCTTAGCTGGCACCTGCCAACCAACGCGACCGCCGCCAAACGCCCGCCCAACTTCGTCATCATCTTCGCCGATGATCTGGGCTACGCCGACATCGGCAGCTTTGGCGCGCAAGGCTACCAGACGCCGAACCTGGATCGGATGGCGCGCGAGGGCGTGCGGCTGACCGATTTTTATGTAGCGCAGGCGGTGTGCTCGGCTTCGCGCACGGCCTTGCTGACGGGCTGTTATTCCAATCGCGTGGGCATCCTGGGCGCGCTCAATCACAACGCCCAGCAAGGCATCAACGCGAACGAGATGCTGATTCCCGAAGTGCTCAAACAGCCCTCCTTGGGAAGAAGCTATGCTTCAGCCATTTTCGGCAAATGGCATCTCGGCCATCACCCGCAGTTTTTGCCGACGCACAATGGCTTCGATGAATACTTCGGCCTGCCTTACTCAAACGATATGTGGCCGAAGAATCCTGAAGCGGCGGGCCTCAACTATCCCGATCTGCCGCTTTATGAAAACGACAAGATCATTCAGCGCGATCCCGATCAAACGCAACTGACCACCTGGTACACCGAACACGCGGTCAGCTTTATCGAGCGGCACAAAACACAGCCGTTCTTTTTGTACGTGCCGCACTCGATGCCGCACGTGCCGCTGTTCGTCTCCGAAAAATTCAAAGGCAAGAGCGGCGGCGGGCTTTATGGCGATGTGATTGCCGAAATTGATTGGTCAGTGGGCCAGATTCTGGCGGCGCTGAAACGGTCGCAGTTGGATAACGACACACTGGTCATTTTCACCTCGGACAACGGGCCGTGGCGTCTTTACGGCGATCACGGCGGTTCGGCGGGGCCGTTGCGCGGCTACAAAGGGACGATGTTTGAGGGCGGCGTGCGCGAACCTTTCATCGCGCGCTGGCCCGGTCACATCAAAGCGGGCAGCGTCAACCACACGCCCGCGATGACGATTGATTTGCTGCCGACGCTGGCGCGGTTGGCGGGCACGGCCGCGCCGACAGACCGCATCATTGACGGGCGCGACATCTGGCCGATGCTTTCGGGCAAGGCGGGTGCGCAGCCGCCGCACGAGGCGTTGTATTTTTACTGGGGCCGCGAATTGCAGGCCGTGCGTAGCGGCAATTGGAAGCTGCATCTGCCGCACCCTTATGTCGAGCACGTGCCCGCCAATGGCGGCGCACGCGGCAAGGTTGTCAGCAAACAACTCGAACTCGCGCTTTACGATCTGGCGAAAGACGTGGGCGAAACGACGAACGTGGCCGCGCAAAACCCGGCGGTGGTCAAACGGCTGTTGGACTACGCCGAACAGGCGCGCGCCGATTTGGGTGATACGTTGACCGACCGCGAAGGCAAGAATGTGCGGCCGGCGGGACGCTTGTCCACGGCCGCAAAATAATCCAAACCAAGCTGTGTCAGTAGCCCGACCGTGAGGGAGGGCAAGCTTGAAACTCAGACCGCTCAAGGCCGAGCTTGCCCTCCCTCACGGCTTGTCATTACCTAGTTTTTTGCACATCGGTTGACAGCCGGTAATGCGAGCTATCTCCTTTATGGAGTCAAAGATCATCCGCAAA
>JAYUCP010000467.1:0-9372 GCA_043740245.1 Acidobacteriota bacterium | reverse complement strand
CCGCTGATGTCCGTCCACGTGCCGCCTTGGTCGTTGGTCAGGAAGACCTTGCCCGGCGTGGCAGGTGTGTTGGCGTTGAAGCCAGAGTAAGTGACAACAGCGCGGCGTTGTTCATTCGGATCAAGCCCGATGTCGGTGACGAAACGATTGGGCAACGGGGCTTTGGTCACGTTGCGCCACGTGGCAGCCGCCAGCTTGCCCGCATCGGTTGTGACTTGCACGTTGCCATCCGAAGTGCCCGCCCAGACGACTTCGCCCTGTGGGTCGCTGCCCTGCGCGGGATTCAAGCGCGGATGCGCGGCGATGGCGGTGAGATTGCCCTGGCCCTTCGTCAAATCGCTGCCGTAACCGTCACTGCTCGCTCCCAGCCCCGTCCACGTCGCGCCAAGATTGGCCGTGCGATAAAGGCGCTGCGTGCCGAAGTAAACTACGTTGCCATTCGCGCCGGTGAATCCGGCATTGCCCGCGAGCGGCGCGTAAAAGCTGACGCGGTCTCTGGCGTTGAAGCCGCCGGGTTGCGACTGACAGCGGCGGCAGCCACGATCCGTCCAGTCAATGTTGTTGACCGTGCCGTCCAGCGTCACACGCGGGCCAAAGCCCGTCTCCGCGTTGTCGTTTTGATAAGTGTGCCAGACGATTTTCGGATTGGACTGGTCAATGTAGGCGAAGCCGCCGTCGCCTTCGGCGAAATTCGTCCAACTCGCATTGCCGCTGTAACGGTTGGAGCCGTTGTCCTGCGTGCCGCCGACGATGAAGTCGAGCGAGGTCGGATGCAGCGCGATCATTTGAAACTGCGTGATGTTGAGCGTGTTGTTCAAACTCGCCCAGAGGACGGCGTTGGCCGTAGCGGCCTTGGCGTTGTTGGTGCGCCAGATGCCGCCGTCGTTGCCGGTGAAGAGAATGTTGGGATTGTTGCGCGCAATCGCAAAGGCGTGCGAATCGGCGTGCAGGCCGCCGCCCGCGGGGTCGCCGATGCTGAGGTCTTGCCAGCTTTGCCCCGCATTGGTCGTGCGCCAGACCGTGCCGCCGTCGTTATTCGCGTTGGCGGCGGTGGCGTAATAAACGACGCGCGCATCGCTGGGATCAACGGCGATTGCCAGATTGTAATTGGCCTGCCCAGGCGCTTGCGGCAAGGTGACGCGCGTCCAGCTCGCGCCGTTGTCGGTCGAACCAAAAATGCCCAGCAGCGTGTCGTTGGTCGCGGCGACGGCCGCATAGATGGTCGAATTTTGCGAGCCTTGCAACGGCGGGCCGACGGCCAGCGCGATGCGCCCGAAGCCGCTGGCCGGCAAACCGCCCGCGAGCGGTGTCCACGCTTGGCCGCCATTCTCCGAACGAAACAGCCCGACGCCATACATCGAAGCGATGACGCGTTGGCGATTGAGCGGGTCGGTGATGACATCCATCGCCGAAATGCGTCCGCCGTCATTGGTGACGTTCAGGTTCGTCCAGTTCTGTCCGCCATCAGTTGTCTTCCACAAACCGCGCTGGCCGAGCGGCGCCTCTGCACCCGTCTTGCTGGCGGCGCTGCTGGCGTGCCCCGGTCCGGTGGCAACGTAAACCGTATTCGTATTCGACGCGTCAATCTCGACTTTCAGGATGCCCGCATTGATGAAGGCGGGTTGCGTGGGCGCGATGGTTGAATTGGGGCCGGTGATGACTTGCCAGTTCGCGCCGCCGTCAGTGGATTTCAGCAAACCCGCGCCGTAATAGCTGCCGAATTCGCCGTTGTCGCCCGTGCCCGCCCAAATCACATTCGGATTGGCCGGATCAATGGCGAGGCTGCCGATGACCAGCGAAGGCGCGTTGTCCGTCAGCGGCCGCCACGTGCCGCCGCCGTCATCCGAACGCCAGACGCCGCCTTGCGCCGCGCCCAGATACACCGTGCGATTGTTCGTGCCGTCGAATTGCGGATGCAGCGCGATGGCCGTCACGCGCCCGGAACAGGCCACGCGCCGGTCGCCATAGTTGATGGCGAACTGGCCGATCTGTGTGCCGATGGGCGTGGGGCCGAGCGGTTGCCAGGCTTGTTGCTGTATGTCGGCGACGCGCAGGTTCAACGCGCGTTGGCGCGCCTCGGCGGCTTCCATCTGTTCAAAGGCGCGTTGCTGTGCGCCGGCGGGAATCGTTTCTTGCGGGTAGGCGCGCTGGGCGTAAAACCAGGCATCGCGGTCAGGGCCTTCGGATTCGTGACCGGCACTAGCAGCTTTGGGTGTTTCGGCCACGCGCGTTGCGGGTTTCAGCCAGCCGAACGCGGCGGCGCTGACGATCAACAGCGCGATGAAAACAAACCAGGCTTGTTTGCGGGACTTGATGAGAGACATTGCGGGGTAATCCTTTCGTAAATGAAAAAGTTGATAAGGGAGACAAAACAATTTGCTTTGCCATTCGGGCAAAAGTAATAGTCTGGCGGCCTGCGTGGTCAGGTGGTTGACGCGCGCCTCAAGGCCGGGTTCGCCGCTGAATTGACCGGCTGCCCGATTGACGCTCCCAATGGATAAAGGGGAAGCGGCGCGCAAAAGTGTTCATGGCCCGAAAATAAATTTCGGCGTGGTGCGCACTGAGTCCGTGCGCGCGAATCAGCGGCAAGGTTTGAGTGGCAAAAGTGTGTTCGTGTTCTGCGACGTGGAGGGCGTGCAGCTTGTAGGAAATCTTCAGTAAAACCATTTGAGCGGATCAATGCGGGATGCGATACGCAGCATGCGGCATGCGTGCTCAGGCTGGCAAGCCCTTTTCAATGACGCGCTCGATGGCTTCGGCAAAAGTGTCTATTTCGCGCAGCGTGGTGAAGACATTCGGCGTCACGCGAATGCCATTGATCCCGAAAAAGTTGACGAAGCCCGTCACGATGATGCGGTTTTCGTTGAACAGATGACCGATCACCTTGTTCAAATCAACGCCATCAATCCCAAAGGTCGCCAACCCGCACGATTGCTGCGGGTCGAAGCTGGTCAAGATGCGCACGCCTTTGTGCGCTTCCAGCCGCTTGGCCCAGCGGTTAAACAGATAGCGCAAGCGCGCGGCTTTGCGGTCAGGGCCGATGCCCTCATAAAAATTGAGCGCCTCGCCAATGGCCAGGAAGTTGGCTTCGGGATGCGTGCCGATTTGCTCGAACTTGCGGATGTTGCCGTCGAGCGATTCATCTGCCGGTTGCAACGGCCAGACATCCTTGATGCGGTTTTTGCGGACGTAAAGAAAGCCCGTGCCGATGGGCGCGGTCAGCCATTTGTGCAAACTGGTGCCGTAAAAATCGCAATCCAGATCGGCCTGTTTGAAGGGGAACTGCGCGAAGGCGTGCGCGCCGTCCACGATGGTTTCGAGGCCGCGCGCGCGGGCCATTTGCACGATGCGCTTGACCGGGAAGATTTGCCCCGTCGTGTTGGTGATGTGACAAAAATGAATCAGCTTCGTCTTCGGCGTGATGGCGCGCTCGAATAGATCAAACAACACATCGGGTGAACTGACGGGTGGCGCGAAGTTGACCTTCTTGACCGTGATGCCCTCGCGGCGTTCGCGCTGCCGCCAGGTTTGCAGCATGCGCGGGTAATCCTGTTCGGTGGTCAGCACTTCGTCGCCGCGTTTCAGGCTGATGCCGAGCTGGACGGTTTCGAGCGATTCGCTGGCGTTGCGCGTAATGGCGATCTCTTCGGGGTCACAGCCGAAGACCTGCGCCAGGCGTTTGCGCACGGTTTCTTTTTGCGGCTCCAGAATGCGCCACATCGTGTAGGCCGGGCCTTGGTTCGAGTACTCCAGATAGCGCCGCAGCGCTTCCTGCACGACGCGCGGCGAGGGCGCGACGCCGCCGCTGTTCAGGTAGATAAACGAGCGATCCACGGTGAACGCCTGCTGCACCTCGAACCAATAATCTTCGTCTTTGGCGACCTCTTCGGGCGTACGGCCATTGACGAAGCGGGCCGCGTCAAACGCGCGCGCGAAGCCTTTTTCATTGAAGCTGGCGACGGCGGCAGTGGACGTGGCGAGACTGTTGATGAAGTTGCGACGAGTAAGCATTGCGGGCCATCCTTGGTTGTAAAAGGGTTCTGAAACGGGTTTGTGAAAACACTCAGCGAGCCGCCAGCAGCGCTCTAGCAGCAGCAGCTTATGCCAGTGGCTTAGTTCCGATGACACTCCAACTATAGTTATGCCGGTGATGCGCTTGCACCGCAACAAACCCGGCGGCGCGCAGCAACTCAAGGGCTTCTGCTTGCTTATAGTATTTGGCGTAAGCCGGGTTCAATTGGTCATAAATCACCAGCCGCCTTTTATCCGGGGCCATCGGCCAGATCACATTTTCGATGTAATCTTTCTGGGGCAGATTGATAAAGCGGCAAAACAACCGGTAAAGCACCAACAGCGGATACAACAGCGCCACGACAATCCGTAAAACAGTGTGCGGCAGCCGGGTTGTCAGCCCACGCAGCGTGCCGAAAATGCTCAAGTAAAATTCGTTCCCCTCATAACCGTAAAGCCAGACAAAGCATTTGCCCCCTGGCTTAAGTTCCCGGAACGCGGTGCGCACGGCCGAGTGCGGTTCAGGAATGTGGTGCAAAACACCGATGGAAAAAACATAATCAACTGGCTGTGCCGCCTGCCATTCATCGCCGCGCGCATTGATGATCGTGCCCCGCTGCAATCCGTCCGGCATTTTCGACAGGTTCTCTTTGAGCACCTGGCAGGCTGCCGAAGGTTCGACGGCTGTCACGTGTCCAACCTGGGCGGCCAGTAACATGCCGACAATGCGCCCCGTCCCGCTGCCAATCTCGACCACATCCTTGCCTCGCAACTCAGCCAGCGTAACGAGCGGGCTAACGATGTCCTCAAATAATTCAGGTGAACCATACCAGCCGCTATTATCACGAAACGCGGTCCACTGTTGCCCGAAGTCCCGGATGGTTAGCTCGGTCAGATTTTTTGGCATGTTGTTACACCCGGCCTCAAAGAAGGGATGTCGGACAGCGCGGCTTATAGCGATTTGCAGTTGGTTGCGACCCGGTGTCAGTAGCCCGACCGTGAGGGAGGGCTGGTTCGCAGGCAAGCCCACCCTCACGGTCGGGCTACTGACACGTCGCACGCACGTGCAAACCGCTATAAAGCAGGTTGCTCTCAATCAAACTATGAAAGCTGTTCCGATGTGGTTAGGCGATGTTCGAGCGCGTTGTTGACGATGCGGACGGCAGTGTCGCTGATCTGCGTGGTCCAGACCTTACGATCCTCTTCAGCCGCGCCGCTCAGCAACAATAACCGTCTGAGGATTTCGGTCGTCACCGCCACCAGGAAGGCGCCCTGACCGGCTTGCTGCCGCAGGTGTTCGTTGTCGCGGCGCGCGCGGTCGCGCTCTTCTTCCTGTTCAAAACGCGGAATCTCTTGATCCAGCAATTCAAACGCGGCGACGCTCAATTTCTGTTGCCGCGCGGTGGCAAACAGCGCGAGCCGTGCGCGCACATCGCCGCTCAATTGCAATTCGATCAGCGGCGAAGCCAGTTTGACCGCGCTCAAATCGCTGCGTGTTTTGAAAAAGCGCGCCGCCACCAGCAAGACGCCAAACCAGTAAGCGCCGAAAAGCACCGTGACCACCGTCAGGTTGATCCCCGTCCAGCCGCTCTTTTGCAGCAAGAGGCAAACCAGCGGAATCAACACCGGCACGATAAACAACAGCACGGCGTAGCGAATCCAGCGCGGCTTGCTCTCGGAAGAATTGTCCTGCTCCAACATATGCACCTCTCAACCAACTGATGTGCGATCCCGCAGCGGCATCACAAAAAGCGAGGGCATTATAGCGAATTGTTTGCAGCAAACCAGCCTTTGCGCGATGATTCCGCCGCCGCGCCCTATCTTTTGGACTTTTCGGCAACGGGAATCTAAAAGAAACGGCGCGCGGCGTCATCTGGCAACAGCAAACCCAATTTCAATTTGGCATCTGGTTGGCATCCGGCCAATCTTCACGATTCACTTGGAACCGCAGAGAGGAGCTTTTATGACTCGCAGATTCTCTTCCCGCCCGCTTCATTTCACCGCGCGCCCGTGGTTGTTGATGGCCTGTGCGCTCGTGCTCTTGGGACTGGCCGCCTGGCCGCAGCAACCAATCTCCCGTGTGGCCGCCCAACAAGCCGCCGCCCAAACGACCGCCAAACGCGCGTTGACGCATCAGGATTACGACAGTTGGCGTTCGATTCAAGGCACGCAACTTTCGCGCGATGGCAAGTACCTCGCGTATGCCGCGCTGCCGCAGGACGGTGACGGCGAAATGATCGTGCGCAATCTGGCGACCGGCGTCGAATGGCGGCAGCCACGCGGTTGGCGTCCGCCCACGCCGCCACCTTCGGCAGAAGGCGGCGAACCGACCGGCCCACCGGCATTTGCTCAAGCCAATGCCGCCGCCCGCCCGCGCTTCACGGCAGACAGCCGCTTCGCGCTCTTCACCATCGAACCGAACAAGGCCGACGTGCTGAAGGCGCGCAAGGATAAGAAGACGCCCGAACAGATGCCCAAAAACGCACTGGGCATTATGGATTTGACGAATGGCCAGGTGACGCGCATCGAACGCGTGAAAGGCTTCCAAACGCCGGAAGACGGCGCGGGCTACGTCGCCTATCAACTCGAAGCGAAAGTTGAAGAGAAGAAACCGGAACCCAATGCCGACGCGCCGAAGCCGGGCCAAGACGACGACGAGAGCGACCTGCAACAGGGACGTGGCGGTGGACGCGGCGCGGGCGCACAGGCTGGCGGCCGACCGGCCAGCAATAAGAAAGAGTATGGCACCGATTTGATCTTGCGCCGCTTGAGCGACGGCAATGAACGCACGTTCAGCGACGCGCTCGATTACAGCTTCAGCAAAGACGCCAAGACGCTCGTGTTCACAGTCTCGGCTAAGAAGGAAGAGTCGAACGGCGTCTTCGCCGCCACGCCCGGCACTGACGCCGCGCCTGCTGAATTGCTTTCCGGCAAAGGCAAGTACACGCGGCTGACCTGGGATGACAACCAAACGCAGATGGCCTTCTTCAGCGACCGCGACGAGGCATCTCAAGCCGGAGGTGCCAAACAGCCGAAGTCGAAGGTCTATTACTGGAAGCGCGGCGAAGCGAAGGCGAACGAGTTGATCGCCAATGAAACCGCGGGCTTCCGCCCCAGCATGATTATCAGCGAACGCGGCGGTTTGAACTTCACGCAAGACGGCAGCCGCCTTTTCCTGGCCGCCGCGCCGCCGCCCGAACCTGAAGCCAATCCCGACGCGGCGATCCCTGATGACGAGAAAGTCGTCGCTGATCTGTGGCACTGGAAAGACGATTACATTCAACCGATGCAAAAAGTGCGTGTCGAACAGGATCGCAATCGCAGCTATCGTGCGGTCTGGCACCTCAAAGAACAGAAGCTCATCCAGCTTGCCGACGAGACGCTGCAAAACATCAATCCGTCGCAAAGCGGCCTGTGGGCTATCGGCACCGATGATCGCGCGTATCGCCGTTTGATCGGCTTCGAATCGTTTGGCGGCACCGCCGACACCTATCTGGTCAACACGCTGGATGGCGCGCGCAAACCCCTGCTGCAACACGCGCGTTCGGGCGTGTCGCTTTCGCCGAACGCCAAATACGCGCTCAATTTCGACGGCAAGCATTGGAACACCATCTCGCTGCCCGATGGCAAAGTCACGAACCTGACCGCCAAACTCGGCGTGGCCTTCTGGCAGGAAGACGACGATCACCCGGACATCGCGCCTTCATACGGCAACGCCGGCTGGGTCAAGGATGACAAGTACGTGCTGCTTTACGATCAATACGACATCTGGCAAGTCGCGCCCGATGGCTCTTCGGCCAAGAACCTGACCGATGGCGTCGGGCGCAAGGAGAAGATCGAATTCCGCTACGCGCGGCTTGATCCTGAAGAGCGCTTTATTGATCCAACCAAACCGCTGTTGTTGCGCGCCGATGTCGAATGGACGCACGACTCGGGCTTTTACCGCGATCGCGTTGATGGCGGGCTGCCAGAAAAATTGCTGCTGGGCGCGAAGAGTTTCGGCCCGCCGACGAAAGCAAAAGACGCCGACGTGCTGATGCTGACGGCTTCGCGTTTTGACGAATATCCCGACGTGCTCATCACCGATCCGAACTTCAAAGCGTTGAAGAAGGTCACCAACGAAGGCGCGCAAAAGGACAAGTTCACTTGGGGCAAAGCCGAGTTGGTACGCTTCAAGAACACGGACGGCGTGGCGCTGACGGCTTCACTCATCAAGCCGGAGAACTTCGATCCGAACAAGAAGTATCCGATGATGGTTTACATCTACGAGAAGCTGTCTGACGGCGTGCATCGCTTCGTTGCGCCGAGTCCAGGCACTTCGATCAATCCGGCGTTTTATGCCAGCAACGGCTATCTCGTGTTGCAACCCGACATCGTTTACAACATCGGCTATCCGGGCCAGAGCGCGCTCAAATGCGTGCTGCCCGCGATTCAGGCCGTGGTGGACAAGGGCTTCGTCAACGAAAGCGCTATCGGCATTCAAGGGCACAGTTGGGGCGGCTATCAGATCGCGTACATGGTCACGCAGACCAATCGCTTCAAAGCGGCCGCGCCCGGCGCCTTGGTGGCGAACATGACCAGCGCCTACAGCGGCATTCGCTGGGGCACGGGCTTGCCGCGCCAGGCGCAGTACGAACACACGCAGAGCCGCATCGGCGGCAGTTTGTGGGAACAGCCGATGCGGTTTTTAGAGAACTCGCCGATCTTCCGCATTGATCGCATCACCACGCCGATCTTGATGTTGCACAACGATGGCGACGACGCGGTGCCCTGGTATCAGGGCATAGAGTATTACCTGGGGCTGCGCAGGTTGGGCAAAGAGGTTTATATGTTCAACTACAACGGCGAGCCGCACGGCATCCGCAAGCGGCAAAACCAGAAGGATTACACGCGCCGCTTGCAGGAGTTCTTTGACCACAAATTGAAGGGCGCGCCGCTGCCGGAGTGGATGCAGAAAGGCATTCCGTATCTGGATCGTGAGAAGGAAAAAGAGAAGTACAAACCGGCGGCGGACGCGGCAATCAAGCAGCAAGATTGACGCACGCAGTTTGCTGAGCGAATGAGTGGCGAAATGCCGGGCAAATCGGAAAACCAACCGGTTTGCCCGGCGTTTTTTACATGGGCAAAGGAAGATTCAACTCACGATATTCCGCCGGTTGCATCGTCTGCACGGCATTTATCACGAGCGTCATGTTGGCTTGGATAATTCCCCAGTGATTTGTCGAAAGTTCAAGAATGGCGATTTGACGACCAATCAGGTTTTGCTGGTAGCGAATGGGTAGTGGCTAAATCGAGTGGGACGGCGTGTCAGTAGCCCGCGCGTGAGCAAGGGCTGTTTGCTGCCAGTAAAGCCCTTGCTCA
>JAYUCP010000466.1:0-23499 GCA_043740245.1 Acidobacteriota bacterium | reverse complement strand
GCAGGTCTGCCCCTACGCTGAATAACGCCGGATTATTTTTGCGTGTCAGCCTATCCATACCTCAACTCGTTCGCTGGCGGAGTCGCTTCCAGCGGATTGAATTGCCGCAGCCCCGATGCTTGCAGTAGCAGCAGCGTCAGGTAGTACGGATTTAGCAACACATAGCGCTTCCAAAGGCGGCGTGGCTCACAAACCAGCCGGTACAACCATTCCAACCCTAAGTCCTGTAGCTTAGGCGGCGCTTGCGCGAGCAGGCCCGCGTGGAAATCGAAGGCGGCGCCGACGGCCACCACCGGCATGCCCAGGTCTTGGCCATATTCGTAAGCCCAGACCTCTTGCCTTGGGCAGCCCAGACCGACAAAGGTCAAGGCCGCTCCGCTGTCACGGATTTGTTTGACGATCGCTTGTTTTTCCTCAGCCGTGACTTGCCTGAAGCGCGAGGCTTGCGCTCCGGCAATCAGCAGTCTGGGGAAGCGGGTCTGCAGATTCGCCGACAAGCGCGCGAGGACTTCCGGGCGGCTGCCATAGAGGTAGACGGGCAGAGCAGCTTCAGCCGCGCGCTCACAGAGCTTCAGCATCAAATTGGGGCCGTAGACACGGTCTGACAGCTTCGTCTGGTAAAGCCGGTTCAACGCCCAACGGACTGGCTGCCCATCAGGCACAACCAGGTCGAGTTGATTCAAACGATAGCGGTGCGCCGGATCGAGCAGCCCGGTCATCACCCCGTGGACAGCCAGCGCCGAAACGGCCAGCGGTTTGCGCTCCTGTGCCGCGGCGACGACTTTGGCAACGGTCGTTTCGTAATCCACGGCGTCCACCAACACACCGAGGATATTCTTTTTGGAACTGGCAGCGCGGGTAGTTACCTGGACGCTTGCGGGTTGGGCGGCTTCTTGCGGTTGCCTGTCAACACTACGAACGGCCGCCTGCTTGGCAAGCGCCGTGGCCGGCTTCCAGCGCTCGACATTCGCTTCATAGATTTCGCGTAAGATGCCTGGAATATCGTGCTGCAATTGCCACTGGGGATAATGGCTGCGGAACTTGCTCACATCGCTCACCCACCAGATATGATCCCCGGTACGGTTTTGGTCTTGGTAAACCCAGTTCAACTCACGCCCGGTTATCTCCTGGCAATGCCGAATCGCTTCCAGCATCGAGCAATTGCTGAAACGGCTGCCGCCGATGTTATAAACCTCGCCCTGGCGCGGGGCTTTGAAGAACTCGTAGAAGGCGCGAATCAAATCGGCGCTGTGGATGTTGTCGCGGACCTGCTTCCCCGCGTAGCCGAAGACCTGATAGGGCGTGTCTGTCATCGTGCATTTCATGAGGTAGCCCAGGAAGCCGTGCAACTGGGTCGCCGAATGATTTGGCCCGGTCAGACAGCCGCCGCGAAAGCAAGCGGTTTGCAGGCCAAAGTAGCGACCATACTCTTGCACCATCACATCGGCGGCGACTTTCGAGGCGCCAAAGACACTGTGCAGCGTTGCATCAATAGACATATCCTCCCGGATGCCCGACACGTAAGTGTGAGCAGGATCAATTTCCCAGCGCAATTTTTGCTCGATCAACGGCAGCCGGTTGGGAGTATCACCGTAAACTTTGTTCGTCGAGGTGAAAATGAATGCCGCGTCGGGCGCAAACAAACGGGTGGCTTCCAGCAAATTGAGCGTGCCGTTGGCATTCACGCCAAAATCTGTCTGCGGATCACTGGCGGCCCAGTCGTGCGAGGGCTGGGCGGCGGTATGAATGACTAACTTGATGTCGCTGGCATAACGCTTGAAGATTTTGGCGATGGTTTCAAAATCACGAATGTCAGCGTCTACGTGCCGATACTTTGCCCCCAATTGCTGCGCCACCCGTTGACGCTGCCAACGGGTTGAGGCTTCTTCACCAAAGAAGATGCGGCGCATGTCGTTGTCAATTCCGACCACGTTGAATCCCTGGCCGGCAAAGAACAGCGCGGCTTCTGAACCTATCAGCCCGGCAGAACCGGTAATAATCACCGTACTCATTTCTTTACTACTCCTCTTGTTACTTCCTTCTGCTCAAAATCAACCGAACACCACCGTTATGGTAGGGGCAGACCTGTGTGTCTGCCCCGGCCCGGATTTACGCACAATCACCGGGGCAGACACACAGGTCTGCCCCTACGCTGAATTACAAACCGATCTAGTCTCCCTCCTGAAGTGGTACAACGGCGCTGCTTTCTCGTGTGTATGCTGTGCGCGCGACGATTGAGGTTGAAGAATGCGCGACGCGGCGCAGTTGTGTGCCTAGTTGCGCGAGCATTAAGTCCTCATCGAAGTGACGCGCCTTCGCCCGTGCGCGCGCTCCCATCCGCTGCCGCTCGTCCGCGTCCTGGATGAGTTGCGCCAGACGATTGGCGAGCGCCTCGACATCGCCCGGCGCGACCAGATAGCCTTCCACCCCGTCTTCAATCAGTTCCGGAATCCCGCCGACGGGCGTCGAAATCACCGGCAGCCCGGCGGCCAGCGCTTCGAGCACCGCGATAGGCAGGCCCTCTGCGTAAGTCGGCAGCACGAAGATATCGGCTCGTTTGAAGAAGGCGATGCGCTCAGCGAGCGGCACCGGGCCAAGCTGATCAATCATTGGTTGCAGGCCGGCTTCCTGGCAGCGCGCGGCTATCGTGTCACTGAGCGGGCCTACCAGATCGAGCCGGAACGACAGGCCCGCCTGCACGAGCCGTTGGAGCGCGCGCAGCAAATCCTCTTCGCCCTTCAAGGCTCCCATCTTCCCGACGAACAACAGGCGCACGCTCTCACCAACCGCAACGCGCGGGCCGGCGAAGAGCGCCGTTCTCACCCCATTCGGCACGAAGGTGATTTCAGCCTCCGGCCAAAGTTTGCTCAAGGATTGCTTCAGCTCGCGCGAAACTGCGATGAACCGCTCACTCTGGCCGAGTCCGTAGCGAATCAAGAAGCGGCCCAGCGCACTCTGCTGGGCAAAGTACGGCTCAAAATTGCCCGCGTGGAAATGCACGAGCGTGCGCCGTCCAAATAGACGAGCCAGCGTGATAAAAGCGATCTTGCGATAGAGACTCGGGCCGCAACCGATGTGGATGTAGGCCACGCTGGGCCGCCACCACAGAAGCAGCACGCCGAACTTGATGAGCGCGCCGAGCGCCAGACCAAGCTTGCCGAGCTTGCCCAACTCGTCCGCCTGCGAAGCGATATGACGGAATTCGAATTCGCTGGCGAGCGGCGAATGCAAGATGTGGTTGATCAGCGTGCTGATGCCGCCTAAGGTCCTAGTCGGATGATCGCCCACTATCAAGATGCGCGGCGCAGCTTGCGTCTGTGCGCCTTCGCCACGCTGGGAATAACTTGGGCGCAGTTGATCCCAAATCAGCGCCAAGCCGAGCAAATAGGTCACGCTGCCCAGCGTAAACGCCCACCAGAAGCCCAGGCCGTGAGTAAGCAGCAGCACGTTGAGCAGCGCAGCCAACGGCCAGCGGCAAATCCAGCACGCTTGCCAGATGTGCAATGAAAAAAGCGGGCGCGTGCCGTATCGGACTTCGACCGCGGCCATCGCCGTGAGCGAAAGCAGTTGCGCAATGGCTGCGCCGGTCGCGCCGTAACGCGGAATCAAAAGCAGATTGGCCGCGAGGTTGAGCACGACTGCGACCAGATTGGCGAGCAAATCAATCCGCTGGCGGCCCGTCGCCACCAAACCCCGCGCCGCCACCATCACGATGCTAAAAGGCACGATGCCCGCGACGAGAAAGCCGAGTGCAAGCGAGGCGCCCGCATACTTTTCGCCAAACAGCAGCACGATCAGTTTCGCGCCGAGCGTCAGCCCACCCAGCGCCAGCGGCAAAGCCAGCGCCAGCACCAGCCGTAAACAGGATGAGAGAAAATCGCCCAACTCTGCCAACGACCGCTGCGCCAACCTGGACGCGGCGGGTTGAATCACGCTCACGTAGCTGCTCAGCAGGACTATCACGGGGATGAGGAAACGTGAGGCCACGCCGAATTCCGCCGCCGCGACTTCGCCGCCCAGCTTGCCTGCCAGGGCGGTGCCCAATTGCCAATGCAGCGCGGCGAGCATGGTGACTCCCGCAAAAGTCGGCGCGACCGCGGCCAGTTCGCGCATCAGTTGCGGCTGCGGTAAGGCCAGTGCGCCAAACTTCCGCCGTGCGATCAGCACGTACACCGCGCAAGCCGCCAGCCGCATGAGCACAAACGAAAGGCAAATGACCGGCAGGGAAGCGCCGCGCGCGAGCAGCAGCAGCGGGACGACGATGCGCAGCAAGTTCTCGGTCGTAGTGGCCAGCGCAATCACACGCGCCTGGCCATAGGCAGTAAAAATGGCCTCACCGATGCTAATCAGCCCGGTCGGGATGATCGAAAGACTCAGAATGTAGGCGGCGAGGCGGCCCGTCGCGGACGTGTTGAAGTAATAGCCTGCCGCGATCATTGCCGCCATGCAGAGACTCGACCAGAGCGTGATTAACAGCGCGGCGCTGGCCACCAGCTTGCGGCGTTCGGTGCTGCGCGCGAGTTGGCTGGTCAGATAAGGCGTCAAACCCAGCCCGCAGATGGTCACGAAGATCGTTTGCAAGCTAATCACCGTGGCGAACTGGCCGACCTCGGCAGCGCTGCGCCAACGGGCCAGCGCCATCCAGATCACGACGCTGCTGGCAATGTTGAGCGCCCCCGACCAAGCCATCCAGGCCGTATTGCGCAGGAGTGACGAGGGGCCAACCGCGCCGGTTCTTTCGCTCTCTTTCAACATCTCTGTTTTCATCACCCGAATAACTCCACCCTTTGCTCGCCCGCTGTGCGGCGGTTCGCTCGTTCGCAAGCGAAGAGCAGGCCGCAGAAAAGAAAGAAGAGCCGCATCTGACCTGACTGAAAACAACTGCCTTCTTTCAAGCCCGTTATCAGATAGGCCACCATCCCGGTCAGCAGGCCCAGCGCCAGCGCTCGTTGCATTGGCTCAGCGTCGGCGTTTCGCAGAACCAGCCAGCCGCGCCAGAGCGCCAAAACCGCCAGCACCAGGAATAACAGCAGCCCCGGCAAACCCGTCTCCGCCGCGATCTGTAGATAAATGTTGTGCACCGGCCAGTCGAAATGTTGAGTGATGAAGCCGGGCGTCTCATCGTAACGGGTCATCACCGTCTCGTAACCGCTCAGCCCCACACCCAGCACTGCGTTGTCGGCGATCATCGCCAGGGCCACTTGAATCAATTGGACGCGCGAATCAGCCGAACCGCGATCATCCCCAGTCAGGCGTGAAACAATCTCTCCCGCAAAAGGCAGCGCCAGCAGCCCGACCAACAGCGTGACGCAGGCAAAGCGGAAGAGCAGCCGCCGGCGTTCAACACCCTTGAGCATGAAGAAAGCCGCCACAGTCATCAGTGGCACTGACAGCGCAAAAGCGATCCAACTGCCGCGCGAATAAGTCAGGATCAACACGATTACCGCCGCGCCGGCAGCCACCGCGCAGAGCGCGTGTTGCCAGCGGCGCAAGCTCGTCACCCGCAGCAATAACGGCGCGATGACGACCGGCAGGAAGAGCACCAGCGTCCAGGCGAAGGGATTCGATCCGGCAAAGAGCGCCCGGACGCGCGAGACTTCTTCACCGGCGACTGCCACAGTCTCTTCGGTGGCTACTTCGCCGATGCTGAAGTTTGCCAGGGCGGGGAAGAGCGCCTGCCCTATGCCGAAGAGCGCGTTGAAGGCAATCACGGCAGCCAGCCAAACCACCATCTGCTCGAGCAGGCGGCGCTCACTGAAATGCGCCGCAGTAACGAAGCAGACCAGGATTGAAGTCGCGACTGAGAAGAGTGCATAAATGCCCAGCATGCCTTCCGCGCCATACGCCACCGTCAGACAGCACCACAGCCAGACCACGGCCAGCGCGAGCGAAAAGGAGCGCGGAAACACCGGTTCGCGCGCCGTCCCTGGCCAGTGCTCGCTGAGCCAGTTGGCCGCCAGCAGCACACTCAGCAGCAGCGCCAGCGAGATGTTGAGGCCCGGCGGCTCCGCGTGGTTTTTGAAAATCGGAAAGAGATTGATCTCCATCCTGAACCAGAAGCTCGCCAGCAGTGAGAACCGCAGAATGTGGATGAGCGGCAGGCCGGCCGCTAACCACATTACCGCGATAAACCCGCCGCCGATTGACAAGCAAACCAGCAGCGCCCACGTTTTCGGCAGGTTCATCACGGTTGGCAACGCAAGCCCAAATACGAGCGCCAGCAGCAGGCAGAAAACAGTGGGCAGCCAGCGGGCAACGACGGCGTTGCCTGCTAATCCCTGCTGACCATTTGTTCTCTGAATGAATTCCACTTGCGCCATTCCTTTCCTAGATCAATCCACGAAGCGATATTTCACCAGTGCCCAGACGGCGCTGAAGCCGTCGCGCCAGGAGATTTTCTTGCCTTCACTGAAATCCCGTCCGTAGTAAGAGATCGGCATCTCGTAAAGTTTGTAGCGCCGCTTGAGGATTTTGGCGGTGATCTCAGGCTCGAAATCGAAGCGGTTGGTTTTGATCTGAATGTTCTTGATCACATCCGCGCGAAAGACCTTGTAGCAGGTCTCCATGTCCGAGAGGGTCGCGTTGTAGAGCAGGTTCGTGATGAAAGTCAGCAGCTTGTTGCCGACGTAATGCCAGAAGTTGAACGCCCGGGCGACCTTCCCGCCCGTCAAGCGCGAGCCATAGACCACGTCGGCGCGGCCTTCCAACACGGGTCGAAGCAGTTCCGCATATTCGTTCGGGTCATACTCCAGGTCGGCATCCTGCACGATGATGATGTCGCCGGTGGCGTAATGGAGCGCGGTGCGCAGCGCGGCGCCCTTGCCCATGTTCTGCGCGTGAAAGTAGACCCGCTGCTTCGCCTTTTGACTTATTCGCTGCAAGGCTTCGCGTGTGCCATCGGTCGAGCCATCATCAACGATGATTAGCTCCTTGTTCGTGCCATTGAGCGGGGCGGCCCAGACGCGCTTGATGATTTCCTGGATCGTGCGCGCCTCGTTGTAGACCGGCATCAGAATGGTCAGCGTAGTTTTGGGCTTTGCAGGTTCAGACATTTCGGCTGCGTCGTATGAGCTGACTGAACCGGTTTGTGTTTGTTCAAGCAACATTGTTTTTCACCTCGATGGGACGTGCCAGAGAGTGGGCGCCGTGAACCGCCAGCGCCTGGTAATAAACCTGCATCGTCTGGTCGGCGATGTTGGCCCAAGACAATTCGTTCTGTGATTTCTGAAGCGTGTGCTGACTCATCTCCTGCATCAATGAGCGATTCTGTAACAGCGTGACAAGCGCGTCCGCCAAACTGCGCGCATCACGCGGTGGCACCAGCAGCCCGGTTTTTCCGTCGTCTACCATCTCCGGGATGCCGCCCACCGTGGTCGCCACGACGGGCTTGCCGAAGGCGCTGGCAATCGCCAGCACGCCACTTTGCGAAGCTTCAATGTAGGGGCAGACCACCACGCTGGCTTCTTGAAAGAGTTGCGCCACCAGTTCATCCGGGATGCGTTCGTTCAGCACGACAAAGCGCTCCCGGTTGACCATCATTCGCTCGTACTTCCCGAAATCATCGCCGCGCCCGGCAATCACAATCCGGGCATTCGGGATGCGCGCGGTGATCAGCGGCTCGGCCTCGATCAGGTATTGCAGCCCCTTGTAATCCCAGATGCGACCGAAAAAGAGAATGGTGTTTTCCTGCTCTTGCACCTGCTCGCTGGCCCACTGTAGATAGAAGTCATAGGCGCCGTGTGGCACGACGTGAATGCCGTCCGGCGCTGCGCCGCGCTCTTCGACCAGTTGGCGTTTGATGGCATCGGCGTGCACGATGACCTGCGTGGCGCATTTCCATTCCAGGCTGTGGCCGAAACAGAAACTCTCGCGGTCGCCGGGATGAATCTGCGCATCGTGCACCGTCGAAACCAGCGCGCGGCGGCGCAGCAGCGGCAACGCCAGGTGCATCCACAAAAACCCGGAAACCTGATGGATGACATCCGGCTTGAGCGCTTCGAGCTTGCGCAGGATCGAAGCGATGGTCAGTAGGTTCAGCGGATACCGGGTGCGCCAGGAGTGAAATTGCCAGCACTGCACCTCAGGCCGCAGAGCTTGCAGATGACTGGGCGAAGCCGTGTCCGGTAGCAGCAGTGTTACTTCACAGTGATCCGCCAGCGCATTGGCCAGGGGAACCGAGTAGGAGTGAAGATGGAAATCAAGCAAAACGACATGCATAAATGTATTTCCCTACTTGTTATTTTTTTGATCCATTGCCGCAGTCCTGTCATTTATCAATAAACGGGACGCCTGGGGAGATCACTATCTTCTCGCTTTGGAAATATCCACGGTGACCCGTTTCACATCCGTCAGCCCGCTGCTGTCAGTCACGGTCAGAATGATTTCGTAGTAAAAGGTCTCGGTCGCGGTGCCGTGATTTTCGACCACAAAACTACCTGATTTACCTATTACCGTCGTGTAGGGATGGACGTGGCCGTTGTGATGCAACAACACCTGCCAGGCAAAGTTGCTCGCCGTCAGAACTCCATCAGGATCGTTGGCCGTTCCGGTGTACGTGACAGTCGTCCCCACCTTGAACTTCTGCCCATTCCGCGGAGACGTGATCGTCGCGACGGGCGCCTGTAAGCCAACGTTGATCGCCACGGTGGCGGACGAGTTGTTGCCCTGATTGTTGGTGACTGTCAGCTTGGCCGTAAACGTCTTCGCCGTGGTTGAGCTGTAGGTGTGCGTCGGATTGGCGGCAGTGGAAGTCGTGCTATCGCCGAAGTCCCAAAGGTACGTCAAGGGTGAGCCAACGGGGTCGTACGAGCCAGCGCTCGAAAAATTCACGGTCAACGGCGACGCGCCAGAAGTCGGCGTGGCGGAGGCCACCGCCAGCGGCACACTGGTCACGCCGGTGTAGCGCAAGCGCCGCACTTGCCCTGAAATCAATTCGATGTAATAAAGCGCGCCGTCCGGCCCTTGTTCCAACGAAACGATGCCGCCGGCATTCGAGGCAAAGCGGACGACACTCGACAAATTATTGTTGGCGTCAAAAACGAGGCGATTGATGTATTGGCCGACGTATTCGCCGAAGAAAAAATTGCCACGATATTGAGCCGGATACTGCGCCGCCGTGTAAAACGGGCCCCCGATCACGGCCCCGCCAAACGCTTGCGTATCCGTGTGGCTGTATACATAGAACGGCTTGGTCACGGCACTGGCAGCCAGCGCACGGCACGTGGCAAATGCCGCCTGATATTCCGGTTGCGGGTCGTTGCCTTCGTAACAGGGCCAGCCAAAATTCAGGCCGCGTCCGCGATTGATTTCCTCATACGTCAACCAGCCGACATCGCCGATCATGACTTCGCCCGTAGTTGGGTGAATCCCAAAGCGGTACGGATTGCGCAGCCCATAGGCATAGACCCTGGAGCGGATCGAGGCCGGATTACCATCATAGAAGGGATTGTCCGCTGGCGCTGTCCCATCAGTGTTGATGCGTAGCACTTTACCGTTATAGGCGTTCAGATCTTGCGCCCGCAGCGCCAGTGGATCAGTAATCTGTGACGAAGAGCCGTCGCCGAGGCTGACATACAATTTGCCATCCGGCCCAAAGCGTAGTGTGTCGGCGGTATGCTCGACTGAATCTTGCCCGATGCAATCCGAGCCTGCCGGATATTGGCTGCACGGCGCTGCGCCAATGCTGCCCAGCACGACAATTTCACTGTTCGCCAGCACGACATCGGGATTGGCCGGATTCGCCGTCATGCGCGTCAGCCGCGCGGTTTTCGGCGCCGTGTCATTTGGATTGCCGTTTGGTTCGTAGGTGTAGAGCAAATACACATAACCATTCGCCGCAAAGTTTGGATCCAGCGCCAAGCCGAGCAGCCCGCGATCATTAACGGTGTTGACGCGCGCAGAGATGTCAAGAAAAGGCGTCGGCAGCAAAGTTCCGTTTTTGTAAATGCGAACGATGCCGCTCTCCTGCCAGATGAACATTCGTCCATCCGCCGCCCAGGTCAGCCCGACGGGCTGATAAGCAGGTAACGTGGTGACTACTTCAGAAGTGAAGCCTGGGTCATTGAAGCTTTGCGCGAAACGCGCGCTACTCAGCAAACCAACCAGCATCACAGACAGGGCAAACAATGATTTCATTTTACGCATAACACATTTCCTTCGGTTACAGGGTTAGGGCATCCCAGCGTTGTTTCAGTTACTGCCAGGCTACGTCGAGAGCTTCTTGCTCAACGCTACTAATTCCGGGACTTGAATTCCGGCGAAGTTGCCAGAGGTTTTTTCTGTCTTTGTCAGTTGTACGCCCGCACGCAGGAGCATTACCGCCGAAGCCAGCACCAGGCTGATGACTGGCTCGATCAGCGAGCGGAAGCGCCAGAAAGCGCACGGCCCGGGCGCCAGCACGACGTAAAATGTCCAGACGCCGAACAGCGCCAGCAACCACCATTGGCGTTTCCACAGCAGCACCAGCGCGGCAAACGGCAAGGGCAACAGCCGCAGCAGCTCCAGCCATCTTGTCGGCAGACTGGCCGACGCCCACTTCGGGCGCATTGCTTGCAGCGCTCCGGTCAGATGGATGCCGAGCAGGTCAAGCAGCCGCCCTTGCGTTTGCCGCGCCGCGTCAGCGCGAATCCGGCGGATCTGGGCAGGGTTATCCATCGTGAACCACAAATCCTGCGGAACCGGATTCGCCGCGGGAAAAAGCTCCTGCGCGTAGGCTTTTTGATGTTCCAAGCCTAGCCGGTCATATTCCTTTGGCTGCGCCAACGCGAGGCGCAGATAGCCCGGCCACGAAAGTTGATCCACCATGCGCAGCGCCGGAATTTCGTAGATGTAGAACGAAACAGCGGGATTCGTGCAAAGCACCGCCATCCCGGAGCGCTGATAGTTCCAGCCGACCCACGCGCCGAGACAGCACGCATAGAGCAGCAATACGGCCACCTGGCTTTTCCAGCGGCGGCTCCATTCACTGCCTGCCTGACGGAACCACAGCAGCAGAAAAAAGGCGACGATCAGTGGCAGCAGCACACAGAACGGACGAGTCAATGTCGCGCCAACCCAGCAACCCGCTTGCAGCGTCGTGCTGATTCGTGAAGGCTGCGCCAGCGCGAGCCAGAAAGCCGCTACGACTAGAAAGACGCTCAGCGTCTCGCTCAGAATAGAACCACTCATCGCAGCCGCGACCGGGCAGATGGCATAGAGCAGACCTGAGAGCAGCGCGCGCGACTGATTGCGCCACAAGCGCCAGGCGATGGCTGCCACCAGCACCGCCGTCAAACTGTCGAGCAGCATTTGCGCCAGCAGCGGCCCATGCAGACTCGCATTCGGGAACCCGCCAGTCAGCAGCAGGAACAACGGATAGCCCGGCGTCCGAAACAGGCTGGGGAAGCGCCCGTGCGTCAGCTCCGCAGCCAAGCTGAGGTAGCCGTGACTGTCATTCCCGAGCGCGTGCTCAGGGAAATTCAGGCTCTGCCAGCCGTAAGCCAGACGGACGGCAAATCCGAGTAGGAAAATTCCCAGCGCATTTCTTTTGTTCATCATTCGACTATCGCCTCCATCCACCACTGACCCGCACTGACCCGTTACATCGCCCCCGTCCCGCGCAGCACGGCCGGAATTGTTTTGAGCAGAATCTTCAGATCGAGCGCGAGCGACCAGTTGTCTATGTATTCCAGGTCTTGTTTGATCCAGTGATCAAAGCTGGAATTGCTGCGCCCGGAAACCTGCCAGATGCAGGTGATGCCCGGTTTGACGCTGAAGCGGCGATTGAACCAATACGCATCAAAACGCTCATAATCGCGCACTGGCAACGGGCGCGGGCCGACTAGCGATAACTCGCCACGCAGCACATTGAAGAGCTGCGGCAATTCGTCGAGGCTGGTTTTGCGTAGGAAACCGCCCAGCGGCGTGATGCGCGGATCATGGCGCATTTTGAAAACCGGGCCGCCCGCTTCGTTGAATTGTTCCAGTTCTTGCTGCAACGCCGCGGCATTCGTAACCATCGTGCGAAACTTGAACATGGGGAAGCGCTGCTTGTTCAACCCCAGCCTTTCTTGCACGAAGAGCGCCGGGCCTGGCGAAGTCAGCCGAATCAGCACGGCGATCAGCAACAGCAACGGCGCCAGCAGAATGAGCAGCGCAGTTGCGCCCAGCACGTCCAAGGCGCGTTTGCAGGTGGCGCGCCAATCGCCCGGCGGCGCGGTGTAAAGCGTCAAGACCGGCACATCGTCGAGCTGTTCGGCGCGCGCGCGCGCCAGTTTGTGATTGAAAAGTTCTGCGTGCAGGCGCACGACGATGCCTTGTTCTTCGGCCAGCCGGATGATCTCGTTGATCTCGGCGTAATAGCTTTTGACCGGCAGTGCGATCAGCACTTCATCCACGATCTGTTCGGCCAGGATGCCGGCGAATTGATCGAGCTTGCCGACGACACCGGGGGCTTTTTGATCGTCAATGAAGCCGAGCAAGTGATAGCCGAGTTCGGGGTGCCGGTTGATGACTTCGGCCATGCGCTGGCCGCGTGGCCCGGCGCCTACGATCAGCACGTGATGCAGATTGCGTTCGTGCAACCGCACCTCGCGCAACACAAAGCGTTTGAGCAAACGAAAGGCACACAAACCCAACGATGCCGTCAGCCAGAAAACCGCCAGCAACGTGCCATCGAGCCATTCCCAATGAAAAAGATGTGAGAACGCCGAGAGCGTCAGCGAACACAACCCGACCGCGCGCACTACGTCCAGCAGATCGTGATGCCAGCGCGTCAAGCGGCGGCTGCCGTACAGCGGCAGGGACGAGAGGCATAGATTCCAACCCGCCCAGAGCATTACCAGTACTGTCAGCACGCCTAGATCGAAGCGCGCGGGTATGCTGGAGACCGGCTGGTGCCAGAGCAGCAAGGTGGTCAGCGCCAGCGCGCCGGTCAGGATCGCCAGGTCAAGCAACTTTTGCGTAAACGAAAGGGAAGACCATTTGAATGGGGTCACGGTGTTTTTTCCTCAAGCATCGGGCGTAACTGTGTGGTTCATCATTCCGCAATAAGTCCTAGGCATTTCCAGAGCGCTGTCGTTGCAATTTGTGGCGCAGCAACGTCAGCGATTTGAAGTCGGGCGTTGGCGCTGGCCGGTCTCTTGAAGGCGCGCGCGGTGGTGTCGTTGTTTCGATCAATAATTGCTGCTCGCGTTGCTGCAACCGTTCCAGTGCCAATGCCAGATGCTCGTTGCCGACGGGGATCAATGCCTGGCTCACCGGTTGCTGTGGCAGCAGCCGGTTGCGTTCGAGCGTCAGCACCGTCGCAATGCCCGCCAGCAAACCAACTACGGCGAGCACGGCGACATTGAGCAGTGGTTTCGGACTGACGGCCTTGTGATTGACGGTGGCCGGTTGCGCCAAACTGATGTTGGCGATCTTGGCCTGATTCATCACGTTCGAGATTTCTGCTTCTTGCGCTTTTTTGCTGTAAAGCATGTACGCCTCTTCCTGAATCGTGCGGGTGCGCTCCAGTTCGGTGCGTTCCATGCTCTTGACGTCAAAGGTGGCGATTTGCTCGTGATACTGCTTGGTCAAGCTGGTCAGGCGCTGCTCGCGTTCAGTGAGCGCGGCCAGATTGCTTTGAGCCGACAGCGCGTCGGTGGCCAGGTGACGATGGATTTCATTGGGCATCGTCGCCGTTTCTTGCGGCGGTGTTTGCTCTTCGCGTTCGAGCAGCTTGCGGGCCTGGGCCAGACGCTCTTCGGTTTCTTTCACCAGGCGGTGCGTGGGTTGGTATTTCTGGCGCAATTGCGCGGCTTGCATCTCCAGGACAAGGATTTCGTCTTTGATGCGGTCGCGCGCGCCGGTGTATTTGGTGCGCACTTCGGATTCGATGCGTTCCGGCGTGCCGGCCAGTTGCGTTTGCAGGGTGGTCAGGCGCTGCTGCGTTTCCAGCTTTTCGGTGCGTGTGGCATTGAGTTGCTGCTGCAACATGTAGAACTGTTGCAGCAGCAATTCCCGCTGAGCTGGGCTGCCCGCGAACCCGTGGGCCAGGTCGAAGCGTTTCAGCGCTTCGGTGGCCTCATGTAATTTCCGGTTGAACTCGCCGCTTTGCGAACGGAAAACTTCGGCGGCTTTTTCGTTCTGATTCAGGCGCAGGTGATGCTCGGCGTATTTTTGATAGAGCACTTGCAAAACCCGGGCGGCGCGTTCGGGCGATTCGTCCTGATAACTGACTTGCAGGATGCGCGATTTCTTGATGGGCACGGCTTCCAAGCTCTCGCCCATGCGCGTGACGGCTTGCTCGAATGACGTGGCTGGCGCCTGTTTGTGCAGGGTGCGATACCACTCACCAAATCTGCTTGCGGGTTCAGGCTCGCCGTTCGTTTTGCCCAAGCCCAGTTCTAGCGCGGTGGCTTCGAGCACGGCGCGGCTTTGCAGGATTTCGAGTTCGGAGTTGAAATCCTCTTCGGTCAATTCGCCGCGCATCATCTCGTTGGTCTTGTCAGAAGAACTGACTTGCGGATCGAGCCGGTCGCGCGTGATCAAAATCTTCATGGTGGATTGGTAACGCGGCGGCATGCGCAACGTGAGCAGCGTGCCCACGGCGACGACGGCGGCGAAGACGGCAAACACCAACAGTTGCCGCGCCAGCAATACGCGCCCGATGTCTGTGAGGGTGATTGGCATTGTCATTGGCCGTTCGTTCATTTTGAATCTCGCGTCAACTAAACCAGCTTTGGGCAAACTTCAGCTAAGCCCGGTGCGCATCTTTGGTGCGGTTGGCGCGCTGGCCGGGTTGTAGACAACTTTCGGATTGCTCGCGGGTGCTCGTCGTTGAGTAAAAATGCAGGGTGGCGTGGGCCGTGAGTGTTTAACGTTCAAACCCAGCGGCCATGCCGCGGCGCAGCAGGGTTGAGCGTTAGACACAGACTGCCACGCGCCACCTTGCCAGTGTTCAGGAGCAGTACGAACGAACCGAAATGTGTTTTCTAAAAAGGTAGCGTGGTGGTGAGGCGCAGTGTCTCGCCTGACTACGCCTCACCTTCTTCGCGGGTCGTCAGCGGATATGCACTGGCGGCCTCAAAGCGGCACGGCCACACAGCGCAGGGAACGCACACAATACAAATCTTCAGCCTGAGTCCCGTTAATAGAAAAGTTTCGTGGCCGGGAGCACCGAACGAAACGCATCCATCACGTGCGCGATCTTGGTCAGCTTGGCATCGGGCACGAAGATGTAGTCGCCATCCTGCAGCGGCAAGTCATAAGCTTTCTTGGCGTCCGAAATCATCGCCAGCGCATCGTGTTGCGTCACGCGCAACTTGCCGTCAGCCATCGGGCGCGCGTGCATCACCAGTCGGCGGTTGGCGTCATTGGTAAAGCCGCCCGCCAGAATGACCGCTTGCATCAGCGTCTGCCCAGCGCGCAGCTCAAAGCTGCCGGCCTTTTGCACCTGGCCGCCGACAAACACGCGGGCCATTTGGAATTCGATCAAGTTGACCGAGATGACCGGGTTGACCAGCACTTCGCTATAGGCCTTTTCGAGCCGGTTTTTGACTTGCGGCACGGTCTGGCCACCCACGCGCACCTCGCCGATTGTCGCCAGCGTGATGTAACCATCCGGGCGCACGACCAAGGTGGCCTCATTCAATTCCGCGTGATAGGGAAAAGTGACACTCAGCTTGTCGCCGCTGCGGATCAGGTACGATTCATCCGCCTGCTGGGCGGCTTTAAGTTCGAGCATCTTTTGCGCAATGACGGGGGCTGCCGCGACCAACGCGATCAGTTCCAGGCAGAGCCAGCCGCGCCACAGATGTTTTTTCAGCGAATTGCGATGGGAGTTGGCTGACTCGGCTTGGTTGGCGTTTTGCGCGAACTGGAAGTTTTTGAAGAAGAGCTTTGTTGCGTTCACCATTGTTACCTTCACTGTAATGCTTGTTCAGGTAAGCGGCCCGTCCGCCTCACCAATCACCATTCCGATTCAACCTGGTTGGGAGTTTTTTGTTAACGGCCCGCTCGTAAAGGCGCTCGCCTGCGAACGAGCCGTTAATCCCCCCAAAACTAACTGCGTCTGCCGTCCTAGCGACGCAGGAGTATGAAACCATAATTGTTTGATTCAAGAATCGGATGTGCGAACCATTTTGGAAAGAATTAGTATGGCTAAGTAGGACTGTTTTGGACAAAGCGGCACATGTGTCCAGTAATTCCGAAGTAGATTGGCACTGGTTTAGTTTGATTCTTACGGTTCAGCACTCTTGGCCCACGCATGCTGTGTAATAAATTCATAGCTCTAACACTTACTGGCGAGAAGATTCAAAGTAAGAATCCATCGCGAACGATTTTAGGAGTTTGTCCTACCCGCAAACAACGCTAAGCGTTCGCTCCCTTTTCATCTTAACTTTACTTTGTGTCTCATCCGATTTGTTCAACACACTCAACCCACACCTAAACAGTTCGCACCGCGAAGGCGATACTCTTGAGGATTGCTGGCGATCTATCACGCGCGGTTATGTGTAACCGTGCTATCAGTAGGTGTTTGATAGCGAGAAAGGCATAGGCAATTATGCTTAAGTACATCTTCCAAAAACTCAAGAAGCGCAGACACGAGCGCGGAATCGTTGTAGCAGTAGCTTGTATGGCTGGGACATGCCTGATTGGCATGGCAGCTTTTGCCGTGGACATCAGTCATTTCTACTTGGTGGGGTCGGAATTGCAAAATGCGGCGGATGCCGCATCGTTGTCAGGCGCGGCGGAGTTGGATGGCTATGCCACCGGGGTCAGCAAGGCCGCCGATCAGGCGCTGTCATTGATGAACAAAACCGAGTTTGCCGGGGCCACGGTGCAGTTCACGCGCGCGAATGTCCGATATGCTGTCAATCTGTCCGAGTTCGCGAATGGCGGGCAGGGACGCAGCGAGGCAGACGCGAAAGTGGCCGCAACTAATATTCGCTTTATTCGGGTGAAGACTTCGCCACAGCAGGTCAGCACCGTCTTTGCGGGCATGTTCCTGGGTACGGATAAGGTGGCGCTAGCCCGGGAGGCTGTCGCTGGGCAAACTGTCAGTGGCATGGGGAATGATATTGGCCTCAATCGCATCTGCAATTTTGTGCCGCTGGCGGTGATTCAGGATGACGTGTCCGGCGCGCCGCTGGATGTCAATCCGGGGTGTCCAAACACGACACAATTCACGGCGGGCTGCACTTATACCATTCGGGGCGGTTCACAGAATATGACGGCACCCGGTAATTTCCAGATTCTGGCCGCCAACGATGATAGGGGAGCGGCGGATGCCAGCGAAAAGTTAGCCGGCGGCTGTTCAACGTGTTACAAGCCCGGCGATTACATTGGCACTGAGCCGGGGGTGAAACAGGGGCCGTCCTCGAAAGCATTGGACACTCGATTCGGTGATTACAATAACGGTAACGGTTTGGATCCGAACCTGTACCCACCGGACGCCAACGTAATGGAAGGCATCACCTATGCGCAATACAAGAGCGGCCTGCCACAATACTTTACTTCGGGCGGCCCTGGCAGCGTGCCCAACCGGCGCGTCATCATTTTGCCAATTATCAACGCCAGTGAATTTTCCGGCGGACGCACAACCGTCCGCATCACCAAGTTTGCGCCCTTCTTCCTGCGTAACAAGGTTGGCAAAGGTGGCAATAACGACATCATCGCTGAATTTGTGGATCGGCCTGTGGTGATGGGCCACGCGTATTATTCCCCGGCGGATGCCGTCGCAGGCTTCTTTGGCGGTGTGATGATTTCCGGTATCGCTCTATACAAGTAGCTTTCATTAACCACCGCAGCCGGAGGACCCAACGCTCCCGGCTGCGGTTTCCTGATAACTTACTCACAAACGAAACGATCAAGTGCCGCTGTCGAATCGCCCATGCAGGCTTGCCTGTTGGTTGATTTGACAGCGGTACTTTTTTTGGAGTTGACAAAGTCATGAAACCCCATCCCCCCTTGCAAAAAGCTCTTTCATTTAGGAAACGTTCGGCTTTGGCCCGCTATCTTTGGCTGGTGGCCGGATGCTGTGTCTTGTTGGCTGTGCTATCACTCAATGGCAATACGCGCCGCGCAGCGGCAGCCGCGTTTGGCACAACCTCACCCGATGGCCTTTGGACCTTCCAGGATGTTCAGACACCGCCCAATCAGCGCAAAGCAACGCTGAACCTGATGGCGCTGCTCGGATTGGTGGCGAATGCGCTGTCTGAAGCCAACTATCAACTCAATCAGAGCACCTTGATCGCCACGCTGCCCATGCCGGACGGCACCTTCATGCGCTTTCGCTTACTCGAAGCGCCGGTGTTTGACCCCTCGCTTGCGCTGCTGCATCCCGAGATCAAATCATACAAGGCGCAGGGCGTGGATGATCCGTCGGCCTATGCCCGCTTTGACGTGACGCCGCGCGGCTTTCACGCGCTGGTTTTATTGAAGGAGAAAACAGTCACCATCCAGCCGGTCAGCGCCAGTGACCTCACCACCTATGTCACGTACTACGGCCAGAACATCGTCAGCAATGCCGATTTTCAATGTTTGGGCGCGCAGCTTCCGCCATCCACTTCACAGCTTTCGAGCGAGACCGGCGCGCCGAGTTTCAATCAAATGTTTACAGCGGTCGGCTCCGTGCGGCGCAATTACCGCGTCGCCATTGCCACCACGCAGGAATACACCAACAACGCCAACCTCGGTGGCGGCAGCGTCAGCAATGCGCTGGCTTCGCTCAATACCTGGCTGAATGCGGTCAACGTAATCTACGAACGCGATCTTGCGGTGCATCTCAACCTGGTCGCCGGCAACAGCAACATCATTTACACCACCAGCAGCGATCCGTTCACCAACGGCGACGTGAACGCCATGCTGGGCGAAGTGCGCACCGTGATGCGCGATGTGATCGGGACGGCCAATTACGATGTCGGTCACGTGCTGGGCACGGGCAACAACGGCGTTGCCTATATCGGCGTGGTCTGCAACGGCGCGGACCCGGGCGATAACAAAGGGCCGGTCAAAGGTGGCGGCGTCAGCTTGATTGATCCGAATGCAATGGTCGGCGAAACCTTCTTTATGACCCGCATCGCGCATGAAATCGGCCACCAATTCGGTGCGCAACACAGCTTCAATGACACTGGCACTTACGGCGCCAGCCGCGCGCCCAATTCGGCTTACGAATCAGGCACCGGCCTGACGCTGATGTCATACGCAGGCGCTACTACAAACGCGATCGTCGCTTCCGGCGAACGCGCGCCGCACTTCCACGGCGGCAGCATCGCCGAGATCACTGCGTATGTGACCGGCTCGGCGACCTGCTACACCTCGACCTCGACAGGCAACACGCCGCCGACGGTCAACGCAGGCGCGGATTACACGATCCCGCGCAACACGCCATTCACGCTGACAGCGACGGGCAGCGACAGCGATTCGGGCGACACCGCCAACTTGACCTATTCGTGGGAGCAGATGGACGCGGGCGGCGCGAATTACGGACAAGGCTCGTTCAGCGATGTGGGCGATCCTTCGACGACGACGCGCCCGATCTTCCGCCCCTTCGAGCCGGGTGCCAGCCCCGCGCGCACTTTCCCCTCGCTGACTTACATTCTGAATAACGCCAACGTGCCGCCAGCCACGGTCGTGGACGCCTATGGCTACACGGTGCAGACGGCAGAGAATCTGCCGAGCGTAACGCGCACGCTCAATTTCCGCGCGACGGTGCGTGACGGGCGCGGCGGTGCCAGCGATGACGGCGTGGTGTTGAATGTGGACGGCGCGTCCGGCCCGTTCGCTGTGACCGCGCCGAACACGGCAGTTTCGTGGGCAGGCGGTTCGTCGCAAACTGTGACCTGGAGCGTGGCGAATACCAGCGCCGCGCCGGTCAGTTGCGCCAACGTCAGGCTGTTGCTCTCGACCGATGGCGGCCAGACCTTTCCGCTGGTGCTGGCTTCCAGCACACCGAATGACGGCTCGCAAGCGGTGACGATGCCGACCGGCTACAACACGACGACCGCGCGCGTGAGGGTGGAGGCGCTCAACAACATTTTCTTCGATGTCTCCAACGTCAATTTCACGCTCACGTCGGGCGTGACTACCTGTTCATCGGTCACCAGCGTCGGCCCGACGAGCATGTATATCGTGCCCGGCGGTGGCGCAGGCAGCTTCAGCGTGACCAATTCCGGAACCTGTCAATGGACACCGGTGAGCAGCGTCACGTGGATCACGGTTACGTCAGGCCCAGGCATAGGCAACGGCACGGTCAGTTTCACCGTCGCTGCCAACACTGGTTCCGCGCGTACCGGCACGATCAAACTCGGCAGCACGACTTTTACCCTGAATCAGACCGCCTCGACTTGCACTTATACCGCCTCCCCAACCAGCGCGAGCTACACGTCCGCAGGCGGCACGGGCAGCATTAGCGTCACGCGCAGCAGTACGGGGTGCGGTTGGAACGCTTGGAGCAATGTCTCGTGGATCACGATCACGAGCGGTTCGAGCGGCACTGCCAATGGCACGGTCGGTTACAGCGTCGCGGCCAACACTGACGCGGCACGCACCGGCACGCTAACGGTCGCCGGTAAGACGGTGACCATCACGCAAAGCTGCGGCGCGACGATCAGTCCGGCCAGCACCTCGGTTGCGGGAACCAGCGGCACCGGTTCGGTGAGCGTCACGACAGCCAGCACTTGTGCGTGGACGGCCACGAGCAACGCCACATGGTTGACCATCACGGCGGGCGCAAGCGGCAGCGGCAACGGTACGGTTAGCTACTCAGTGGCCGCCAACACGGGTTGTGCGCGCACTGGCACGTTGACCGTCGCGGGCAACACCTTCACGGTGACGCAAGCCTCCGGTTCGGGGTGTAATCCCGTCCCCACGCTCACCAGCCTGAGCCCGTCTTCGATCAAAGCGGCCAGTGCGGGCTTTACCCTGACGGTCACAGGCACCGGCTTTGTTTCCGGCGCGGTGGTGCGCTGGAAGGGCGTTGACCGCACGACGACGTTTGTCAGCAGCACACAGGTGACGGCGGCGATCCTGACGGCTGATGTCAAAGCGAAGGGCAGCGCGGCGGTGACTGTCTTTAACCCGACCCCCGGCGGCGGGCTGTCGAATAGCCTGACCTTCACCATCACGCCTTAGTAACGGCTGAGCAAAGGGGCAGCGAGCTACCTCTCCCAACGACTGGCAACGCTGAGGTATCCCAGCGTTGCCAGTTCATCCGGCAACTTCGGCTGGCTGCGCGGCGCAGCGAAGTTTTCGACTCGACCCGAAAATATCAATTACTCGCGAGAATGAACCCGCGAGTAGAAAATCCAGGAGTTTGGCGAAGTGGCTATCTCTAACCCCCAGACCGGCTGGGCTGACGGAAGACGACAAGCCACGATAAGGATGGGTGACTATGAATTTGTTAGCTGCGAAAAAGCTGTTGGTTTTGGTGTGCTCCTTGCTGATTGCGGCCTTTATCGCTGTGCCATTTGTCAGCTTGGGGCAAAATCCGGTTGCCGCTATGCCAGGCGAAATGCTGGTGCAATTCAAAGCGAATGCGACAGCGGCTGAAAAATCGCGTGCTTTTGGTAAAGTCAACGCAACGCAAAAGTCAGTGCTGGTAAGCAAGAACAAACGGGCGGATGGCGGCGGGGATTTAGTACAAGTGACTTACCAAGCAAATCTTTCAAGTCTGCAAGCCCGTCGCGCGCTGGCTGCCGACGGGGTGGTCGAATTTGCCGAACCGAACTGGCTTTACACCCCTGACGCGGTGTCGAACGACCCTTACTACACCAACGGCTCGCAATGGGGAATGTGCGGCGCACTGACCTCGCCCGCCAACCCGTATGGCACAGCCGCCGCGACCGCCTGGGCACTGGGCGTGACTGGCAGCAATACGGTCTACGTCGGCATGATTGACGACGGCATTCAGTACAATCATCCCGATCTGGACGGCCAGGTCTGGGTCAACCCCTACGATCCGATTGATGGCGTAGATAACGATGGCAACGGTTACGCAGACGACGTGCGGGGTTGGGATTTCGCCAACAATGACAGTTCTATCTATGACGGCGGCAGGCGCGGCGCGCTGGATGTGCACGGGACACACGTGGCGGGCATCATCGGCGCCAAAGGCGGCAACGGCACCGGCGTGGCGGGTGTCAGTTGGAACATCAAGCTCATCTCGACAAAATTCATCGGGCCGCTGGGCGGCGACACGGCCAATGCCGTGCGGGCGTTGGATTACCTGATTGACCTGAAACAGCGCCACGGGCTGAACATCGTTGCGGCGAATGCGTCGTGGGGCGGCGGGGATTACTCACAAGCCTTATCCGATGCCATTGGGCGCGCCGCTGCTGCCAACATTCTGTTTGTCGCTTCGGCGGGCAACGGCGGCGCGGATTATGTCGCCGATAACAATGACGCCGCGCCGCACTATCCTTCCAGCTATCCGCACGCCAACATCATCTCTGTGACAGGCATTGACGCGGCGGGCGCGAAGTATGTCAGCGGCAACTATGGCGCGACCAGCGTGGACATCGCGGCACCGGCCGTCAATCTCATTTCCCCTGTGCCGTATGGCAAATATGGGTCGTACAGTGGTACCTCAGGTGCGACGCCATTCGTGACTGGGGCTGTGGCCTTGTATGCCTCCGTCCATCCCGGCGCTTCTTATCTGCAAATCAAGAACGCCATTCTCACGGGCGCGGTGCCGACCGCGTCAATGGCCGGTAAGTGTGTCTCAGGTGGGCGGCTGCATATTCCAACCGCGCTGTTGTTCTAGCCGCGCTCGACCAAGTTTGGAACCATCATTAAGAGTCACTTTGCACCGCCACTTTCACACCAACGGCAGCCGCGAAGTTTTTCGATTGCCCGGAGGCACTGCGCGGTCAACCGCAGTGTTCCGGGCTTTTCTCTTTTCCTTACTGCCTGACTACGACAATCAGGGGGAAGCCGCGAGTCCGGCTGGATGATTTCGTTTGATCCGATGCTATAATCCGCCTCCAATAATTCGTAGCGAGTTCACGCGAGGGGGATTTTTCATTATGATAACCAGCACAATCACGATTGAAGTGGATGAAGCGACGGCGCAAGTCGCACGCGCCTTGATGGCAAAGGCGCAGTGCTTGGGCAAAAGCACGCGCGACTTAATCCTGGAAATGAAGACCACCGGGCAGGGCTTGCTGCTCGGCTTTGATGGCGCGGAGGTGGTCTTTACCGAGACCGCGCCCAGAGCCGTGGCTGCCAGTGCCATGGCTGCCAGTGCTATATCTGAAAGACTGCGCGCTGAAGCCAGGCAAACCGAACAAGCGAAACTCAGGCAATTGCTGGTGGACGGCCTCAACAGTGAAGCCGGCGAGCCGCTGACGCAGGCGGATTGGGAAGCCATGAAGGAAGAAGTCACACGTCGCGCGGCGAAACGCGCAGGGAGCCGGCAGTAATGCGCCTCATCGTCCGTTTGCTGGCGCGGTTTGATTTGCTCGAAGAGGCCGCCTTTATCGAAGCCGCCTACAGCCTGTAAAAAGCCCATCAATTTCTCGCCGCCGCCCAAAAGACTTT
>JAYUCP010000465.1:0-3867 GCA_043740245.1 Acidobacteriota bacterium | reverse complement strand
GAACGCAGGCTGAAGCCTGAACTCCATGCTCTTGGCGCGCTTGCGTCACTTACTTCAACTCTTCACCGAGCCACGCCTTTGCCAAGGCCTTTTGTTCGGGCGTCGCATCTTTCAACAAAGAGAATGAATAGGTATCAAACGGCTTCAACGCGGCAGCAAACGAATACGTCAGCATGCGGTCGCGGCGGAAGATCGTCAGCGTGACGGATTGTCCTTGCCGCAATTCAGCCAAACGTTCGCCCACGTTGGCGGCGTCGAGCTTGCGGCTGTCTAGCGCAACGAGTTCGTCGTTGTTGTTCAACCCTGCATCGTAAGCCGGGAAGCCTGCCAGCACATTGCTGATGACGATGCGGTCGCCAGCGTTGCGCGTGTGCAGGCCAAGTGTGCCGGGCGCTTTATTGGATGGCGCAAGCAGCATGTTGGCGCTCGGCGCATACACGCCATTCGCCTGTAAGCCGAGCATGCGCCAATAGCGTTCAAACTCGATCTCAGCTTCGGGCTTGTCGGCGTGGTAAACGTAGCGGTTGAAAAAGTCAGTCAGGTCAGCGCCCGCGACTTGTTCAAACGCGGCTTTCAATTCGGCGTCGGTAAAACCGGGCTTGGGCAAGCCGTATTTGTCGAGCAGCAAACGCATGACATCGTCCAGTGATTTGGCGCTGTTGGTGCGCGAACGAATTTCCAAGTCAAACATCATCCCCAGGATTTCGCCCTTGGTGTAATAGCTCATGGCCGTGTTGGGCGAATTCTCATCGGGCCGGTAAAGCTTGATCCAGGCGTTGAAGCTGGCGGTCGTCGCGCTTTGCTGAAAGCGGCCCGGCGTCTGGCGGTAATCGGCGATGGTCTTACCCCAGGCTTGCAGGTATTCGCTGGCCGATTGCAAACCAGCGCGCCGCAACAGTTGATCGCCGTAATAGCTGGTGATGCCCTCAGAGACCCAGAGGTTGTTGGTGTAATTCTCGTGCTGGTAATCGAACGGCCCCAGCGCGCGCGGGCGAATGCGTTTGACGTTGAAGCAGTGGAAGTATTCGTGCGATTCGAGGCCGAGCAGGCCCTGATAGCCGCGCCGCGTTTTGAAAGCATCGGGCCGCGTCATGCTCACGTTGGAATTCAAATGCTCAGTGCCGCCACCGATGCCGGGCTGCACGTGCAGGATGAAGAGGTAGTGTTCATACGGCAGTCCGTTGAAAATCTTCGCGCTCTCTTCGACGATTTTGGCGAGGTCGCCGGTCAGTTGATTGGCGCTGATGCCGCTGTCTTCAGGCAGGCCGGGCCAGAGCGCGACGCGGTGCGCTTTGCCGCGCACGCTGAATTCCAGCAATTGATGCGTGCCGATTTCGGTGGGCGAATCAACCAGCACATCGTAACTCGGCGCGTTGAAATAGCCGTCGGCATCCGGCGTCAGCGCGAGCGGCGAAGCGACTTTCCAATTCGCCGTCGCGCCCGCCAATTGAAACTTGACCTTGCAGGGTTGCTCTTTGGCATTGCCGACGTTGCTGACGTACATAAACAACGACGCGCCGTTGAAGTAACCGTGCGTGGCGTCCAGATGGCTGGTCTGTGTCGCCAGTTCGTTGGCGTAGACGCGATAGAAAATTTGCAGCGTGCGCGTTTGCGGGAAGGCGATGCCGGTCGTGATGCGCCAGGTCGCCTTGTCGGTCTTTTCCCACGCCAGCGCCTGGCCGTTGTCGAAGCGCGCGGCGAAATCCTGCACGTGGCGCGCGTATTCGCGCTGCAAATACGAACCCGGCGTCCAGGTCGGCAACGACACGTCCAGTTGCGGGCCCGTGACGTTGCCGATGGTGAAGCTGATTTCGTAAAGATGCGTGTGCGGTTGCGGCATGGCTACAGTGTAGCTGAAGCGCATCGGCGCAAGCGTTGCGGGCGTTTGGCTTAACGCTGACCTCAACGCTGATATGGATAACAGCGCAACGGCGAGCAGCAGCAGATAGGGGCGACGCGATAGGTGTTTCATAGGATTGTTGGTTGGTGCAGGGGAACGCGCGCAGAATGCCATTGATGCCGAGGTTGCGCAATTGATGCCAGGAGCGCGGGCCGCTGGTGAATTCAGACGGAGCGCTTGACGTACGGCAAACTGTTAGTTTGCCGGGGCTGCCGAAGCAGACCTACTGGTGAAAGCTGCGGTTCTAAAAGCCAAGCGCACGGCAAACTAACAGTTTGCCGTACATCGGGCGCTCAACTCCCCGCCAGCGTTTCGTGGCGATTGCCAGTGCGCCGCCGTGCGCTATAATGCGCAGCCATGCGAGGCAAGATCACACGCAACACCATCACGCCTGAACAGATACTGGCCGCCTACCAGCAGGGATATTTCCCGATGGCGCGCGGGCGCGAGGGGCGGATTGATTGGTTTATGGCGGAACCGCGCACGGTCATTCCCTTGGATGACCGCTTTCGGGTGCGAAAGTCGTTGCGGCAAGCGTTGCGCAAAATTCCCTTTGAAATCCGCATCAATAGCTGTTTTCCGGATGTCATTCACGCCTGTGCCCGGCACAGCGAAGTGACCCAGGAAGAAGTCTGGCTGAGCGATGAGATGATCGCCTTGTATACCGAATTGCACCGGCGCGGCTTTGCCCATTCGGTCGAAGTCTGGAGCGCGGGCGCGTTGATCGGCGGTTTATACGGCCTCTCGTTGAAAGGCGCGTTCTTTGGCGAATCCATGTTCACGCGGCAATCGTCGGCCTCGCAAATCGCGTTGGTCGCGTTGGTCGAACGCCTGCGCGCGCGTGGGTATCGCTTGCTGGACGCGCAGATGCGCACCTGGCACATCAGCCACTTCGGGGCGTTGGATATGTCGCATCAGGAGTATCTTGGCGCGCTGGGCCAGGCGATGCTCATGGATTGCGTCTTTGATTGAACGGTTTAACTGAGGCGGTATCGCGCGCGGTACCGCACCGATTGGAGGACAAAGTTATGCAAGCTGAAAAGTACTATCGTCAATCGTCGTATGTCGGCGATCAACTGGCCGCAGACGCTGGCGCTGTCAAGAATCTGGTGCTGGCCGTCTTCGCCGGATTGTTGGTGATGCTCATCGGCATGCGCGTATTGCCCGAAACGAGCACGCCATTGCTGGTCAAGGTGATGGGGCTGTTGAGCGCGTCGGTGGCGCTGGGCGCGGTGGGCGCATATGTGGGCCGCAACTTGTCGGGTTGGCTGGCGATCATCGGGACGATCATCGGGATGTTCGCGCTGATCTTTATCATCCCGATGTTTGGCGGCGGCGTGCTCGGCACGGGGTTGCTGATGGGCTTCGGCTTTTTGGGCGGAATGACGCTGGGGCCGTTGGTCTCATTCGCGCTGGCCGAAGCAGGGCCGGGCATTGTGGTGCAATCGCTGACCGGCACGACGGCGATCATGCTGATCGCTGGCATTGTGACGCTGACGACGGGGATCAACTTCAGCTTCTTGGGGCCGATCTATCTGATCGCGTTGCTGGGGCTGATTGTCGTCGGGTTGATCGGCATTTTCGTGCGCTTCTCGCGCGGCGTGAGTTTGCTCTATTCGCTGATTGGCATCGTCGTCTTCTCGCTGGGCTTCCTCTATAAGTTCTGGCGGCTGGCGCAGGATGAGAACACGTGGGACGCGGCCGTGCGCCACACGATGAGCTTGTATCTGGGCTTCATCAACCTGTTCAGCTTTATCTTGCAGTTTTTGCTGACGAGCAGGCGGCGCTAGGTTTTGATGGGAGGTAGGGGAGCTATGGGAGATATGAGAGGGGAAAAAATCCTTCTCATTTCTCCCATTTCTCCCATATCTCCTCCGAAGCCTCCGGCCCCTTGGAACCGAAGGAAAGTAAAGTTCACCCTTAACCGCCAAAAACGGCCTGTTCAGTGTGAACGTCAAGCGGCGGTG